>NZ_JAAHGM010000033.1:0-88034 GCF_010692625.1 Okeania sp. SIO2C2
GTAGAAATTCCTAAATCTATACCTACTGAATTATCAGTTTCAGGTAAGATTTCCGGTTGTATTTCTACTACAAAACTCAGAAAATATCTATTGGCTGAATCTTTAATTACTGTTACTGATGATGGAGTAGCAGGTAGTTCCCTTGACCACACAATTTTCAGTTTTCCTATTTTGGCTAAATAAACTTTATGCTGACCAACTTTAAATCCACCTTTTGTAAACCTAGCTGTTTGCCTTGACTTTCTACTCTTAAATTTAGGAGGTTTAACAGGTTTACCCTTTCTCTTACCTTTGGTTGATTGAAAAAAGTTTTGATAAGCCTGGTTTAAATCGTTTAAAGATTGCTGTAGTGGTATGGCAGAAACCTCTGATAACCATTCTCTGTCTTTAGTCTTTTTCGATTGAGTGATAAACTGTTTTTGTAGTTCTGAATTAGTAGGTTGATTTTTTCCTAATTTATACTTTTCTTGGCAGCAAGCTAGACTATCATTCCAAACCACACGGACACAACCAAATAGCTTTGCTAATCGGTATTTTTGTCCCGGTGTTGGATAGATACGATACTTAAATCTAGCTTTCATAACCTGAGTTTTAAACTAACAACATAATAACATATTTATCAAAGAAAAACAAATTTAAAAGTATCCCTAAAAGGGGGAGGTTTTAAACCCAATTTTCTGGTCATCAGATTTTACCATTTAATGACAGTCAAAATATGACTTGGGAATTTTGACTTGAGAAAATGACAGTCAAAATATGACTTTTAACTTTTGACTTGAGAAAATGACAGTCAAAATATGACTTTTAACTTTTGACTTGAGAATTTTGACTTGGGAATTTTGACTTAAGAAAATGACAGTCAAAATATGACTTGGGAATTTTGACTTGAGAACATGACAATCAAAATATGACTTGGGAATTTTGACTTGGGAATTTGGAATTTTGACTTAAGATAAAATGACAGTCAAAATATGACTTTTAACTTGGGAATTTGGAATTTTGACTTAAGATAAAATGACAGTCAAAATATGACTTTTAACTTTTGACTTTTGACTTTTAACTTTTGACTTGATAATTAATGTTTACCAATTTTTTCATCAAAAAACCAGTATTTGCCTCGGTCTGTTCCCTGCTAATTATCCTAATCGGATTAGTAGGTTACACCCGTCTACCAGTGCAAGAATTTCCGACTATTGAACCTCCAGTAGTTAGCGTGCGAACCACCTACTCAGGAGCTAACCCAGAAGTAGTAGAAACAGAAGTAACAGAAATTCTCGAAGCAGAAATTAACGGTGTCGAAGGAGTCAAAACTCTGACCTCCAGCACCAGGGAAGGTTCAAGTTCCATAAATGTTCAATTTAAACTAGACCGTGACCTAGAAGCAGCAGCTCAAGACGTTCGTAGTCGAGTTTCCCGTGCTATGAGAAGACTTCCCGATGAAGTTGACGCACCAGTAGTTTCTAAACGCAGTAGCGATGATGAACGCATTATTTGGATTGCTTTAACTGGGGAAAAATACACCTCCTTAGAGTTAAGCAACTACGCTGATAAATTCATTAAAAATGTTTTAGAAACTGTCAACGGAGTAGGTAGTATTTTTATCGGTGGCGAACGTCGCTACGCTATGCGATTATGGTTAGACCCCCAAAAAATGGCTGCCCGAAATATTACGGCATTAGATGTAGAGCAAGCACTTAGACGACAAAACGTAGAAATTCCCAGTGGGAGAATAGAAGGGAAATCGACCGAATACCCGATTCGGACTTTTGGTCGTCTGCAAACAACAGAAGAATATCAAAACCTGATCCTTAGAAGAAATGATGATAATTCCCTCACCAGACTTAGAGACATTGGTAGAGCAGAAATTGGAGCAGAGAGCGATCGCACCATTGCTCGTTATAATGGTAAACCAGCAGTAGGTCTTGGTATCAGTAAATTATCCGGGGCAAATATCATAGAAGTTGCTAACGGCGTTAAAACCAGGATGAAGGAATTATCCAAAGACTTCCCCGAAGGAATGGAATATTACATCAGCGTTGACTACTCAACATTTGTGGAAGTTGCTATCAAAGAAGTTTGGAAAAGCTTATTTTTAGCAATTTGTTTAGTTGTCTTAGTTATCTATGCGTTTCTGCGAGATTGGCGAGCAACTCTCATTCCCACCATCACCATCCCCGTTTCTCTCATTGGTGCCTTTGGGGTAATGTATTTCATGGGATTTTCCATCAACACCCTGACCCTATTTGCCCTCACACTATCAACAGGTTTAGTAGTAGATGACACCATTGTTGTCTTAGAAAATATAGTTCGAGATATTCAAGAAGAAGGCAAAACTCCCATGCAAGCAGCCATATTAGGAGTAGGAGAAGTAGTATTTGCCGTCATTGCCACCACAGTTGTATTAATTGCCGTATTCTTACCAGTCGCATTTTCTGGAGGTTCTTCAGGGCAAGTATTTAATGAATTTGCTCTAACTATTGCAGTCTCAGTCGTATTATCCACCTTCGTTGCTTTGACTTTAGCACCAACCTTATCAGGGCGAATCTTAAAAAGACATCAACCAAAAGAACATCAAAACTTCCTTTCCCGCGTAGTTGCTACTCCCCTAGATTTATTTGATTATGCTCTAAGTCGCATCTCAGCCATGTATGATTGGTCATTGCGTCTGTTGATGAGAATGAAACCATTAGTAATTTTAGGATTTGTCCTATCTTTCTGGGTAATCTTTTGGCTATATCAACAACTGCCCCAAGGATTTTTGCCCACAGAAGACCGGGGGCGAGTATTTGTATCCGTTTCTGCACCAGAAGGTGTCAGTGTTCAATATACTGATAACGTCATGCGTCAAGTAGAAGATAAACTCTCTCAAATACCTGAAATGAGAGGTTATTTCAGTATTGTTGGATTTGGTCGATCTGCCCAAGCTAACCGAGCTTTTGCTTTCACCAACCTCAAACCATGGTCGGAACGCAAGAAACCAGAGGAAGCACAACAAGAAATTGTTAAACGGTTATTTGGAGCATTTGCTCCCATTACTGATGGACGAGTATTTCCCATTAACCCCGGTTCATTGCCTGGTAGAGGTCGCAGTCAACCAGTAGAATTTGTGTTGCAGGGAAATGATTTAGAAGAATTAGCGCGAGTCTCTGAAGAATTTACCAGTGAAGCGCAACAGTTACCCCAGTTAAATAATATTGATACAGATTTGAAGATTAATAAACCGGAGATATCGGTAGAAATTGACCGTGCTCAGGCATCTAATTTAGGTGTGTCGGTGGAGGATATTGCGCGAACATTGCAAATAATGATGGGAGGGGAAGATATTACTAACTTTACCCAAGGAAATCAACGTTATGATGTAATTGTGCGAGCTGAGGAACAGTTTCGTAATAGTTTACAAAATATTGATGATTTATATGTACGGACTGAGTCAGGAGTAATGATACCTTTGAGTAATGTGGTGAAAGTAAGTACGACAACCACTCCTCCTCAGATTAATCATTTTAATAGATTTCGTTCGGCAACTATTCAAGGAAGTCCTGCTCCAGGAGTAAGTCTGGGTGAGGCGTTAGAAGCATTGGACGATTTGGCAGACCGGGTTTTACCTGCTGATATGCGAACCGACCTCAAGGGTGAGTCGTCACAGTTTCGAGATGCTGGTGAAGCGACAGTGTTTATTTTTGGCTTGGCAATGATCTTTATTTTCTTGACCTTGGCAGCTCAGTTTGAGAGTTATATTGACCCGGTAGTGATTTTGTTGGCAGTACCGTTATCTTTGTTGGGTGCTTTTGGAGCATTGTGGTTGGCGCAGTTGGAAGTAAATGTTTATAGTCGAATTGGGTTGATTATGTTGATTGGTTTGGCAACGAAAAACTCTATTTTGATTGTGGAATTTGCTAACCAGTTGTTGGCAGATGGTATGTCTATTACTAAAGCGGCAGTTGAGGCATCCCGTTTACGGTTTCGTCCAATTTTAATGACGGCGTTTTCTACCATTTTCGGGGTAATGCCATTAGCTTTTGCTTCTGGTGCAGGTGCTGCTAGTCGGGTTTCAATTGGGATGTCGGTTATGGGTGGTATGTTGGTTTCTACAATTTTGAGTTTGTATGTGGTGCCGATATTTTATGTGATGGCGAAGGGTTTACAGTCGCGTTTATTTCATAAATCTGCTGAAGAGTTGGCAGGGGGTTATGAGATGGATGGTGTTTCTAATGGTAATGGTTTTTCTAATGGTAATGGTTTTTCTAATGGTAATGGCAATGGTAATGGTTATACTAACGAAAATGGAAATGGTAATGGTAAGGCAAGTTATGTTAAGGATGGTGTGAAAGAAGTGAAAAAATAATAGTTGAAATTGGAAGCGATCGCTCTTATATCATGTCTCATTAAATAACATTAATAAACAATCTTTCCCCAATCTCGTAGGGATGTTGCATACAACGTCCCTACATTGCGGTTAATTAATGTTACTTGATATTATAGATACCAAAAGGGTTCTATTTAAAAAGCGTTTCCGTTCTAGAATGCTCCGCAAACAGATACCATTATCTATGCACAAATCAATACTTTTGACTTTTGACTTTTGACTTCAGCTCCCTAACCTCTCCCAGGAGGGGAATGTGGGGAGATGGTGAATCTGGAGGCAAATTTCCACCTTATTTCCCCTATTCTTTTTTTCTAGTGCAGGATGGCGGAAACAACTAACCAGTTATAAAATCCGGCGTTGGTGAAGCGCGGGTATGATACTAATCTTAATTACTTAGGAGTCAGGAGTCAGGAGTCAGTCCTCAGGAGGGAAGAATGAAGTTGAAACCCCGATTATAAGGAGAAAGTTTTTTGGTCGGGTAAGCGCAACAGAGTTCTATCGCGCTCTTATCCGGACAGATATCATACCTCTTTTCACCAACGCCTAAAATCCTAAAACAATTACAAATCAATACTTTTGACTTTTGACTTTTGACTTTTGACTTCCGCGTAGCGGCACTAATTCCTGTCTCCTGTCTCCTGTCTCCTGTCTCCTGTCTCCTGTCTCCTGTCTCCTGTCTCCTGTCTCCTGTCTCCTGTCTCCTGTCTCCTGTCTCCTACCCCTACTACCGAGTGGCAAGTAATCTACTCGCGTGAGGTTCCCCAGGCAAATCTTCAATAATTGCACCTTGCTGTTGCAACTCTTTCTTCATCTCTGCAGATAGTCCAATACCAAGAGAAAATCGAGTCTCCTTCACCTCAACCCCATTTATCTTGGTATTCTTGAGGTCAGCACCACTTAAATTAGCATGACTCAAGTTTGTATCAATTAGAATTGCTTTCTGTAAATTAGCGCGACTCATATCAGCATAACTGAGATGAGCATAACTCAAAATTGCCCCACTCAAGTCAGCAGCACTCAAATCTGCCCCACTCAAATTCGCCCCACTCAAATCTGCACGAGTCAGGTTCGCCCCACTCAGATTCGCCCCACTCAGATTCGCACAATACAAATTAGCACCAATCAAAGTAGCATTGTACAGATTAACGCCAATTAAATTTGCTCTAAATAAATTAGCCCGGAATAAATTAGCACGAAACAAACTCGCACCAGCTAAATTCACATTACTAAGCTCGGATCGAAATAAATCAATATCCCGAAAATTTCTTTCTCCGGAGGCATAACGTGCCAACAATTCTTCAATTTCCATAATTTTCTCTTAAAATTTTCTTGATGTTTTCATCTAAAACTTTAGATGTGTTTCTCTTCTCTGTAAGTTTTAAACACATAAAGACAAGAAACCTATACTAATTATTTTGGACTGTTTTAAAAATGTTAGATGATTTTTATAACAATATTTTACAAAAATTATATTTGCTTGATATCTGCCAATAAAAGTTAAAGTTTTATCAAAAAAGTCGATGGATACAAATACAAAAATTTATATACATCATGGTAATGGTTCAAAAATCTAGGATTTTGGGCAAGACTTGAGTAGGAAATCAAGGGATAGTTTTTCTGACTACTTCTTCCACAACTCCCTATTCCTCTTGACTCTTAACTACTCCCTACTCCCTACTCCCTGCCTTAGCAAAAAGACTAGTGAAGCGCAAACCCTAATTATCCATTATCCATTAACAAAAAGCCTATCCATCAGAGAATGTTGAAAGAGGACTCCCGTTATAATTTTTAATTTAGCGGTGAGACGGGGCGTATAAACTGCGCGGGAAACCCACGCAGACAGCCCCAATGCGAATTTCAACCAGAAAAATAATTGAGTGATAACGAAACAATTTTTGTGTTAGGGTTATATAATGTTTAGAAATCAGCAAAAACCACAAACTTGATTACTTTAACTTACCAGTACAAGCTTAAACCAACTCGGCATCAAGAGGCAGAAATTAATCATATTCTTGATGTCTGTAAAAGCGTGTATAACTACGCTTTAAGAGAGCGTAAAGATTGGTTAAGTTCAAGGAAGTCACCAATCAATAGTTGTTCCATTATTTCTGAATATATTATCCCTGCTGATACTTCTTACCCTAATTATAATTATCAAGCTAAAAACTTAACAATAGCTAAGAAAACTAATCCTAGATTAAAGTCAGTTAATGCTCAAGTTTTACAACAAACTTTAAAAACTTTAGATAGAGCATTTTCGGAAATGAAATCTCTGGGTAAAGGTTTCCCTAGATTTAAGAAAAAGATGAGAAGCTTTGTTTTTCCTGCCATGCTGAAAAATTGTCTAGGTAATAATAGGATTAAACTACCTCAGCTAGGTTGGATTAAGATTAAACAAAGTAGGCCGTATCCAGATGGTTTTCAAGCTAAACAAGCTAGGATAGTTAGAAAAGCTAGTGGTTATTATCTGATGATTACCTTTTTTTCATCAGAGTCAGTGCCAGAAAATCCAATAGGTAAAAGGTCATTAGGTATAGATGCAGGAATAGAATCTTTTGTAGCTACTTCAACTGGAAAATTAATCAAGTCTCCTAAGTTTTTATTGAGTTCACTGCGCGAGCTTAAATTGCTGCAAAGAAGACTTAAGAAGAAAACAAGAGGTTCAAATAACTGGTTAAAACTCCAGAATAAAATAGCTAGACTACATGAAAAAATAGCTAATACTAGACGTGATTGGCATTTCAAACTAGCTCATCAACTTTGCGATTTTACAGATAATATTTTTGTTGAAGATATCAATTTTAAATCTTGGTCTAGAGGTATTGTCAGAAAACAATCTAATGACAGTGGTATAGGTCAGTTTATCAACGAAATATTGCCGTATGTTTGCTGGAAAAGAGGTAAGTATTATGCAAAAGTTGACAAGAATTATACCTCTCAAGAATGTCCGTTATGTGGGCATATTCAGAAGAAGAAACTGTCTGATAGAAAACATAATTGTAGCAGTTGTGGTTATCAACTGAATCGGGATGTAGCTGCTGCAAAAGTAATTAGAAAAAGAGGATTAATCGCCGTGGGGCACACGGTTAAAGAAAAGCGCACCGCCTGCCCTGAGGTTCCCGAGCGCGTAAAGACGGAGCAAGAAAGCTTGTGGAGATGGTCTGACGGGGGTACAACTCAGCTTGTTTGATTTGTTACCTAGTTAAGAATCTGTGATACAAGAATCTCCCGTTATAATCTCCGATTTAACGGTGAGAGTGTCAAAATGAAAAATATTCTATTTTGAGAAAAAATTAGTGACTACTACACCTCTAAATCCTACTTCAACTCAACAACCAGATTCCCTGGGCAGATATGGCCAGTTTGGCGGTAAATATGTCCCCGAAACATTAATGCCAGCCCTATTTGAACTAGAAGCGGCCTACAAAAAATACAGTCAAGAACCCGCTTTCCAAAAAGAACTCCAACAACTTCTGCAAGACTATGTAGGTCGCCCTAGTCCTCTTTATTTTGCCGAACGTCTCACAACTCATTATGCCAGACCTGATGGCACTGGTCCACAAATTTACCTCAAACGGGAAGACCTCAACCACACTGGCGCCCACAAAATCAACAATGCTTTAGCTCAAGCTCTATTAGCTCTGAAAATGGGTAAAAAACGTGTCATTGCCGAAACAGGTGCTGGTCAACATGGTGTCGCCACTGCCACAGTTTGCGCTCGGTTTGGATTGGAATGTATCATCTATATGGGCGTTCACGATATGGAGCGTCAATCTCTCAATGTATTCAGAATGCGACTAATGGGAGCAGAGGTACGACCAGTGGAAGCTGGCACCGGCACCCTGAAAGATGCAACATCAGAAGCTATTCGAGACTGGGTGACAAACGTGGAGACTACCCATTATATTCTCGGTTCCGTTGCAGGACCTCACCCATACCCGATGATGGTACGCGACTTTCATGCTGTTATTGGTCAAGAAACCCGCGCTCAATGTTTGGAAAAGTGGGGCGGTTTGCCTGATATTTTGATTGCTTGTGTTGGTGGTGGTTCTAATGCAATGGGTTTATTCCATGAGTTTATGAATGAGTCGTCAGTCCGAATGATCGGTGTAGAAGCTGGTGGTGAGGGAGTTGAGACGAATAAACACGCTGCTACTCTGACTCTTGGTCGTGTTGGTGTGTTGCATGGAGCTATGAGTTATTTGTTACAGGATCGGGAAGGTCAGATAATTGAACCGCATTCTATTAGTGCAGGTTTAGATTATCCTGGTGTCGGACCCGAGCATAGTTTTTTGAAGGATAGCGGTAGAGCTGAATATTATAGTGTGACTGATAATGAGGCAGTAGCTGCTTTTCAACGTTTGTCTCAGTTGGAGGGTATTATTCCAGCACTGGAAACTGCTCATGCGATCGCTTATTTGGAAACTCTCTGTCCACAGTTAAATGGTAGTCCGCGTATTGTGTTTAACTGTTCTGGACGTGGGGATAAGGATGTACAGACAGTGGCGAAGTTTTTGGAGGGATAATTACAGCGGATTTCAGTTTGTGAGGTTAAACCTACGCGAGCAAGATGCTCGCACTGATAGGATTTAATTATTAATATCTGTACTTCATATACTTGGAATTTGCTGTAATTTGGATGGTAGTGCATTGTAATGGTGGTGCATTGCCATTATTTTTGTAACAAGAACAGTGGGAGCATCTTGCTCCCGTACCAGGTATTTTTTTCCCGACTATGCAAAACTACCTTACAGCAGATTTCACTTTTGTGAGTAAGGTACACCCACGCGAGCAAGATGCTCGCACTGGTAAGATTTAATTATTAATATCTGTACTAGGACTTACGCATGAACGCTATTGGTAGTAGACTGACACAGCTAAAACTGTGCATTAGCTTTTAACTTGAAAATTCTTACTTTTGAATGCATGACTTTTGACTTTTGAATTGAATCTAATGCACCATTTAAGCTGTGTCAGTCCAGTAGGGTGTGTTAGCGCTAGCGTAACTGAGCAAGGATCTATATATAGTGCCTTTCGTAAGTCCTGTGTACTTCTTCTACTGGGTATTTGCTGTAATTTCAATAGTAGTGCATTATCATTATTTTTGTCACAAGAACAGTGGGAGCATCTTGCTCCCGTACCAGGTATTCCTTTCTACAAATACTAATTATGTTTCCTTTATTATTTTGCTTGATTAATAATTGCATCGCAAATATAGTCGCATATTCCTTTAATATTCCACGAGTATTTCCCATCATTACCTGGTAACTCTACCTCCAGTTTTTCTGACGGCATTTTAAATTCTTTTTCGAGTGCCATTTGCAATTCCATTAATACCAATTGAAATTTTATATTATCTAGCTTAGAGAAACTGAAAATTGTCTCTAGTTTCACTCTTTCTATATTTATTTTAAGCTCCTGACTAATTACTTTTTTAACCCTTTCTAAAATTTTACTTCCGACTAAAATTTTACTTCTAAGTTTATCGGCATTTTTCTCAGCATCTTTTCTAATTAACTTTAATGCTATTTTTGCAAACTTATCTTCTTCAATGCTTTCTATTCTCTGACTACTTATTGACTGTTTTTCCATTTGATTGTAGAACTGAATAAAGTAGGCTTTGATCATTTCTTTTCTGTACCCTACAGAAATACCACCAATATTTTCTCCATATTTTTTTTCAATCTCAATTTCTTCTGAAGAAATATAATATTTAGGAACTGAATTTTCCAGAAAAAACATTAAATATGGATATTCTTGATTATTTTTGGTTTTAACTTGACTAAATAAAACTATTTCTAGTTTATCTAGGTGAGTAAATGCAATTCTTATATTAGACGGCGAATTAAATTTTTTGCAGTAAACAAGATTAATTTTATTTAACTCTAATTTAAACTTTTAACTTAATAATTTGATGACCATTTTCTTGAGAATAATCAAGTAAAATAAATTTCCAACTGTGGTAGAAAGCATATTATCTTGCATCTCCAATGGAAATTCTTTTTTGAGTGCTTTGGCTAGAGGAGTATTAGAAATATTGGTATCGGTTGTTAATCCCAAATCATTAATAAGATGACTATCTAAAGTTACTTTTTCTAAGCTAATTTTTAAGTATTTACTAATCAGATTTTGAAGCTTCAGAAATTCTGGAAGCTGATTTTTATCTCTGCCAGACTTTTCTAAAACTATCTCTATATTTTTAATTCTTTCAGATTCAACTATGCGTTTTTTTTCTCAGTTTTTCTCCGTATTTCTGATTCAATACGGAATTTTTATTCCTCGACTTTCCTCCGCCTTTCTGCTTCAAGTACCTTGACTTTTCTTCTTACTTCCTCTTGAATATATTGATTAATAAACTCTTCCGAAATTTCAGCAAATTCTGATTCAGAAATATTTTCTCTTATCTGAGTATTTCTGGGCTTATCTCTAATTTCATCATAACCATAAATTATGGATTGTTTTGCTTTATTTTTTTCGGCATAAACCGTGTATTTAGGATTTCCTTTTTATAGCAATATCAGCAAATATTGATATTTTTGATTATTCTTAGTTTGGAGTTGATTTAACAAGATTATTTCTAGTTGGTCTGGGCGATTAAATATCTTGATATTTTGCTGAGATGGTAAATTAAATTTTTTATTTTTCCGATAAACCAGATTAGAGTTAGAAATATTTTCTCTGATTTGAGTAATTTTCCTGGGCATTTTTTCTAGGGGTTGAAAATGGTTAAAAACTTAGCCGTTCAAATTGTACCATTTTGGATTTATATAATAAATATTTTGTAGCGATCGCCAAATTTTACCTTTTTCATCATCATTAATCAGGGGGCGTACTAATTATCTGATATTTACTTCTCTGTACGGAGATTCCATACCTCTAAAGTAGGGATGTTCCATGAAATGTCCCTGCTCATAAAATGTAGAAAAGTTGTTGATAAATGGTATTATATTTATTGTTAATACAATATAATTTTTCATAAACGATATTATTATGCCAGCTACACCAGAAAGTATCCACAGTTTTCTTAACTATTGTTCGGTTATTTTTTAATAGATTTTTTCAAGCATTTGGATCTGAAGGATTAAAAGAAGCAGATGCTAAATGTGAAGAGGTAGTTCCTAATGGTAGTTGCAAGGGAAAAAACCGGATTTGCTTTATTTATTCTGGTCGCTTAAAATCCCACTTTAGAACAAGTTATTAATGTGGCAAATGCAGCCGTAGAATTAATAAAAGAAAGTGGAGTTTAAAGAAGTTGTACATAGCACAATGTAGATTAACGAATGAATTATAAATATTTAAAACAAATTTTCTGGAGTCTAGCAATATTGTTGGGTAGTTGTAATTATCAACAAGTCATTAAAAATTTGCCAGAAATGCCAGAAATTCAAAATTCTAGACAAACTCCTATCTCTAGACCAAGAGTAGCAATTTCACCTGATGTTAATGGATTAGAAAAATCTGTATTTGCTCAGATAAATCAATATCGAAAATCTAGAAACTTACCACCTCTCCAGTGGGATAATACTATTGCTCAACAATCAAGAATTCATGCTCAACAAATGGCTAGTGGACAAACAACTTTTAGCCATGATGGGTTTCAACAAAGAGTAAAAGTAATCAGTCAAAAAATTCCTTACAAAAGTGCGGCAGAAAATCTAGCTAATAACTTTGGTTATAATAATCCTGGAGAACAAGCTGTTCAAGGTTGGATAGGTAGTCCTGGTCATCATAAAAATATGGTAGGTGACTATAATTTAAGTGGTATTGGTATTGCTCTAAATTCTGAAGGAACATATTATTTTAATCAAATTTTTATTAAAACTAGATAGCAAATGTTTAATTCTTAAGTTGAAATAATTCAGATTATTTGATTAGTGATTTAGACTATTATGAGAAGAAATTTTATTGCTATTTCGAGCTGACAAAACTTGACAATCTTTTAAAAGGAACTGAAGCTTGGAAAGTTTATCGGCAGTTAATGGATGGGAGTCATCAAGATAGTAATAATTATAAATTTTTAGACAATCAATATTTCTCAAAAATTGATGAGAAACCCAAAACTATTAATGTCAAAATAGACGAGCCAGAAGAAGCAGCTATTCAACTTTTAAAACACTATCAAGGTAAGGATTTAGAAAAGCTAATTGATTTACTCAAGCAGAATTTGTAAACCTAAAAATTAGAGTCTCAACTATCTAAATAAGTGAAGATTTAAAGGCTCAGTATAAATAATGAATATTATATTCTTGATGAAATTATAGTTACAGGTTTAGATGAAATTTATTAATACGAAAAGGTGCGCTAATAACGCACCCCGATTAACATTAATCTAAGCATTTCCTGCGGAATCCTGCTCAAACAGCTATCAGCATTTGAAAGAAAGAACTAAGCAATAATTAAGGTGAGCTGAAAATACTATTTCATTTCTTGCGGAATGCTGCGCAAACATAATTTTTCATTCTCCTTGAATACTAATTCCTTCTCCCAAGATAATGAATTAATAACTCATAGCTGATAGCTGATAGCTGATAGCTGACTGCTTACATATTAACCTGCTTTTACTAACTGTTTTTTCTCAGAAGATACCAGAGGCGCACTTAAAGCTTCTTCCAATTCAGCACGACCTAATTTTTCTTCTAAAATATTCATTACTTCACGACCAAAATCATTAGAATTTCTTTGCCAAGCTTCTAAACAAACTTCTCCGAAAAAAGCACCTAAAGGTTCTGGGTTCCATAATAATTTTCTGGCAGTCCAAGGCATTAAACTCATGGGGTCATATCCTGGTTTGAGAACTTCATTTTTCAGGGCATAATCTTCTAAATGAGTGTGAGGTTGTAACCCAATAAAAAAGATAGCAGGTTCTACTTTTTCTGCTCCAAAAATTTTCTCTAATTCTCGGTGATAAGCAATAGTTTGTCGAATCGTTTCATAAGTTTCATCTATTACATTAAATGAGTAATTAACCGAAACTAAATCATTAAAACCAGCAGCTTTCAAATCTCGACAATTTTCCAATACTACCCGTAAGTTATAACCCATTCGCATTTTGCGGACAAGTTCCTGAGAACCACTGGTAATGCCAATTTCAAAATAATTCATCCCAGTCTTTGCCATGAGGTCGCACAACTCGGGAGTGAGGTTATCAGCACGAATATATGCCGCCCAGTGAATATCATCCATACCTGCATCAAGGATTTTTTGCAATAATTCAACCGCATCATCCATAAACCTACGAGCAGGAATAAACTGAGCATCAGTAAACCAGAAGTTACGAATACCGCGATCGTATAGTTGCTTCATTTCTGCAACAACTTCATCCGCAGGGTTGATCCGGACTTGTTTACCCTCAATAACTGTATAGACGCAGTAACAACAGTTATGGGGACAACCACGTTTAGTTTGTACCCCTATATAGAAATCTTGGTCTTGTAAGTAATATACAAATTCTGGCCAGATACTATTAATATAATCGTAGTTGCAGGCAGTTTTTTCAACAGGAGCAGGTTTTTCGTGAATTAAGCGATCGCGTGGCGATGTTTCTCCTACCACATAACATCGTTGATCGTTAAAATCTTCTGCTCGAAGTAGTCTTTCTAACAATACCTCTCCTTCTCCTACAGATACAATAGTACCAGTGGGTAGACTACGACCCAATTGTTCATAAAATACACTTACTGCTCCACCACCAACTACTGCACGAGTTTCAGGTCGATAATTTCTCGCCCTCTTGAGACCCTGTTTTATTAATCCTACATTGCGCCAGAGTTCTGTGTAATAGGAAACAGCTAACCGTAAACCTCCTATTGCACCTCTAAATTTAATCAGAGGGTTTTTCGCATAGTAAAACTCGAAAGCGTTTTGTAGAGGGTTGCCTCCACGACCTCCTACAGGTGCATATATCTGAATATCTCGCCAGGAAAAGACTAATAGATTTGGTTTGAACTCATCAATACAATCATTGAGAGCTGTTTTATAGTCCAGAGGAGGTACTGCCCCAAGGTCAAATATTCTTTGTTCTACTTCTGGTAAGCACTTGTGGACATGATCTGATAGATAAACAACTCCGATGGGAAAAATCGGATTACAAGGAAGACGAACATAAAGAACTTTATTTTCCATAATCAATGTTTCTTATCACATATATAACTTTTTGCTTTTTGTAAGTATTTTTGTGAAGAAAGATAATAAATATGATGGACTTATTTAATTTTAGTATTTATTTTCTTAAAATTTTGATACACAATCTTAATAATCGTAAAATATTAGGTGTTGCTGACTTTAAATATGAAATTTCTAAGAATGTAAGTTTTGATCCAAAAATTAAAGAGTGCAAATCATCACCTGTATTCCCTAATACCTATACCCGACTATACATAGCTAAATTCATTCCCAAGTCTAATAAGCATAAATCAAACAAATAGCTGAAAATTTTGAATAATCTTAAGATTTTCTTCTGATTTATATGGGCCATGTGATGCTAAAATTGTTAGTCAGTATTCAAGATTACAACTGATTGGGATCGGTTGATGTTAACTTGTAGATATAACTAAAACTTGTTTAAAGTAAAAACTTTTCAATAGACTATGGTACAAATTCTTGATCCCTTACCATCTAACAGTTCAAATAAAATTCTTTGCTGCTACGTTAATGCAACAAGTCAAATCCAAATTGCAAAAATTAGTAATGTATCAAATTGGTATTTTGAAAGGGTTGTATTTCCAGGCCAGCGTTTAGTTTTTGAAGCTGTTATAGGTGCTTCTATGGAAATTCATACAGGTATGATGGCAAGTTCCATATTATCTGATACAATACCATGTGATCGCCTACAAATAAATCAAGGCCCTTATTCCTCTATTTCTAAAACTGAACAGGGTATATCAAAATTAGTTAGTTTACCTCAAAGACGGAAAACCCCTGCAAAACCAGCAGCAGTTTTAAGTGCAGTGGATTAATTTAATTTAGAAGTGTCGAGGATATATCAACTGAGTCACAATTATTCCATCAGAAAAAAGTTGATGTCCTAGATAATTAATACTCCCAACTAATGCAGTTATTTTGTGTTTTTGTATTCAAAGGGATGTTAGAGAGGAAATGGGTTTATACCTGTTTCCTCTAAAGTTTTTAATGAACAAATAATAAGTCTCTTAAATTAAAAATATTTAGTTAAGAAAAAATGTCTCAAAATCAAGACTCAGAAATTTTTGTATTTAGAATTTCTCCTCTGATTAAAATAACCCTTTTAAGTTTGTATGTGGCATTGACTATACCTCTACCTTTTCTATCTCAAGTCACAAATGCGCCAGTACCTCCTATGATTTTAGGAGCGGGACTAGCACTAGGAGCAGTAGCATTATACGCAGCTTTAACAGAACGAGTAATTATTGATGACCAGGGAATTCAGGTATCCTATCCAGTCTGGGTGCCAGACCTGTTTCGCAAAGGTTGGTATTTGCCTTGGGCAGAAATAAAAGCTCTCAAACCTCGGACTACAGGTCAGGGAGGTTTAGTATATTACTTTGTAAGTAATTCTGAAAAAGGTTATTTGTTGCCCATGCGAATAGTGGGTTTTGCCAAGTTGGTGAGAATAGTTGAGGCCAAGACAGGTATAGATACAACTGATGTACGTCCTTTATCGCAGCCTTGGATGTATTTGATTTTATTCGGTTGTACGATATTGTTACTATTAGTAGATGCCTGGACTATTTCCAACGCGATCGCTATTTCCTCTTGAAGAAGTAAGAAGAAAGAGGGAAGAGGGAAGAAGGAAGAACCGAAGAACTGAAAAAGTCCATGGAGATAGTATTCTACATAGAAGAAGCAAGAGGGAAGAAGGAAGAAGGAAGAACCGAAGGACTAAAAAAGTCTATGGAGATAGCATTCTACATAGAAGAAGCAAGAGGGAAGAAGGAAGAAGGAAGAACCGAATTTTTGTTTCTAGGTATCTTTATCACCCCATCACCCCATCACCCCATCAGTGTGAGGTATTAAACTTATGAAGAAAAAGATAAAAAATGGGACAGCAGCAGCGTCAACTATATTTAGACCGAGTAAGTTTGACCGCTCCAGTTAGCTCTAAGTATTTACTGAAAGATATTTCTTTTGCTGTAGAAAAAGGTGCTAGGGTGGCGATGGTAGGTACTTCTGGAGCAGGGAAAACATCTCTATTGCGATTATTAAATCGACTAAATTCCCCTACTTCTGGTTCTATATATTTGGATAACCAGGAGTATAGCAAGATTCCTGTTACTCAACTACGACAACAAGTGACAATGGTTTTACAGGAATCAAAACTTTTAGGAATGTCTGTAGCAGAAGCGATCGCTTATCCTTTAAAACTCAGAGGAATAAGGCCACCTGAAATTCAGCAAAGATGTGAATATTGGATACAGCAGTTGCATATTCCTCCCGACTGGTTATCCAGGTCAGAATTACAACTTTCAGTGGGGCAAAAACAGTTAGTAGCGATCGCTCGTGCTGCTGTAATTCAACCTAAAATTCTATTATTGGACGAACCGACCTCATCTCTAGATGTTGGTACAGCAGATCTAGTTATAGGGGTATTGAAAACGTTAACAGAAAGTCAAGTAACGGTGATTATGGTTAACCATCAAATAGATTTAGCTCAACAGTTTTGCACACAATTGTTACATCTAGAGCAAGGAGAATTAATTGAAGACTCTCCTAGTAGTAAAGTTGATTGGGTTAAGTTACGCCATAGTATTATTCAGGCACAAAGACAAAGACAAGAAACTGAAGAATGGAGCTAGTGTCGCTACGCGGAAGTCAAAAGTCAAAAGTTAAAAGCGAGTGCGTAATTCTGAGGTTTCCTCAGAATGCAAGACGCACTCAAGACAGTCAAAAGTATTGATTTGTAATTGTTTTAGGATTTTGTAACTGGTTAGTTATTTCTGCCATCCTGCAGTAGCCTGGTATTAAGCAGGTGTAACTTTTTGAGGTTGTCTATAGCTCTGATAATTCTGTTCCCATGTATTTATAGTTAAGATTTCTCGATTGAACCTATATCCTACATTCCTAACTGTCTGAATTAGACTAGGTTGGCGAGGGTCAATTTCGATTTTTTTTCGCAGAGATAGTACATGGGTGTCTATGGTGCGAGGATTATCTATAGAGTCTGGCCATGCTCTGTGTAGTAATTGTGAGCGAGTTAGGGGTATTCCCCCTGATTGAGCTAAGACATAAAGGAGACTAAATTCTTGTGGAGTTAAATCAATTAAACTGCCGTTCAATTTAACTCTACGATGTACTAAATCAATAATCAAGTCACCATAATCTAGACTTATAGGTGGGCTACAACTAATGCTCCTCTGCCGACGTAGTAGTGCTTCTACTCTGGCCATAAATTCTTGCATACCAAAAGGTTTGGTGAGATAGTCATCTGCTCCAGATTTTAATCCTGCGACAATATCTGCTTCAGTTGTTTGCGAGGAGAGCATAAAAATTAAGGACTTTTGCTGTTGCTGAACCCACTGACAAAATTCGAGACTATTTCCATCAGGTAGGTCAGCTTCCATAATTACTAGATTTGGGCAATGACTATGTATTAATTGCTTGGCATGATGAATATTCGCTGACTGATGTACAGAGTGGTTTGTTTGCTGCAAATGCCAACCAAGCAGCGATCGCAAACGCGGATTTCCTTCTAAAATTAGAATACAAGCAGCTCCCACTTAATTCCTAATGGCTTTTCCTATAATTAGCTACTACTAAGTTAACATAAAGTCTAGTAAGAGTTTTGTAACATAGGTCACTGCTTAGATATTTCCTCTGCAAAACTAACAGTGATTATTTTTGAGCGACTTCCCACAAGTATACTTTAATCAAAACTAATCAACTTTTACTTCCTTGCGGTAAAATCTCCTACTGAATTTTTCTCGGTTGATTACTACTTCTTTCTTCTGACTTCTTCTCAATGTGCGATGAATCAATTGTCAATTAATTATTGGCCTTACAGCTATCAAAATCTAGCCTATATCAACAGTGTCCCAGGCAAAATTTTCCCTAATTCCTAATATTTTGCACGACCAAAATCAAAGTTATCTAGTGTATTCAACATTTCACTATATCACATATTTTATTTTTTTTCCAACTCAAGATTTTTGAATTTATTTTGAAAATTAGCGGAAAGTACAAAAAATCTATTGTAGAAATAAGATGGACTGGTAATCAATAGATTTATAAGTCTACTAAAGAGTTGAGGGGTTTGAGGAAATTGTTTTAAAATAAAAGCAGCAAAAAGAATAGTCAAAAAAATGTTCAGCTACAAGTGTTCCTGTAATGTGTAATACCAACTTTATAGTTAATTAACATTAATCTAAAAAACAAACACTAGCAGTTGCACAAAAAATCAAATTACATTAACCTAAAGACTAGGTTTTAACAGAAAATATAACCATTAATTCTGAGAATAAAAAGGTCATGTTAACCGACGCTCTAACAATTCGCCACTATCAAAAACTCACTGACGCCCTCGTCGAAATGTGGAACCGTGGTTACCGCTATGAGGAGATGCGTATATATTTAGATGGCTACCTAGCATCTTTGAGAATCTCCAAAGCGATCGAACCATTTTTAATCAATAGATTGGAGGAAGAAACAACTCGCTACATATACGACCCTTCAAATTTTGTTGAAATGCCAGCATTACAAACTGAAACTGAAATAGATTATTACTAAATTACAGTAGTTTAAATCTAAAAATGAAGGGTATTGAATAACGCCCTTCATTCTTTTTTTTAATAGTTTTAGATTGACAAATACAGAGTGTCTAAGAGGCTAAAGCAATTGCTACCTTTTGCTCTAGTTCTTCTTTATTCTTATTGAACATTTCAATTATCACATCAGAGCCACCGATAAATTCGCCACTAATGTAAACCTGGGGAATTGTTGGCCAGCTAGAATATTCCTTAATTCCTTGACGAATTTCTGGATCTTCTAACACATCAAAAGTTTCATAGGTAGCTCCTAAAATATTCAATATTTGTACAACATTGTTAGAGAAACCACACTGGGGCATCAACTTATTACCCTTCATAAAAACCATAATTTTATTCTTAGTAACTAAGTCATCAATTCTGGCTTTCAATTCTGGAGTTAGAGTCATAGCTATTTCCTCAAATAGATAGATGGTCATCTAAGCATTCAGCATTTAGCTGATACCAACCTATTGCTGATATCTTTACCTTAACTAAATAGCCGAGTGCTGTTTGATTTATAGATACTATTAACTTGCCTGATATATTGAGGCAAATTATCAAAGTTAATCAATTATGGCTAATATAACTAAATAATCCTGTCAGCTTTGTAACTCAAAAGCAAAAATTAAGAAGTTTGTCCCACAGCTTCCCACTCTTGAGGAGTATAAGTTTTTAAAGCCAAAGCATGGATAGCTTCTGAAGCCATAGGTTCTTGTACCGCAGCATAAACCATTTGATGTTGTTTAACTCTAGTTTTTCCTTCAAACTGAGACGAAATAACAGTCGCTTGTAGGTGGTCGCCACCTCCGGTTAAATCTTGGACTTGTACTTGAGCATCTGGCAACTCAGCTTTAATCATTGATTCAACTTCTTCTAAATTCATTGTTCTTCCACTGTAAAGTTACTGTTATTCTACATATAGTAGGGAACAAGGAACAGGCAACAGGCAACAGTAGGAAAAGTATTTCTGTGTCTTACGGTTCATCATTAACATAAGTAAAACACTAACTCGTTCCTTGCTATATTAATTAAGAGACTGGGATGAGTTAGGAGGTTGGTTCTCTCCAGAGGATCTAGGATAGGGAATATCAACAAATCCTAATTCTAGTAATTGTTGGTAGGCTTTTTTTCCTAGATCGCGAGTGGGTTGCTGAGAGCTAATAATTTGAACAAGTAATGGTACTGCTAATTCAGGTTGGTTTTGCGCCCGGTGGACTAAAGCTAATTGATAAGTGGCCTGGTCTCTCATTTGAGCAGTGTCCAACGCCTTGGTACGTTGGTCATCTGCCAGACGATTATCTATACCAGAAAAACTAGCAGCTAATTGACTATAGAAATTAGAAAGTTGATTAAATATTTGACGAGCTTCTTGAAGTTTCTGACTAGCTAAATCATAATTCTCTGAGGCAATGGCATTGTCAGCTTCACTCATTAAACGTTGTCCTCCCTGAAGACTGAGAAGACTATTTTGTTCATTTAAAGGACGAACATTTTCGGGTTGTGTGGGTTGTATTGGAACTGGAGAAGAAGGAAGGTTTTGTGGGTCTGTAGAGTTTTCTGGTGGAACTTGAATCGGAATTTCTTGCTCTGCGGAATTTTCAGATTGAGCATTAAGTGGTTGTTGTAAAAGAATGAAAGTTGCCGTAATTAGGAGAGTAAAGCCGAATTTGGAGCGAATTAAAGGAATAGGTTGAGTAAATATCATCATTATTTAGTTGGTTTGTATACATAAAAAACTATTTTTTAGATATTATCACTGTTTCAAAAATATATGGTTTTGAAGAAGGTTTTAGGTTTTAGGTTTTAGGTTGTAGGTTGTAGGTTGTAGGTTTTAGGTTTTAGGTTAATGTTTCTATCTTAAAATAAAAGATTAAACTCTAATCAATTGTGGACACCGCAGGTAACGATAATGTATTCTTATCTTTTCCTTTTTTGGTTTAATACCCCAACGTGTACAGGGTGTCTACAAGTTTTTTGGAGTTTAATAGACTTTTCGCTTTTTTCTTCTTTGTTCTTGTTTTTCTCCTAGATAACTAAAGCCTCGCACTTTTTGATACTTATTATTAATTATTAATAATTAATACTTAAATAATTCTGGTTTAAAGCCGACCCTTTTAAGGGGAAAAAAAAGAAATAATATCTCCTTATATTCAATTCCGTAACGGTTTTAAGCAGAGGTAATTATCAATTATCAATTATCAATTATCAATTAATGAATTCTTCCTTCTTCCTTCTTCCTTCTTCAAAATAATGCTGGTAGTTGCCATAATTGGGGTTGAAATTCTGTTAAGGAATTAAGAATTTGATGGGCGGAATAAAATAAGGTTTTATCCATATCAGGATCTGGTACAACTACTACGGACATTCCTGCTGCTAAGGCAGCTTCCATTCCTGCTAAAGAGTCTTCAAATACTAAACAATTTTTGGGATAAGCATCTAATCTTTTGGCAGCTATTAAGAAAATATCTGGTGCTGGTTTTCCATTTTTAAGATTAGGGTCATCTCCTACAACAATATGGTTAAATAATTGAAACCATTCTTGATGATTTTTTGTTTTTAAATTAAATGGTTCCCTGGAAGAACTTGTAGCTACAGCTTGAGGTATTTTATTTTGATATAAATGTTGGGTAAGATGAACTGCACCTGGCATTGGTTTTGCTTCAGGAAAGCGTTGATATGTGAGGGTATTTCTTTGTTGAAGATAATTTTCGGGAGTGACGGGTAGTTCTAATAATTCTACAATTGCTTTGGCAGAATCAATTGATTTTCTACCAGTAATTTTACACTTAGTTTGTTTGTCGAATTTTTTGCCATAACGACTGGTAATTTCTGAATTTACCTGAGCATGAATTGATTCTGTATCTAGTAGTAAACCGTCTAAGTCATAAATAACATGAGTGATTTTTGGGAATTTATTCATCGGTTTTTTATAGTTATAATTAATTTGTTATACCGTTTTTACGAGTTTTCGCTATAGATATTTGGGGTATTTTTAGTAGTAAGTAGTCAGGAGAAATAAAATCTATCCTTTTAGTAAAATAGATATGAAAACAATTTATACCAAATTCATTAAGAAGTTGTATATAATAATATTTTAATTGTACGCTCTTTATCAAGAGCAGTTCTATTTTAATTATCTTAATTATTAAAAGTGGTTGATTTATTCTCAATCAGTCATAATTAATTGTGATAATTACTTGATTTTGTAATTTTGAAAAATCAATCTAAGATAATATAGCAGAAAAACTATTCTATTATTTTATTTCTCCGATTTACTACCTGTTAATAACTAAATTTATGTAAGCATTCAGCCGTCAGTCAGCCTCCTATCGGAGGAACTGCGTTAACAGCTATTGCTTTTAGTTTACGATAAAAGCTTTATTAATTGTCTTACTACAAAAGTCGGTTCTCTTAACCTTAAAGTCTATTTTAATTTAAACACTGTTCTTAAAGAGAAAGTATTGTTGATGTTTGCGCAGCATTCCGCAGGAAAAGCTGATAGCTAATAGCTGTTTGCGCAGCAGTCCGCAGGAAATGCTTACAAATTTATTAACTTATATCTAGGGTGGTTTTCCTGTTTTAAATTGATAGAAAAATTCATGAGTAATAAATTGTTAATATTACAAAATTATCATATTTTTATATTTTTTTTTGTTTAATAACCCGCCATCTATATAGCAATCCTAAATAGGTTGTGACAAATCAAAAAGTAGATAAAAAAACTGAAACTCCTACCTATTGCCTGTTGCCTGTTGCCTAAAAGTTGTAAGATTTTTATACACAAGTAAAATAGGATTGCTATAGGATGTTTACAATTGGTTGGAGTTTGAGTCCCCATCCACTTTTTCCTTTTTATTTCTTTCTTCTTTCTTCTTCCTTCTTCCTTCTTCCTTCTTCAAGGATTATCTGATTAAAGTGTTTTAAATCTGGAGTTTTAAAACCAACAACTTTAGCTTGGTCATCCCAAATTCTTAGTTTTACTGCATCTTTTGCATAGGGTTGATGAATAAATTGAGCAGCAGCATCAGAAGAAAATACTCCTCCTTGTAATTCTAAACTTTGTTGAGAAGCTGGTGATAAAGCTGAATAATAGTTAGGTTTTGTTGCACAAAGATAACGTTTTGCTTCAACATGAAGGCGAATTGGTTCTGTTACAGCTTCTCCAAATAAATGTTTTAAATATTTGATACTACGATATTCGTGATGGTCGTTAATACCTTTGTTTGCAGCATCTTCTCCTAAGTTGTGAATTAGATGTCCTAAGTCGTGAAATAAGCAAGCCACAATTAGTTCATTATTGGCTTTTTCTGTTTCTGCTAAAGTAGCACATTGGAGAGCGTGTTCTAGTTGACTAATAGATTCTTGATTATATTGAATATGACCTTTTGAGGAAAGAATTTGAATGATTGTTTTTATATCGGGTTTCATTTTCATTGTGTATTTATAAGTGATAAAAAATAATACCAAATATCAAAAGTATTGCTACATATCTTTGAGGGTTAGGGAGTAGGGAGTAGGGTTCAAAGAAATAAGATATTTTGGTTTAATACCGGGAATCGTTACAAACATTACTTAACCATTATTATTACTTAATAACTGAATTTTTCATGAAGTATAGCATTATTTTTGGGAATTGGTATAATTAGTTGTTAGGGGTTAATTAAAACAGATTTACTGTTGACTTTATAATTCTAGTAAATAAAATTTTACCGTTATTTGATGGTGTTTTTTGGGGTTATATATTTCAGTAAAATCATGGCTTTTTTAACCATTAACTAGATTTTTTGACTAGGGTAAAAATTTACCAGAGCAACCTTCATACTAAGTTTTAAAATTTTGTTAAGGGGAATTAGCCCACAAATTTTTACAGCCTAAAATACTTGATTGATTTGACATTTAATTTTGGCAAAATTTCCGTGAAGTAAGACTTAAAAAAATCCTCCCTTCTGTAAAATCAACAGTTTAAGCAACACGACCTAAAATACCTGATTGATTTGACATTTAATTTTAGCAAAATTTCCGTGAAGTAAGACTAAAAAAAAATCCTCCCTTCTGTAAAATCAACAGTTTAAGCAACACGACGACCATTAATAATCGCTGAAGTTAAATGTGGAACTATACCATCATCATGTACCGTAATTAAATCAGCACGTTTGCCAACTTCTAAACTGCCTCTATCGTGAGATAAATTAATAGTTTTAGCCGGATTAATTGTAACTAATTTCATAGCTTCATATAAAGGTTTACCAATTTTCTGACTAATAATAAAAATAGATTGTAATAAACTGCGAGGTACATAATCTGAAGAAATTACATCTACTAAATTTTGCTCTACCAATTCCATTGCAGATACATTTCCAGAATGAGAACCTCCTAATACTAAATTTGGCGCTCCCATCAATACTTGTAATCCAGAATTATAAGCTTCTTTTGCCGCTTCTAAAGTAGTTGGAAATTCTGCTAAAACTGCCCCATTCTCTAAAGCTTCTTGCACATGACTTATTGTTGCATCATCGTGAGAAGCTAGGGAAATTCCATTTTGTTTTGCTAATTCAACTAATGCTTGACGATTTTTAGGAGCATATTGTTGTTGAGTTTCCTGACGATGGGCAATAAATTTATTCATTTCTACTTCGCTAATTCCATATTTACCCATGTAATATTCTTTATATTTTTCCACACTCACAAATTGTCTTTGACCAGGAGTATGATCCATCAAAGACATGAGAGAAAGAAACGGATTATTTGCATATTTTTCCGCAGCAGTAAATATGTCTTCAAAGGAAATTTCACAACGTAAATGTAGCCGATGTTCTGTCAGAAATCTACCTGTTTTTTGTCCTTCAAAAATAGCTTCAATCATTTCACCAAAACGCTTAACTCGAACAGAATTAGGTTTAATATCTCCAATGGCGATCGCGTCACAAACTGTTGTAATTCCAGAAGTAATTAAGTCTCGGTCGTGGTAAGATACTGCTGCTGCTAAAGGCCATTTGACGGCAGGGCGAGGAGACATACATTTTTCTAGATTATCTGTATGAAGTTCTATCAGTCCAGGCATTAAATATTCTCCTTGACCATCTTGACCAATATTAACAATTCCTGGCTGAATTTCGGCTATTTTTCCATCACGAACTATGAGAGTACCAATAGTTTCTTGGTCTGGTAACTGTAGGCGATAGTTTGTGTAAATTTGTTCGTTCATATTTATTTAATCAACAGTTAATCTTAAATTAACCAATTGGAATTTTTAGTTTCTCTATAGTAACCTCTATTTCTGTTAAAATACAGGAGCAGTTTTGAAAGATTGATTTATATGATAGTACATATAGTTTTATTTAAGTGGCATCCAGATACTTCAGCAGAAACTATTACTTCGGTTATGTCTGCTTTGAAAGGAATGAAAGGGAAAGTCCCGGAAATAATTGATATATCTTGTGGGAATAATTTCTCGGAGCTTTCTCAAGGTTTTCAAAATGGTTTAGTAGTGCAATTTAAGGATAAAGCTGCTCTTGATGCTTATGCAAAAAATGCCTATCATCAAGAAATTATTAAGACTTTGATTAAGCCAATTTTGGCAGATAAAATTACTATTGATTATGAAGTTTAACTATTGTAAGCATTTCCTGCGGAATGCTGCGCAAACAGCTATTAGCAGTCAGCTTTTAGCTGTTTCATAAATAATGAATATACACTGCTAAGGTCAAGGTTAGTTTTTTTTACAATACTTTGAATTATCCTTAAATATCTCAATACTAATTCCTGCTATAAAAAGCAATGAATTAATAGCTTATAGCTGACCGCTGAATGCTTACTAACTATTTTCATTATTTCGAGGGAAGATCAATAAAAGTATGACAAAAGCCAAAAGGCTCATTAAGGCTAATTATTGATATTCTATGGTTTCTAATTTTTCATAAGCTCTAACTTTCTTTTGCGATAAAATACAAAACTTTCAACCTTCTCATTTTTTTCTTTTTCTAGATGTTGTTTTTAATAAAAACTACCCCATAGTCAAAAAATGACATTATTCAATGAAAAATGCTTTAAATTCAGTATTTGGGCTTGAAAATTGTTTAAGTTTAATTGCAAGCATTCAGCCATTATCAGTCATAAAACTCTCCCCTGAACGAAGTGTTTAAATGAATATAGACTTTAACGTCAAAGGAACATGCTTTTGTAATATTTAATTATCACTGGATTCTGGCTTAATAATACCCCTTAATATGTAAGCATTTCCTGCGGAATGCTGCGCAAACAGCCATAAGCAGTCAGCTCTTCCTGCGGAATGCTACGCAAACAGCTTTTTAATTCATAAAGCAACCATCGGCTTAACTTATTCATACATTTTCAACTAATTATTGGAAATCTCTCAATTACTTTTTGCTCCTTTAAAGGTAATAAAAAAAGCTGATAGCTGATGGCTGATAGCTGAATGCTTACCTGAATATAGGGTTTAATAAAGCTCAAAAGCAATAGCTGATGACTGATAGCTGACGGCTGAATGCTTAGGTTTCATTAAACATCTCCAAAAATAAAAAATAAAATCAATTATCCTACATAAATTATCAATTATTTCCCCCTACTCTGTACGGACGTTTCATGCAACATTCCTACTTCCTACTCCCTATTTTATGGAGATATCTATTAACTAAATTCCAAACATAATTTCCCTGGTACAAAGTCTTCTTTTTACTTCTTCATCATGGAAAATGCCGATTAAACCACACCCATTAACTAGGCGTTTTTCTAAAAGTTCAATTACTACTTGACGATTGACAGAATCTAGAGCTGATGTTGGTTCATCTAATAATAAAATTGGATAATCAACTGTTAAGCTTCTGGCGAGATTAATTCGTTGTTTTTCACCTCCAGAAAAAGTAGTAGGAGAAAGATGCCAAAGACGTTTTGGTAAATTCAATATATCGAATAATTCTGCCACTTTTTGATAGGCTACTTTTGGCTCAATTCCTAATTCTAATAAAGGTTCTGCTGCTACTTCTAAAGCTGGCACACGAGGAATTACTCGTAAAAATTGGCTAACATAACCAATAGTATTTTTTCGTACTTCTAATATTTGATGGGGTGCTAATTTAGGAAGATCGACCCAGGTAGATTTATGTTTGATTAAAACCGAACCTTTATCGACTCGATAGTTACCGTAAAGGCAACGCATAAATGTAGATTTTCCCGAACCAGACTTACCAGATAAAGCAATACATTCTCCTGCTGTTAAACTGAGAGAAATATTTTTTAAGACTGATAATTTTACTCCGCCTTGGTTGTGTAAAGTAAAGCTTTTTTCTAATGCTTCTGCTTTTAATAATAAAGAGTTTTCTGGGAAAGTATTTTCTGGCTGATTATTTGCTGTTAGTGGTTGAGTAGTCATTTCAGTTATCAATTATTAGTTATCAGTTATCAGTAAATCTTGCTGTTTGCGCAGCATTCCGTAGGAAAGCAAGAGGATTTAAATCTGGAATATTCTGTTTTCTCATCCCTTGAAAAAGGGAAGCTATTAACCATAAATTTTCGGTCATAAATCATTTTTCATATTTGAGTACCGTGAGATGTTGATGGTGATTTTTTTTTGTTTCTCGTAAGTTGGGTAAAACCAAAAAATATGGCAAAGATAGCAATAGTTAAAAGTCAAATTATTGCGATGACTGAAACTAGAAATTTTGATAATTATTCACCTAATATTTAACTACTGTATAGGTTTTGGTGAGATGATTTATCCTCTTAACGAAACCTATCATTATGATAATTTTTGCCTAATTATTTTGCTGTTTTTTTGAGTAGTCGATAAATTTCGACTACACTATTTTCTAGCTGATGATTAGTTATTAAGGTTTGAGTAGTCATCAATAATTTCTTATCTCTAAGTCAGGTGAGATACTAATGCTGAAAAATTTGCTTCTCACCATGTTGGGTCAACTCAAAAGAGACTAGATAATTTGATAATTCCTTAGTCAATATTCAACTACTGTATAGTTGTTTTTGATTGTCATATTGCTGAAACAAGCAAAGGGATGAGAATTTCTTCCTAATTTTTTTGCTTGTGCTTTGAGTAGTCGAGAAGTTTCGACCACACTATTTTCTAGTTGATGATTAGTTGTTATTAGTTGAGTAGTCATCAATAATTTTTCATATTTGAGTACCGTGAAATGCTGATGCTGAAAAATTTGTTTCCCGTAGGTTGGGTCAACTCAAAAGATTTGACAAATATAGCAATAGGTAACAGTCAAAATTTGGCAGAAGTCAGGAATAGGCAAAAGAAAAATGTACGTCAGACAAACCAGGACAAAAAAAGATGTAATTTTGACTTTTGTCATAATTTTTTTTCCCTCGCTCTTTCTTCCTTAATATTATGTCCGTTGGCGCGCGTTTGTGTAAACCAAAGCGTGAATATATACAGGAAATTAAAGTTTTTTTCTTGCTCTTAAACCTTCCTACCTTTTCCCTTTTCCCTCTTCCCTCTTCCTTCTTCCTTCTTCCTTACCTTCACGCTTACAATACTGATGCTGCCGGACATGATATAACTCATGGAATTAATGTTGAACTAACTAATTGTTGAGTATAAGAATGTTGAGGGTCATCTAATACTTGATCAGTCAAACCAGACTCAACAATTTGCCCATTTTTCATTACTAATAAACGGTGAGCAAGTAATCTAATCACCCCTAAATCATGGGTAACTAAAATAACACTTAAACTGAGATTTCGCACCAGAGAACGAATTAAATCTAATAAACGAGCTTGTACCGAAACATCTAAACCTCCAGTAGGTTCATCCATTAATATTAACCTCGGTTTTGTGACTAAAACACGAGCTAATTGTAAACGTTGTTGCATCCCTCCAGAAAACATTTTTGGTAAGTCATCTATTCTATTAATATCTATTTCTACTTGCCTTAACCAATAAGCTGCTTCTTCCCGAATTTTTCCATAATTTTTTACTCCTATATTCATTAAACGTTCGCCAATATTTGCTCCAGCAGTTACATTCATTCGTAAACCATCACGAGGATTTTGTTGAACAAACCCCCATTCATTTCGCATTAATAAACGACGACGAGTTTCTGATAGTTTTGGGAGTGTTAATACTTCTCCGCTAGAGGTAGTATAGGTGATATTTCCGTACTCAATTGGTATATATCCTCCAATAGCATTTAATAAAGTAGATTTACCTGAACCTGATTCTCCTACTATTCCTAAAACTTGGGCAGGATAGAGATTAAAAGAAACACGGTCACAAGCTTTTATATTTCTATAAAACTTACTCAACTTTTCAACATTTAATAATGGTTCCATAATCCACCATGATGTAGTTTTAATTTAGCTTTTATGTAAGCATTTCCTCCGGAATGCTGCGCAAACAGCAGTCAGCTATCGGTTGTCAGCTTTATTACCTTTAATGGACAATTTAAGCCCGTTGTTCTTGTGCTTCAATTCTTAGTTTAAAAATGTAGTAGAAGTAAAGCAAATACTTGGTTCATTTATTTTTATTGCGCTTGAGCTGACCACTAATAGCTGAATGCTTACATTTTAACACTGTCCTTAAGGAGAGAGTCTTTTTGCGCTATAGCTGACAGTTAATAGCTGAATGCTTACCTTTTATTTATTTAATTCTCTTCCTTTTAGAGAAAGGTAATTATCAATTATCAATTCTTGAAACGGTGCTTACCGAATAATTAATAATTAATAATTTTTAATTAAATAATTCAGCTTTATTAGTCTCCTCTTTCAAGGGGAAAAAAAGTGCTAGGATATTTCCTTATATTCAATTCCGTAACGGTTAAAACCCGAGGTAATTATCCATTATCCATTAATGAAAATTGGTTGGGGTTCTCAGACAGGAAGTGCTGTATTAAAGACTATGCTCATCCACTTTTTCCTTCTTCCTTCTTCCTTCTTCCTTCTTCAAGTTGTTTTTGCCGTTGATGACAATAATCTGTATCAGAACAGACCCACATTTTATTTCCTAGATCGTCTATCAGAATTTCATCCAAAAAACTTTCTGTAGAACCGCAAAACTCACAAGCTTTATCCCATTTTTCTACAGTAAAAGGATAATCTTCAAAATCTAAACTTTTCACCTGAGTATAAGGAGGTATTGCATAAATTCGCTTCTCTCTTCCCGCACCAAAAAGTTGTAAAGCAGGTAAATAATTCATTTTAGGATTATCAAATCGTGGGATAGGAGTCGGACTCATTATATAACGGTCATTTACCATTACTGGATAATCATGGGTCGTAGCAAAATCTCCTAACCTCGTAATATCCTCATACAATTTTACATACATTGCTCCATAATCTTCTAAAGCGTGCATTTTTCTAGTTTCTCTTTCAGAAGGTTCTAACCATCTCAAAGGTTCCGGGATAGGCACTTGATAAACAATAATTTGACCTTCCTGAAGTGGAGTTTCAGGAATCCGATGGCGGGTTTGAATAATTGTTGCTTCTGTAGTTTTTTCTGTTGTTTCTATTCCACAAACTTTCACAAAAAAACGACGAATATTTACTGCATTTGTTGTATCATCTGCTCCTTGGTCAATTACTTTTAAAATGTCTTTTTTTCCAATGATTGAAGCTGTAACTTGAATGCCACCCGTACCCCATCCATAAGACATTGGCATTTCTCTGGAACCGAAAGGTATTTGATGACCAGGAATGGCGACTGCTTTGAGTAAAGCACGGCGAATAGAACGTTTTGTTTGTTCATCTAAATAGGCAAAGTTAAAACCATTTTCTGGTGAGTTATTTACTTTGCCATTTGTGCTTTCTAGATTTTGGTTATTTAACATATACAGAATTTAAATTAATAGGGAATAGGGAATAGGGAATAGGCAACAGGCAACAGGCAACAGGCAACAGAAATTCGTAGCAAACATTTATCAAACTGTTATTAGGACTCAGGAGTCAGGAGTCAGAATAAATAACTTAAATATCAGGTGGTGGTGTATTGTAATGGTCGTGCATTGTCATTATTTTTATTACAAGAACAGTGGGAGCATCTTGCTCCTGTACCAAGTATTCCTTTCTGTTGTTGGCTATATTTATCTCCGAAAAAAATATCAATACCACTTACCGAATAATTATGCTTTAAAGCCTCTCCTTTAAAGGAGAAAAAAGAAAAAATTTTCCTTTTAGTCAATCCTCTTCTTTTCAAGGAGAGATAATTGTTAATTATTCATTATTCATTATTCATTATTCATTGTTGAACACCTAATACCAAGAGTGAAAAAAGAATTATTAACTTAGACGACACTTAAATTATCAACTAATTAATACTAGGGAGTCAAATTAGGTAATTAATTTTGCCTAAGCAATTAATTATTCATTATTAATTATTCATTATTAATTATTAAATGTGTTCCTTCCGTAGCTTTCTAATTAAATTTATTTCTGCTTGAAAATCAATATAGTGAGGTAATTTTGAATGTTGTACAAACCCTTGAGCTTGAACATTATCTGAGTGATACAAAACAAACTCTGGATCTTGAGCAGGTCCTTGTATTTCCTCTCCCAATTCTTTAGCTTGCATAGCACGGTCTACTAACGCCATTGACATTGCTTTTCGTTCGTTATAGCCAAAAGTTAAACCATAACCACGAGTAAGTTGTGGCGCTGCTTCCTTACTACCTGTAAACATATTTACATTTTCAGCTTCAGTAATAGTAATCTCAGCGATCGCTATTTCAAAACCCAGTTCTTCTGGAAAAATAAACACCTCAACTTCTCCCATTTTTATTTCCCCAGCAAAGGGATGAGTACGACCATAACCCCTTTGAGTTGAATACCCTAAACTAAGCAAAAAACCCTCATCTGCACGAGCTAAATTTTGTAATCTCGCATCTCTTTCAGCAGGTAATTTTAGAGGTTTTCTTGTTAAGTCATAAGGTTGTTTTTCATCCTCTGTTTTTTCCTCATAAACTAATCCTTCTTTTTCTAAAATATTCATTACCCTGGGAAGATTTTCATCTAAGTTGAAATTTTGACTTTGAGGAGCAGTATAGTTATTTCCTTCCGCAGCTAATTTAAAGTCTAATAGTCGATGAATATAATCAAAAGTTGGTCCTAAATATTGACCCCCCGGAATATCTTTAAATATTGCAGAAATTCGCCGTCGAATCTTCATTTTGCTAGTATCCAATGGTTGACTATAATAAAGTCTTGGTAAAGTAGTTCGATATGCTCTTAATAAAAATATTGCTTCAACTAAATCGCCCCATGATTGTTTAATTGCTAAAGCAGCTAGGTCTCGATCATATAGGGCACCTTCGCACATAACTCTATCAACTGCGAGGGTAAGTTGTTGTTTAATGTGCTCTAAACTTAGTTCAGAAATATTGGGGTCTCCCCGCCGTAAAGCTTGCAATAGTGCTTCGGCATTTTTGATTGCTTTTTCTCCACCTTTTACTGCTACATAAGCCATGTTGTTTTACCTCAATTTTTGTAATAATTCAGCTTTCAGCCATCAGCTATTGCTTTTAGTTTACGATAAAAGCTTTTGACGATAAAAGCTTTATTAATTGTCTTTCTACAACAGTTGCCTCCCTTGCCCTTAAAGTCTATTTTCATTTAAATACTGTCTTTAAGGAGAGAGTCTTGTTGCGCTGGAATTGACAGTTAGTAGCTTGAATTTTACCAAATTTTTCTCTTAGTTTGCCGTTTTTTTTATAAGCATTCAGCGGTCAGCATTCAGGACTTCAGCTATCAGCTTCATTACCTTTAATTGACAATTAAAGCTCGTAGTTCTTGTGCTTCAATTTTCTAGTTAAAAATGTAGTATAACTTAAGCGAATGCTTGCTTCATTCGTTAAAGATATAGCGTTTCTCAGTAAGTGTGAGATACACTCTTATCTTTACTTTACTGTTGCCTGTTGCCTGTTGCCTAAAGCCTAGAGTTTTGTACCTCACTCTTTTTGGAAATTGCTATATCAGAGCTAACTGCTAATAGCTGTTTACCGAAGAATTAATAATTAATTATTAATGATTAATTATTAAATAATTCTGGTTTAAAGCCTCCCCTTTTAAGGGGAAAAAGCGGTCGATCTTCGTAGCTTCCCGAAGGGTGGGATGGCGATCTTCGGAGCGGGTCTGCAAGAACGGGTCTCCTCGCTGTCCTCCAATCGATCAAGAGAAAAGAAATAATATTTCCTTATATTCAATTCCGTAACGGTTTTAACCAGAGGTAATTATCAATTATCCATTATAAATTATCAATTAATTAAGCAGCATTTCGCAGGAAATACTTACGTTTTTACTAATCTACTTTTAGTTGTTCTTGGTAAACCAATAACTGTATTTTGAGCAAAGAAAAATATATCTACTCCTAAAGGATAATTATTAAAGTTAACTTCCCATTCTGACCAGAAAAATTCCGGTAATTTCGGAATTGAAATTGCTATTTCTTCTAAAATTCCCGGTCCTTTCAATATAACTTTATCGCCAGATTCTAAATTCGATCCTTGCACAAATAAAGTAGTTGAATTTTCTGGTTCTTCTGCTGTTCCATGATGAAAATTTGATAGCTTGGGAATAGTTTGAATATTCTTTATTACAGCAAAGTCAGCAATTTGAGAATTTTCGGTAAAATGACAACCTGTGTGAAACAATAACCAAGCTTTTACATCTTGATGAAAATCTGAACTTAACCATACTTTTGTCTCCAAATCTAACATTGTCAAACAGGCAGCAGCACAAGCTATATTCAAGTCAGATGGTGGTGTTAATTTAGCATCTATTTTTTGCTGCTTTCCTGGATAAGATAAGGCATTTAGTAGATGGGTAAAAGTTCTTTGAGAATCATGTACAATATCAGGCAATCCTGGTAGTTTAGTAATCATAAAAAAAGCTTTGAAGCTAACAAGTACCTGTGACAATTAGTTGATTGATTTATTATTAGAAATATAGCGTTTATCAGCCTAATGAGGTACACTTATCTTTATTGTTCTTCTATTCCCTGTTCCCTTTTCCCTCTCTTGGTGCGCGTTCCCTCTCTTGGTCAGCATTCCCTCTCTTGGTCGGCATTCCCTTGCGACTGGCATCGTCGCGGGGTCTGACCGCTTGTGTCTGTCGCCGACGCGGGGTCGCACCGCTGTTTCCTAAAACTAACGAATTGGCGTTGCTGAGTGGTAATAATTTTGAGATTAACTTTGGGCGCAAAACATCAGTTTTTCAATTTTACCTTCAGCTAATAGACATCTCCAAGAATCAAAAATCAATATCTATATCCCAAAGGAATTATCAATTCTTTACCCCTATAGCAAAGCTGCCTACTCCCTACTCCCTATGGGTGGAGTAGATGTCTAATTAGGGTTTGCTGAAAAAGTATTTTAGTAGGGGTAGGAGACAGGAGACAACCCACCCCTCGCCCCTCCCAGGAGGGGAGAAATGGGAATGAGCGAGGAAGTAGGAGTAAGAATTGTAAGAATGATTTTTCTGCCCAACTATGCGCCTAAAATACGCTGCTTTTTGAGCGTTTTAGACTGAAATAGGCGCACTTTTTTCGTTCCCAAAAAGGCTAAAGTCTTTATATGTCAATGCTTTTATATTTAATCAGCAAGCCCTAATTATCATTACATTTAAGCAACGCCAACGAATTTTGTACCTCACGCTTCTTGGGAATTGCTATAACACTAATAATACACCTCACACAAAAATTGATTAATCCCCTCTGGCAATAGTAAAAAAATTAACTTTCGTAGCTTCTGTTTGTAGTTGTTCAATTTCCTTTTGGTGATTAACTTCTGCTTCAATAAATTCAAGAACGACAGACTTTACAACATCATGCCATTCAGGCAGTTGCATTAAACCATCGCACAAAGCAGCAAGTTCAGCATGACGATGCGATCGCCCTGCCACATAACCAAAACCCATAACATCCTCTATCTTGACTGCACAACGAGTAATAGTTATTTCCCCTAGATTAAATATTTGTCCCGTTCCACCAGCGCGGCCTCGTACCATTGTCAGACCTATTTCTGGTGGCCTTATAAAGTTGTATGCAGGCAATTTGCCTATCTCTGCAACTTTTGTCTCTAACTGCTTCAAATTAGATTTAGCTAAGGTTTTTATCCATCCCTGTCGCATTTCTGTTTGAATGTCCATAGATTGGTTTTCCAGTCCAATTCACCAGAGCAATATTTGTATATACAAATTCCAATATATACAATATATAATAGATATATACTTTTTATTCAAAAAAAACTAACTGCTACATTGCGGTTGTCATAATGGTCAAAATATTAGTATTCAATTATCGAGTAAACGCCCATTTCTCAAAGTAATATCTGGCAATTTAGGGGGTGGGGGTGATCTCTATGAATAATACCAATTTACTTTAAAGATGTCACAAATAGTTTCAAACCGAATATCTGAAATAATTTCCTGAAATTACTGTGGGATCAAACTTTGGAGTCTATAAAATTTTACTTTTAACTTTTAATTTTTGACTGTCTTGAGTGCATCTTACATTCTGAGGGGGCCTCAGAATTACGCACTCGCTTTTGACTTCCGTGAAACGGTATAAGAGTCAATCTTCCAACTCAATTATCAATTCTCTGGAACTCATGACTTTTTGCAGATAACTGGCCAAGTTAGGCATATTTTTTTCTAATTCTGGAAAAAACTCAAAACTTTGTTCAATACCGTTAGTATATTTAACTGTAAGAGTGAATTTTATTGATTTACTCATACTCCTGTGCCTATTGCCCTTGATAATTGTTGGCTGCTCCACAATATTTATCTAAACTAGAAAAATATTAAACATAAATATATCTATATATATTCAAGATGCCATGAGCCGTGAAGTATTACCAGTTTATACTCGAATTGCTGAAGAATTACGCCAAAATATTCATCAAGGAATTTATAAAGTAGGAGATAAGTTACCAACTGAAGCTCAACTGAGCGAATATTTTTCTGTTAACCGTCATACATTGCGTAGGGCGATGGCCATTCTCAAAACTGAAGGGTTAGTGAGAGTCGATCGAGGTCGTGGGACTTTTGTTGTTGGTACACCAATTAAGTATTTTATTGGTAAAAGGGTGCGCTATAATCAAACTCTCATGGCCCAAGGCCAAAAGCCTAGTTTTAGATTGCTGCAAATGGTTGAAATACCTGCCGATGCTTCTATTGCTCAAGGATTAGAAGTAGAAGTAGGTACTCCTGTAGCTTTAATTGAACGTTTAGCATTTGCAGACGATCAACCTATTAATATTTCTAGTAGTCATTTTCCTTTAGATCGTTTTCCAGGAATTGTAGAGGAGGAAGCAATTGAATTTTTGCGAGAGAAAGGTTCAATTTCTAAGTTGTTAAGGGAAAAATATAATAGCGATCATATTCGTCGTACAACTCATGTTTATGCTCGTATAGTCAGATATGAAGATACTTCTGTGTTGGAAGTTCCTCTGAATCATCCTATTTTGTTAGCAGAGTCAATCAATGTCAATCAGGATGGCAATATTATTGAATATTGGGTGACTAGATTTAGAGGCGATCGGATGGAGTTAGTCTTTGAAAATGAATGAGCTTGAATATTTAAGATTGTTGAGAAAAACCTGAATCTTTCTTGATTTTTTCCAGCTGTTCCCATAGTTCCTGAATTTGCAGATAAGCAGATGTTGTTGAAATTTTTCCTGATGTTTGTAAACCACTGATATAATTTATTTTATGAGAAAATTCTTGTAATTTCGCATTGAAATTGATATTTGCTGGAGTTGCTTGTCCGTAATAGGGACTTTGTGGATATAGAAATTCATCCTTTTTCATTTCAGCTTTTCCTGAGTTTATTTCAAAAATTTTAAGTTTGTTTTTTCTCTTAATATAAAGTTTATGATATAAATTTTTATTTGCCAATGTTTAAAGTCTGTAATTTTAGTTAATATAGCAACCGCCTTGGCGGTTGCTATATAGTAGATAGAGACCATAACGCAGTAAGAAATATTCTAGCTAAAGGGATGGAGATGTTGGGAGTGATATTTAACAGTACCGAGGAGCACTCGGAAACTGGGGACAAAATCCCAAACGCTACAGGAGAGTTTGACCGCTGGATTGATAATAGCAATATTGTTAATGTAAGTCATTTCAATGAATGTAGAATCATCTTAGATGAGAATCCCGCATCATAATCTTAGATTTGATGCCGGGAGTATGTCAATTTTTGAGACTTAAGTAGACGGACATACATAATTAGTCATATCATCTCCACACTTTATCGTTTGTGTAAACCCAAGGGTGAATATCTACAAAAAATTTAAGTTTTTTTGGACTTTTAAGTCTTCTGTTCTAGATAACTAAAGCCTTCTTCCCTCTTCCTTAAAAATCTGGTTTTTAATCATGGAAAAGAACAGCTGTAAAAAATCATATTTTAGGAAAATTTTATACCACTCCTCTATGAATTATCAATATTCAAGTAAACTTGATATAATTACCTGATTAAATATTTTTCCGGTCTGAATTATTTTCAGGGTCTGTACCTATTCCTAAATTTTCCTTAGAATTTTTCAACTGTTTCCAAAGTTTTTTGATTTGCTCGTAAGCTTCTTCAGGAGAAATTTTTCCACCAGTTTCTAAACCGCAAATTATACTTACTCGTTGAGCAAATTCTTGCAGATTTGAATTAAATACTAAGTTTTCTGGGGTAAAATCACCTTGATATCGACTGCGAGGATACAAAAAATCATCATCAATTGCCATAGTTTTTTCCTGATAAATACCCTAAAAGGGAAAAGGGAACAGGGAACAGGGAACAGAGAACAGGAAATATAAGAATAGTCCTACAAGTATACCTGACTATCCTCAAAAGTGCTGTAATTTCTATTCTCTATTGTTGATATCAAATCCTCTTAATTCGGCATAAAAAAATGTTCCATCTCCCCACACTCCCCATCTCCCCATCTCCCCATCTCCCCACACTCCCCATCTCCCCATCTCCCCATCTAAATTACACTGATGCTACCGAAGAGGATAATACCTAGCTAAAAACTTCTCAGCATCAGAGCGATCGCTCACCACCCCATCCAAAGTAGCAGCTAAAAGAGCGTCCAACATTAACTTATATTCACGCCCCGGTTTATAACCCATCGCCTTCAAATCATTTCCATTCAAAACAGGTTTAATATTCGCCCACTGAGTCAAATATTGCCAAACCTGACGTCGCACCCAACGCTCGCATTGTACCGCAATTAAAATCAACATCGGTAGATCGTACCCCCTTAACAACCACACCACCTGACTCGGACTATTACATTCTGGCAAACTCTCCATCACCTTACCCTTTGCCAACTCCAACTGCTCCAGTCGCTTCACACTATCCACAGGCAACTGTAAATTTTTTCCCACCAAACCCCGGTATTCAGACTCCAAATAAGCAATCAAAACCTCCAACCGCATTTGCCAGTGAGATAAACTTTTCTGAGCATCAAAACGTTGCAGACACCTATCCATCAAACATACCTGCTGCCACAATTTCCGGTCTATATCCATAGTTGGATGCAGACAACGCAACGCCCCCAGACTTCCCAATAACTTTAAAGCAGGTTTCCAATAATTAGCTTGCAGAATATATTTCAACTCACTTTTGAGTCGAGTTTCCAAAGCAGGCACCCTTCTATTTTTTCCCGCCTTCCCAAGGTTTTGGCGGTGATATACCCCACTATTAATAGCGTAACGAATATACTCTTCTGTTTTTGCTTCAATTTCAAATCCTAATCTCACAGCAAACCGCACCGCTCGATAAATACGAGTAGGGTCTTCAATAAAACTGTTGGCGTGTAACACCCGCATTTGCTTCGCCTGCAAATCTGACACCCCACCAAAAAAGTCAAGCAATTCTCCAGCACGAGGTTCAGTCAGTCGTGCTGCCAAAGCATTAATAGTAAAATCCCGACGATACAAGTCTTGGCGAATTGAACTTGCTTCAACTTCTGGGTTAGCTGCTGGATAGGGATAAAATTCTGTGCGAGCAGTAGCAATATCTATCCACAGAGAGTCTAACACCGGGTCGTTGTGCCAAAGTAGGGCAGCAGTTTGAAATTGACCGTGAACTTCTAAACGTGCTGTGGGGTAAATTTTTTGTAGTGCTTTTGCCAACTCCACCGCTGGAGCTTTTTCTGTTTCCTCGGAGTGACAACCATCTACAACTAAATCGATATCTGTTAACAGTAGAGTCTCATCAAATTTTGATAATAATAAATCTCGCACCCCTCCACCAATTAGATATAGTTGCCAACCTCGTTTTTCTGCCAACTCAGCAACACGGGTGAGTAGTTGCCAAAGTTGAGGTGCAATACGTTCTTGTAAAAGTTCGGCAATTGATTTACAAGTTTCACCAGGTATACAACCAAGTTGTTCGTTTTGAGGGCGTTGTTGTTGATGCAATTCTCGTAAAACGTCGGTACGAGTAACTATTCCGACTAAACGGTTATTTTCCAATACAGGCAACCGTCCAATATCGTAAGTAACCATCAATTCTTCAATTTCTGGGAGAGTGGTTTCTGGAGAAATGGTTTTGAGTTGTGGTGTCATGTAACCTTTGACTGGAGCATGACTAAAACCATGGTGGAGAGCAATATCAATATCTCGCCGAGTAATAATTCCAGCTAATTCTCTGGATGAGTCTACTACTGATAAACCAGAATGACCGTAACGTAATAGTATGCGATGAGCTTCTTCTATGGATGTCTCAGGAGGAATGGTGCGAACTGGAGATGACATCAAATCTCTGGCGGTGGGAGGTTGAGGAATTTGATTTTTGAGTTGGTCTACCAGTTTGTCCAGGGTTGCTTCAGGGTTACTGTCTCGGAGAGTCACTGCTGCTGCTCGGAGATGACCACCACCACCGAGAGGTTGTAATAGTTCGCTGAGGTTGGTGTCTGGAATACGCGATCGCCCGATAATACTTAAGCTTTTTTCTGTTGTGTCTTTGAGGGGGTGGGTATGAGCTAGGAGGAGAGCGTCTATTTCTGTCAGGTCAATTAAACTAGAAGCTAAACTGGATAAACCGGGAACATATTCATCAGTGTGTAATAGTATCGACCCTATTTGATAATTTCTGACGGTGGAGCGTTGGATATTTTCCAGAGCTATTTTCAACAAATCTTGCAGTTGGGGAGATAAACCAGGTTCTACATATTCGGCGATTACAGGTAAACTCGCCCCCTGTTGCATCAACCATGCTAAAGCTGCTGCATCTCGTGGTGTTGTGTGGTCGAAGGTTAGGGAACCAGTATCAGCGTGGATACCAAGGGCCATAATTGTTGCTTCTGCTGGAGTTAAGACAGGGGTAGAATTGTTTTGGAGAGTCTGGAGTTTTTCTGTGATAAGGGTTGTGGTTGCTCCCACTGCTTCTATATAAGTTTGGGTAGCTGGAATATCACTTTCAGTTTCACAGTGATGGTCGTAGATGATAATTTCTGATAGGTGGGGTAGGTCTAACCATTGGGCAGTTTTTCCGAGTCGGGAGCGTGTTTGAGTATCAACTATATATATGGAGCGGATTTGTTTTGGGTTGACGGAGCGACGTTCGATGATGGCAAATTCGTCTCGATGGAGGGCAAGGAATTGTTTGACGGTGGGGTGACAACCGCCAGTTAGTACGAGGCGACTACCTGGGTGGAAGTGGGTTAGTCCGACGGCGGCGCCCAGGGCGTCGAAGTCTGCGGTTGTGTGGCATAAGATTATGTTCATTTTGGGGAAGTCAAAAGTCAAAAGTCAAAAGTCAAAAGTAATATTTTATGGGAACAGGACTTACACAAATTCACCTTAAAAACGCCATATGTAGGGGCGCAATTCGGAGCTTTGCGGAGCGCAAATGGCATTCGCCCTCTATCGATTTAGTGTCTGTGCGTAACTCCTGGGGAAGTCAAAAGTAAGATTTTATAGGCTTAAAAATTTTAGGATAGTATAAATAATTAAGTCATCTTTAGATGATTAAAGGTAAATGATTTATTATAACTAATTAACGAGACTTAATATTATTTCTATAGGATGAGATTGTTGAATAAGTTCACAGAATTCGTGAAGAGTATTCTCGTTCATTCAATCATGATTTGAAAGCGATATTTGCTGATTTACAGAAGCAGCAAGCAGAAAGTGGCATGAAAGTTGTGGATTTATCTCGAAAACCAGATATGACAAAACGTTGGAGGAGAAAAAAACTATGATTGCTCAACCCCAAGATTATCAAAAAATGTCCCCTGAAGAATACCTAGAATGGGAAGCTAAACAGGAATTTCGCCATGAATATGTAGACGGTGAAGTTTTAGCTATGACTGGAGGAAGTCTTCCTCATAATGATATTGCTCTTAATTTTTATACAGCTCTGAGACCCCATGTCCGTCAAAGAGGTTGTCGAGTTAATGTGTCTGATGCTCAAGTTCAAGATGCTAAAAATAATCGTTATTTCTATCCAGATTTAGTTATTAGTTGTAATCCTGATGATGTAAAATCCCGTAAATTTATCGAACATCCTAAAGTCATTGTTGAGGTGCTTTCCCCTAGTGCAGAAAAATACGATCGCGGTGATAAGTTGAAATATTATCGTCAATTTCCTAGTTTGCAAGAATATGTTTTAGTAGATTCAGAGTCAATTTATGTAGAAATTTATCAACGTGGGGAGGGGAAAATTTGGCATTATTGTGGGTATACAGAAGGTGAGTCTATTACATTAGAGAGTATTGAATTTACTTGTGCTATTGAAGTTTTATATGAAGGAGTTAATTTTGAAACTGATACCGTTGAGCTTCCTGAGTAGGGGAGTAGGGGAGTAGGGGAGTGGGGAGAAAGAATTGATGTATTAGTAAATATATTAGGCAATTAAAGTCGTTTCAATGACTTTTCTCAAATTTTTCCATGCTCCTTCTCCCTGGAATTGTTCCCAAAATGAGGAAGGTTTGTCATAAAAATAAAGTTGTTCTTCACTTAAGCAATAAACAACTGGCACTTCATACCATAATATATCTACATTATGAGCGAAAGGATTTTCTTGACGTATCTTCCTTTTATTTTCTTGGTCTAAATTATCGACAACAGCAACAGAAAAACAAATATTGGAAGGTATTCTAAAATTCTGAATTTGTGAACCAACAGATGTAGTAGTTTGATCTTTTCCATATTCTAAGCATTGAGTAGAATACTGTCTTAAACTATGTATATTAATAGAGGAGAAATAATCAATGATAAAAAAAGCATCTCCTCTCATATTCATAGGAAGTAAAGCAAAAGGAAGTTCAAAATTAGTGATTTTAGCTACACGCTCAAATTCATATTTTCCATCTTTACTTTGAACGTTATTTTGTATATCTACAGCACCTTGATTTCTGAGATTTTTATCAATTTTGCTTAAGTAGTTATTTAACCTTTGATTATTACTTTGTATTGTTTCGGGAGTTTGGTTTTGCAGAAACTTTTTAATTTGTAAATTTCCCATTTTCTGCAATACCTCTAAAAACTCAATATCTCGATCATCTAAAGAATAAAATTTTTCTCTAGGTTGATTAGTTATATAGTGTATAATTAGTAATAGTGGATGATAATAAGGATTTTGGCGAGAGACTCTATAATCTTTTAACTTAGAAACTAATACAGTTGTAAATTCCTGAGAAGATAAGTTAAAATTTAGGCTATTTATAAAGTAATCATTAATACCAACAGATTGGAGAAATGCCTGCCTTCCATAAATAGAAAGGAATTGCTGAAACAATTTTTGAAAGATTGATTCCAGTTCAGTAAGATCGTGTTCCCTTAAAATAGAAAATATTATTGCTTCAGTCGAATAAATTGTTTGATCATCAGTTAGCGTTATAGTAGTAAAAAAAGCAAATAAAAAGCGGGCAGAAACTTCTGCTGCATATTCACGAAATTGGTCATTTTTATCATTATCAGAATAATCTTGAACTCCTTTAACAATAATCATAGGAATTTCCTGAATTTCAGCTACTGCACCAATAGCTACACTTTCCATTTCTACTCCTAATATTTTCCGTTGTAATTTTTCAATGCGTTGGAAAAGTTGAGGGTCTTTTTGTACCTTACTCGTAGTAGCAATTGCACCAAGATGAATTTGAGGATTTAAGGGTTCTTTGTAGTGTTGATTTTCTAAAGATTCTAGATATTCTAGTCGTTCATTTTTAACTTCTTTAACAGCTTTTTCTGTTAATTCCAAGGAGTCTGTTTTTAATAATTCTTCCTCTCTTAATCGTTGAATTACTATTCTCCAATCTGGGCATTCTGTTTGTCTTTCTGAATCTTGCTCTGGTCTAGAATACTCATTTGGTTGTTCTTGATAATTATAGAGTTTGTGGAGTAACCAACGTTCTTGATGATAGTAAGATTTTGGTCTAGGAGTTTGAATAGTATTTAGCCAATCTTGGGGAAATTCTTGAATAGCAAATTCCCATTGAAGTTTGAGGTTATAAGTGCGAATATTATGGAATATTTCTTCAGTGCGAATTTGTTGATTATCTATTAATTTATCATAAGCAACAAATTTATCATGGTCAAACTTAAAGACTCGCTTAGCAACAATTACATCACCTAAAAAAACATCTTTTTTATTACCTGCACAGACTCCATTCATTGCTAAATAACGAGGTTTTAATTCAGAAATAAGTCGAGTTGCCAGAATACAGGTGTTAATTTCTCCCATTTCCACAGGTCGAGCTGCCACTATATTTAATGTAGTACCATTTTTATGAGATAAAGTAGTCTTGTAATAAGGGTAGCCCAAATTATCTGTTAATTCTTGCCAAGTATTTCCAAATTGATTATCACAGTTTTTCAGAGCATCTAATTCGTCCTTAAGAGCTGTAATGATTAGAAGATCAATAGTTACAAAATTATTTTCATATTCTGACGGAAACTCTGCCAAAAGTTTTTTAATAACAGGATGAGTCAATACAAATCCTAACTCTTCTTTTAACTCCTCAATTTCCTCTCTTAACCCTTCCTTTTCATCAACCAATAACTTTGCCAAAATATGAGAATTAAGTACCAAATTTTGATACTCCTTCCATAAATTAGTCTGCTCCAAAGGTTGAGCCAAAATCTCCACTAAATAAGGAAGTTTTTCTTGACCAGCTAACCCCAAAACCGGATTATCTTCCGGCAAACTTTCAGATAAAAGCTTCTCCATTTCCCAAATCGTCCTATCAGGATCTAAATAAGCTTGAGCAATCCACCTTTGAACCTTTCTTAACTCTCCAGATTGTTTTTTATCCGATTTTTTTTCCAAATAAAACCACAAAAACTCAGCCAATTCAAAAGGTCGTTTCCAACCAAACTTCTTCTCCAATTCCACCAACAAAACTTCCCTCACACAAGGCTCAACCTCATAAACTCCTTCTTGTAAAGGGCGACATAAAGAAGATAACAAAAAATTACTTTCTGCTATCCAATCAATATTTTCCTCATCCAAAAAATTAATCCGAATCAGATTAACTAATTCAGGGGTTAAAATCAATAACAACCCACAATGACAAGCAAGATTTAAATGTTTATCTCCAAAACGACGCTCAAATCTTACCACCTCTCGCACTGCATTCTCCGGGGAAAGCCACCTCCTTCTAATAACTGCCTCAATAGTTTTAGCCATACAAATTAACTCCTACTGGAAAAGAATATAGCAGTTTTAGATACCCCCTAACCCCCCTTAATAAGGGGGGAACCGCTTAAAAAAGAGGGAGCTTTCAAAGTCCCCCTTGAAAATGGGGATTTAGGGGGATCGTAAATGTTTCTCTCCAAAATAGTTTTAGCCATACAAATTAACTCCTACTGGAAAAGAATATAGCAGTTTTAGATACCCCCTAACCCCCCTTAATAAGGGGGGAACCGCTTAAAAAAGGGGGAGCTTTCAAAGTCCCCCTTGAAAACGGGGATTTAGGGGGATCGTAAATGTTTCTCTCCAAAATAGTTTTAGCCATACAAATTAACTCCTACTGGAAAAGGATGTCCTAACAATATTTTAACCAAATCATTTAATCCTTCTCGATTCAAAGAATACATAGGAATAAATTTAGCAATATCTTCAGCAGTAGTCGTCCTCCACTGAAATTTAGGAACAGGATTTAACCATCCATATAAATAAGTATATTCAGATAATTGCCTGATAAAATTATCAGTTTTCTCCAATATTTCACTATCATAAGTGCGTCGTGCCGCTCCCCCATCACTAACAATAACTACACTATTCTTATCAGCTTCCTGAGAGAGAATTTCCTCAATAGGCAAAGGCTTAGTTAAATTAGATTGAGTAAACAAATAACCCCTTGGAACATTGTGAAAATAAAAAACACTTGTCTGATTTAACAACCCTCCCTTTTCGATACTTTCCTGTAAAGTATCAATCAATAATTTAAAAGGAGACATAGAACCTTCACGGTCAATTAACAAAACTAATTTGACTTGATTTTTGCGACGAGGTTGTAACACTACATCAGAGATAAAACCCATTTTACACAATTGATTAATTGTTGCTTGAACATCCAAATCTTCAGACACACCCTCTCGTTTTAGGGACCTCAAATTACGCCAAATGCCAGTCATTTCTCGGCGAGTTATTGGTAAACGGGGAATCAGATTATAACTTTGTCTAAATCTCAGTTTTATTGGTGTTATTTCTGACGGAAATTTTCTAGAATAATCGCGAGGTAAAATTGAATTAGTTTGTTGATTAGGTTGAGATTTATTTTCTTGTTCAACTTCAGATGAAACTGGAGAAATAGAATTACTATTATTTTCTAAATTTTCAGTCTCTTGAGGAGGAGAAATAGAATCTTCTTCAACTTTGGGCGATGGAGATTTATCGGTTTCTTGTAATCGGTTTTCTAACTCAGGTATAACTAACTCTTCAAACAATTCATTAAAAATATTTTTGTCTTCTAAAGACTTAACCCATAACAAACATAAAAGTCGTTTTAACCGTTCAATATCTTGCAACCCCCCTCGACTTTGAATAGTTTTAATCGCCAGTAAATATTCAGAAATTCCCACAGGAACATCCTCTTGCCTCAACCTATTAAACAAAGGCAAAAAAAGAGTTTCGGATTCAACAATTAATAATTCAAAGTCAATCATTTAGTAATATAGTCCAGTAGGGTGCGTTAGGCGCTAGCCGTAACGCACCACTATATAATACCATTTCTCAAAAGTAATGCCACCTGTGGAAGGTAGTCAAAATAACTAGAAAAATTACAGAGGTTAGTTAACAATAAAATTACGTCAATAAATAGTATTTATAAATAGAAAATTCAAGTACAACAAAGTTTTTGAGAATCGGTATAATTCAAAAGTAACATCAGGAATTAATTATCAAATAATCTGCGGGGTGGGTTAAGCTTTCCTCAAAAATGGTGCGTTACGCTCCGCTAACACACCCTACTGGACTTACGCTTATTAATAATTATATTAACTGTTCTATAGCATTTCGATCGCTTTGATTTTTTACTAAAGTATGGAGAAAAGGAAGTTGACTTAATTTAGTATTATTTAATTCTTCACCTGTTATTGCCTCATTTTGCCACCTTCTTTCTAAAAGTCGCAACCAATTAATAAACTCTCCCGTACTAGGTTTTTTCCGCCAAGAAATCTTACCACGAAGTTCTACAAATTTATTTAAAGCAACTTCAAAAAGAGGAGAAATATCTTGTTTAAAATGATTAACAACAATTTTCCTCAAATCCACCTCATTCGGAAAATCAACATAATAAAACAGACAACGACGTAAAAAAGCTTTAGGCAATTCTTTCTCTTGATTACTCGTAATAATAATCAAAGGTAAGAAATCCTTTCTAGCTTCCCGCTCCTCTCCCCTAAGAGCATCATATTTCCAGTCTTTAACTTCCTTTATTTCAAACTGTAACCTGTCTAAAACCAAAAGTAAATCATTAGGAAAATCAATATCAGCTTTATCAATTTCATCAACCAAAACAACTGAAGGAATATCCCTTTCAGCAGAAAGTTTAATTGCCTCTCCTAACTTGCCTAGCTCCACATATTTTTTCCGCTCAATAGCATCAGTTAATTCCGGTGAATTATTTATCTGTTTCTCCTCTAATTGACTCTGAATAAACTTATATTCTTGAAGGTCATATAAACGGCGAATATTATCATAAGTATAGAGTAATTCTTCAGCCCGACTGGTAGAACGAATATAACATTCCTTCAAAGGATAACCCAACTCATAAGCAATAGAATAAGCAAGACGAGTTTTACCACAACCAGGTTCACCTTCTAATAATAAAGGGCGACGTAAATAGAGAGCATCATTTACTGCCTCAGCCAGATTTTTAGAAGCAATATAAGGTTCCTTTTTTCTGGGTATATCTGGAAATTCTTCCCCATTTTCGTCTTTTAATGGTTCATACTTTTGGTCATTACCTTGACCTTCATATTGTCTATCTGCTAAGTTATTCATTTTTTCAAAATGTCTTTAATTAATTTGTTTCAATTCATCAAAAATTTCTTCAAGGGTGTTATAAGTCGGAAGCAAATGACCTTGAGCAATTTTTAACCGTCCAAGGTATTCATCGATCAAAGCTTCTTGTATCTGTAATTGTTGAAGAAAACCCCTAAACCATTGACATAACTCATTGATTTTAAAGTATTTAGGTACATCTAGGCGAGTACAGCCATTAATAGATTGTTTCGTAGAAACATTAGCAAAAATAATAATTAAACACTGACTTTTATTCTGTAAACAGCCATGATATTTCGTTTCTATTTCCTGTAAAAAGTTATGCGTAATCGAATTTAATTTTTGTTTATTTATACTGTAATTCCAAATTATCAATACAACATCTAAAGGATGAGTATGAACCAATAAATCAGTTATTTGATTGATGTTGTCAAATTTTAACCTACTATCAATTTGTGATTCAATACTTCCATAAGCTTCCGATAAAGTAATATTAATAGGCATCCGATATTCACGTTGAGTTTTCTTCTTCAATTCTTGGAGAATTCTCTTAATAATGTAATCATTTAAAATTTTGTAATCTCCGCTAACATTAAAAGCAAAAATTCCTTGATAATCTAATGTTTTTTTAAATTTAGATGCCAACTTATCCAAATCATAGTCAACAATCATATTATTATTTATTTGATTATTATCTATTTTGAGAAATGTTTGAAAACTCGATTGTGTTTTATCAGTTTGTGCCCTTTTTTGCTCCAGAAGTTGATTAATAGCATAGGTTTTTGAAATAGGCGATCGCTTGAGTTTTTCAATATATCTTTCTATAATCAATATTGCATCTGAGTCTGAATTTAATTTCTTTTGAAAAACTTGCAAAAAAGATACTAAATTTTCTTGATTATCTAAGATTAAGCTATAAAAATTAGTGACTAATTCTTCCACAGGCAAATTATAATCTACTGCTGCTTTATCAATTTGTATCTGACAAATATTTATCAGTGATTTTAAATATGGGCTAGGCTTTTCCAGGGCAAGAAAATAGCTAGTTAAAATTTATCCTAACTTACATCTTTCGTCAATATTCAAATTTGACATGAACCAACTTATACCGATTTTCTTTTAACTATATTTACTATATTTAAGGAATTAAGAAGTAAGAAGGTCAACTGAAATTGTCGTGAAAAAAGCCAATAAAAAACGGGCAGAAACTTCCGCTGCATATTCACGAAATTGGTCATTTTTATCATGGTTTGCATAATCTTGAACTCCTTTAACAATAATCATGGGAATGTCCCGAGTTTCAGCTACTTTACCAATAGCGTAAGCTTCCATTTCTACTCCTAATGTTTTCCGTTGTAATTCCTTGATACCTTGGAAAAGTTGGGGGTCTTCTTGTACTTTGCTAGTAGTAGCAATTGGACTAATATGAATTTTAGGATTTAATGGGTCTTTATAACGTTGGTCTTTTAAATATTTTTCTCGTTCATTATTAATTCCTTTCAGGGCTTTTTTTGTTAATTCCAAAGAGTATGTTTTCAATAATTTTTTTTCTTTTAATCGTGGAATTACTTCTTCCCAGTCTGGGCATTCTGTTTTTCTTTCTGAATGTTCATTTGGTCTAGAATATTCATTTGGTTTTTGTTGGTAATCATAAAGTTTGTGGAGCAACCAACGTTCTTGATGATAGTAAGATTTTGGTCTAGGAGTTTGAATAGTACTTAGCCAATCTTGAGAGAAATCTTCAATAGCAACCTTCCATTTAGAATTAAGATTATAGGTGCGAATATCATGGAATATTTCTTCAAAACGAATTTGTTGATTATTTATTAATTCGTCATGAGCAACAAATTTACCATGGTCAAAATTAAAGACTCTATCAGCAACAATTACATCACCTAAAAAAACATCTTTTTTATTGCCTGCACAGACTCCAGTCATTGCTAAATAACATGGTTTTAATTCAGAAGTAAGTCGAGTTGCCAGAATACTTGTATCATTTTCTCCCATTTCCGGAGGTCGGGCTGCTAATATATTTAATTGAGTACCATTTTTATGGTTCAAAGTAGTTTTGTAGTAGGGATAGTTGGAACTATCTTTCAATTCTTGCCAAGTATTTCCAGATTGATTATCGCAGTTTTTCAGAGCATCTAATTCATCTTTGAGAGCTGTAATAATTAGAATATCAATTGTTGATGAAGGAGGTTTGGTATCGGGTATTGATGGAATAGGTGATGGATTATTTGGAGGTGAGGTAAGAACAGATATTTCTGTGTTTAATTCTCCGATGTTTAATTCTTCTATTCTTCTTTTCCCAATACTAATTATTTTATTAGCAATTTCTATATCTGTCTCCTCTAAATTATATTTTTCTGGTTGGCTCAAAATATACTTTAACAAAGCGATTAAAGGATGATAATCTGGTGTTCGACTAGAGACTGAATAATCTTTAAATTTGGATACTAAAATAGTACTAAATTCATTAGTTTTTAAGTTAAATTCAATACTACCAATAAAATAGTTATCAATTCCAGCATTTATAAGAATAGCTTTTCTTCCTGCTATTGCATCAATATTCATAAAAAGATTTTCTAATAACCTTTAACCTTTCTAGTTGAATCAAATCGTCTAGTTTTAACTTTGAGAATATGCAATTGTTTGTCATTTTAGTTTATTTCCATTAATTGATGTTTTAAATTTTAACAGTTATAGGGTTTATCAAATTGGTGAGATACAGTTTTAGACCCCCCCTAACCCCCCTTACTAAGGGGGGAATTGCTTAAAAAGGGGGATTTAGGGGGATCGTAAATGTACCTCATCTGTATAAGAAATGCTATATCTAGAAGAGAAATTTTTGACCTAAGAAATACAGCATATTCCTCCTATAAGAAGTACAGAGATTAACAATTAAATGTTTGTAGTGCGGCCATATTTGTCCCCGATGAATGTACCTGACAAAAGTAGAATCTGCTATTAAGGCGTTAAAGTTGTTTCAATAACTTTTCTCAACCTTTTCCAAGCTCCTTCCCCTTTAAATTTTTCCCAGAATGACGAAGGTTGGTCGTAAAAATAAAGCTGTTCTTCACTTAAGCAGTAAACAACAGGCACTTCATACCATAGTAAATCAACATTCTGATCAAAAGGATTTTCTTGACGTATCTTCCTTTTATTTTCTTGGTCTAAATTATCGACAACAGCAATAGAAAAACAAATATTAGTAGGTATTCTAAAATTCCAAAGTTGTGCGGTAATAGATGAAGTAACTTTTTCTTTTCCATATTCTAGGCACTCAGCAGAATACTGTCTTAAAGTCTGTACAGTAATAGAGGGGAAATAAGTAATAATAAAAAAAGTATCTCCTCTCATATCAAATAAGCCAAAATTAAGTTCAAAACTAGTTAATTTCACTACAAGGTCGGCATTAAAGCTTCCATTTTTAGTTTCAACATTATTCTTTATATCTAAAGCACCCTGATTTTTCAGATTTTCCTGAATACTATCTAAATAAGTATTGAGGTTCATAGTTCACCCTTCTATTAGTATTAATATATTTTGAATTTTAAGCAGTGCGAGCATCTTACTCGCCAGTAAGCTGTTGTGGATTTAAACCGCATATTTGTTGTGTGCTTAGTTGATGATATAACCCTTATTACTTCTGTACGGGTGATTCTTCAGCAATTAACAATTAACAATTAACAATTAACAATTACCTCTTCTTAAAACTGACAGGATTGACTAAAAGGATTTTTTTTTATTTGATCCTTTTAACAGGGGAGGCTTTAAACCTGAATTGTTGAATGAATAATTATTAACTATCAACTCTTAATTAGTAATTATTCATTATTAATTATTCATTATTCGGTAAATTACCCCTAGTGACTTCTGACTTGCTAAACGCATTTTCAATGCGTCTTAGCTAACTGTTATCTGAGTGAGATAAAATTCACTATATATTAGGGAATTAAAGTTGTTTCAATGACTTCTCTCAACTTTTTCCATGCTATTTCTCCCTTGAATTGTTCCCAGAATGATGAAGGTTGGTCATAAAAATAAAGTATGGCTTCATCTAAACAGTAAATAACAGGAACTTCATACCATAATAAATCAACATTATGATCGAAAGGATTTTCTTGGCGTATCTTAGTTTTAACTTCCTGGTCTAAATTTTTAACCACAGCGATGGAAAAACAAATATTACAAGGTGCTCTAAAATTCAAAATTTGTGCACCAACAGATGAAGTAGCTCGATCTTTTCCATATTCTAGGCATTGAGTAGAATATTGTCTTAAAGCTTTTGTATTTATAGAGGGTAAATAATCGATGATAAAAAAAGCATCTCCCCTCATATTAAATGCACCGAAAGGAAGTTCAAAATCAGTTATTTTTCCTACAAGCTCAAACTCAAACTTTCCATCTTTACTTTGAACGTTCTTTTGTATATCTAAAGCCCCTTGATTTCTGAGATTTTCTTCAATTTTGTTTAAGTAATTATCTAAGTTTTGATTATTAATTTTTATTGCTTCAGGAGGTTGGTTTTGCAGAAATTTTTTAATTTGTAAATTTCCCATTTTATTCAATACCTTCAAAAACTGAATATTTCGATCATCTAAATAATAAAATTTTTGTCTCGATTGATTGATTATACTATCTATAATCTCTAAAAGTGGATGATAATAAGGCTTTTGACGAGAGACTCTATAGTCTATTAATTTAGCAACAAATATACTTACAAATTGCTTAATAGGTAAGTTAAAATCTAGGCCATCTATAAAGTCAATTCTAACAGATTGTAGAAATGCTCGCCTTCCAGCAACGGTATCTCGTTGTTCACAGAATCACATCAGGATTAAAATAGGCGATCGCTACTCCTCTAATCAGCGATTGACTGGACAATCCTTGAATGGGCCGGAAAACTATAACTATACCCATCCTTCCGGTGTAAAATCTCGACCACCAATAGAAAATTTACCCCTCTCATAAATTGTCCCATTAGGGTGCATCTCCTCCATCAAGTCACTAAGATGAGTGCGTACTGCCATATATTCGATACGAATTGCTGTTAAAATAACCGCACAAGCCATACTTTTACCTAGTAATTGAACTGCTTTCTATTATGGCTAATTTATTTTGAAATGTGTAAAAATAAAACTGCTTTTCAATAAACTTTAACTCATTTCAAATACAGCTCAATTACTAATGCTTATTATTAATTTTATCTTCTGGCGATCGCTGATAATAATTTTAGGTTAGTAAGTCAAACAATTGGCGATCGCTGATAATAATTTTAGGTTAGTAAGTCAAACAATTAAATATTTGTAGTGCGGGTATCTTGCCTGCTATAGGTATATTTTATCAAAGTTGAATCTGCTGTATTATTGTAGGGTTTTCTTAGCGTCAACCCAACCTACTGTGTGAAAATTAAACTGCTTTTAGAGGAATTCTGAAAAGTTTTTTGATACTGAATTTTGCCCCCCGAGCAAGCCAACTTTGGGGGGAACAAGAGTCAATTTGCTTGCTCTAGTCCCCCAATTTTGGGGGATTTAGGGGGCTTAGATGTAGCAAATGGGAATTTTAAGAACTCCTCTTAAATCAACTTTAACTTATTTAAAATACTGCTCAATTGCTTTTGTTACCTATTTATTACTTATTACAGAAAAAAAATTCTATGAACGACCAAAAACCAATACTTCAAGTTTTTCTACTTGAATATGAAAAATTGAAAGATGAACAACTCAAACGTATTGCCTTCCGAGACCAAATAATTTATCTAACACTGGGAATATTTGGCGGAATTCTTTCCTTTGCTCTATCAAATAAAACTAATTTTTATGCCCTCTTAGTTATTCCTTGGGTTTGCCTAATTCTCGGTTGGACTTATGTAGTTAATGACGAAAAAATCTCTGCTCTGGGAAAATATATTCGATTAACTCTCACCGAAAAAATCAAAGCACAAATAGATGATTCAGATATCGAATCTATCTTTGGCTGGGAGATTGCTCATAGAAGTGACGAAAGAAGAAAAAGGCGGAAAATACAGCAATTAATTATTGATGAAATTACTTTTGTATTCTCTGGTTTAGTAGCTTTATTTGCTTTCTGGTCTCTAGGTACAAATTTTCCTTTGGTGATTCATATATTTTGTGTTGTTGAACTTATTCTCTTAGTAGTTTTAGGCATAGAAATTATTATTTACGCCGATCTAGCTAAAGGTCGGTAAATAATTAACAATTAATAATTAACAATTATTATCGCTGTTGGTAATAGCTATAGCGAGGTTTATAGTCATTTAAAAAAAGAAGAACATAAGGTAATGCCTTTAGTTTTTGAACTACCCGAATCCGATAACAAACTTGATGGCTACCTGATATTTTATCGAATCTCAGGGAATAATTAGTTTTGACAGTTAAAACGCGATTCAAAAATTGCTATATATTAGTTACAAACCTATTTTTTTCAGGAGAAATTATGAGCGATATTAGCGTCGAAGAATTAGCAGTAATTTTAGAGGAAGATGATAAGTGGTTGACCGAAAATTACAACAAACTTATCCAACAGTATCCAGGACAAATGGTAGCTATTAATGATGGTAAAGTAGTTGCTGTGGGAAGAGAAGTAAGGGATTATTGTGCCGCCCGACAAAAGGCAGGTTTAGTAGGGCCATTACTAATAAACGTACCCCATCCAGACGATTTAGAACCGTTTTTAATTTAAGCAAAGGGCGCTAATTTTATGGCAATTATTAGGTTTAACTACAAACTGGTCAAAGGTACTTTTCAACCTATAATTACTCTTGGCGTTCTTCTAAAAAATGCCTGGAGACGGGTAGATTTTTACGTCGATTCAGGAGCAAATTATAGTGTGGTTAGTTCTAAAGTTGCGGAGGAATTTGAGTTTAATTATCTCGCTGGCGATCGCGTCAATTTACAAGTAGGAGATAGGGGTCTGATTCCAGTTTATTTACACGATTTGGAAATACAATTAGGCAGGGAAAGATTTACTTGCCCTATTGGATTTTCCCATCACTTAGGCGTATCTTTTAACGTTTTAGGAAAGCAGGGAATTTTTGACAAGTTTAAAATCTGTTTTCTAGAATCTCAGGGAATAATTAGTTTTGAAAGTTGAAAGGTAATGAAGTAAGTTAAGAAATCTAAAGCTATTTTTAAATAATTAATAATTAATAATTACCTCTCCTTGAAAAGAAGAGGATTGACTAATCATGAAAATTTTTCTTCTCTTGGTCGATTGGATATGGCGAGGAGACCCGTTCTTGCAGACCCGCTCCGCTAACGCCATCCCTCGACCGCTTTTTATTCCCTTAAAAGGGGAGGCTTTAAACTTTAATTATTCGGTAATTATTCTGAGGAAAGATTTACTAATTTGTCTTTAGTCGCTTTTAGGATAGTAAGGTCTGTTGACTTTAACGACACTTTTGACTGCTCCATCAAAGTAATAAAAAAGGGAAAAGTTTATATTATATCTCTGAAATGACCTACCTACATCAAAAATTAACCACTAAAATTAAGATTATCGTTGCACAGTATGTGGCTAAGAAAAAATTGGTTAGGATATAAACTGATGATGAATCTTAGACAGCGAAAATATTTTTCCAACCGTTCTCTGTTCCCTGTTCTCTGTTCCCTGCTGTATGATATTCTAATTTTTTATAGGATGAGTTTGTTGTTATACCAGGAGAAAAGATGTTAACATTCTTGTTTCAATTTGTACTACTTTTATTAGTAGTCTTATCTTTTGTTTTAGTAGTTGGCGTACCTGTTGCCTATGCTTCTCCCCAAATCTGGAGTCAAGGCAAACCTTTGATCTTTATTGGTTCTGGTTTGTGGTTAGCACTGGTAATTGCAGTGGGTGTTTTGAACTTTTTGGTGGTTTAGGCCAACAATTTTGATTTAAAATTGATAGAATCAGACAGTTCTATTGGGCAATACCTAGAGAAAACATGGTGTAAGAGGCAAGAGATAGCAAGTTAGTCCTTGTTGCTACTTGACTCTTACTAACCTCTATACTAAAAGTTATTAGCTTTGATCTAAAAAATTTAACTAAAAAAGAATTCTAATATGACAGTTTTCGAGGGAACATTTACTCAAACTGAATCCTTACGCTTTGCTATTGTGATTGGTCGCTTCAATGACTTAATTACTGGCAAATTAATTGAGGGTTGTCAAGATTGTTTGAAACGCCACGGTGTAGATCCAAACCCAGAGGGTACTCAAGTAGATTATGTTTGGGTCCCTGGTAGTTTTGAGATTCCTCTAGTCGCCCGTCAATTGGCCATGAACGGTAGCTACGATGCAGTAATTTGTTTGGGAGCTGTGATTAAAGGCCAAACACCTCATTTTGATTATGTAGCTGCTGAAGTATCTAAAGGAATTGCAGCAGCAGCATTTCAAACGGGAGTACCAGTAATTTTTGGCATTGTAACTACAGATACTATGCAACAAGCTCTAGAGAGAGCTGGCATTAAAAGCAATAAGGGTTGGGAATATGCCATGAATGCTTTGGAAATGGCTAGTTTGATGCGTCAAATGAGGGGTTGTATGAATTCCTCATCTAATAATCGTAGTATTACTGGTGCAACACAAGTGTTACCTGTAACTTCCAACAATTTAGTAGAGTCTGATGTATCTTCAGAAGCTTAATGAAGTTATAGTCATTCCGAATCAGAATGGAACACTTTTTCAGCCAAAACCCTTTCACAGAAAGAAAACCTTGTCTCAATCTAAACGAGAATGACTATAGAAGGCAGAAATCAGAAATTATTTTTGTAAAGGGGGATTTGAGCAAGGCTCCAAAAATATTGTGCCTTAAAAGGCGAGGTGGCACGACCCAATTATTTTGATAAACCAAGGAATCTACAATTTTTAATTGGAAAAAATCTGCTGGAGGGTTGACAAATAAAATTATTTGTGAAACTATAGATATATGGTTATAAATTGCGGGTATAGCTCAGTGGTAGAGCGCAACCTTGCCAAGGTTGATGTCGCGCGTTCGAATCGCGTTACCCGCTTAACTGAACTTGAAGCTTTTGCGTAAATAAGGCTGAGATTTATCTATATAAATAGTTAAAACAGAGGAATATCAATAATAAAACTTTTTTCTTTCTCCTCTCGCTTCTGATGTAAGTTAAAATTGGCATAATATACCTATCCTGAATATCAGGTCGTCTTTATTTCTGTCAACACTTTCAGTTCTACAATTACTTTGCGACCTCAAAAAGCTCTGAAAATTGATTTGAATGGAGAGTACCCTTGTCCATGTCGGCGTAGGGGCAACTTAATTCCAATAGCCCTGACTGATGCCTTTGGCTGTAACCGCTGTCAGCAAATATTTGTGGTAAATGAAAGTGGTGATACTATTGAACAACTCTCGACTCACTACCCCTACAAACCAGCTTGGCGATGGACAGGTAAACATTGGAATCGTGCCTATTCTAATTGGAGGGCACATTATGTACCAATAGCTATAGTAATGATTTTAGTCCCATTAGTAATTTGGCTACCCCTGGCCTTACACTCTTCTGGTTCTAATATAGTGATTTGGGCACTAGTGGCAGTGGTTTTGGCTATGCTTCCTGCCTTGATTGTCTGGCTTGCTTATAGACGGTGAATTTGAGTAGGGGAGTCATTTCAGTCATCAGTTATCAGTTATCAGTAAGTAGGTGGGCTTAATTATCGGTACAATAGCAATAAAAATTCACGCGCAGTGAAGACCTCTTGAAAACTGGGTTATAAGTTATTTTTCATATTTTCTATTTTGACCTTTATTTATGCCTACCTACTTACCTCTGCAATAACGAGGCTTGAAATAAGGAATATTCTCTTTTTTTCTCTCCTTTAAAGGATAAACTTTAAACCTTAATTATTCGGTAAAGATTAGAATAATTAACATGAACTGACTAATAATTATTGAAAAGGTTATTTTTTCTGTGTTAATTATTTAATAATTGAAGTGTAAACTAATTTTCTTAAGCAGGAGAGTAGATAGTAGGGAATGATGGGAAATTTTAGACATTTTCAAGAGAATCAAGAAGAGTATTTTTACAGCATATTCTAAGTATATAAAGTACAGATATTAACAATTAAATGTTTCTAGTACGGGAATTTTTACACCATGGTTGTACTTCACTAACAAGGAATCTGCTGTATTACTAATTAATAAGACCTAAGAGCGCGCAGCACAAAGAAAAAAGATGAGATATTAAAGTAGAAAAGTAAGTAAGCATTTCCTACGAAATTCTTACAAAAATAACCCTATATGATGCTTTTCATATAGGGTGAAAAAATGAATTTAGGGCGTATAACAGTCGAAGGAAAGGTTAGGACAGTTCAAAAGTTTAAAACTAAGGCAACGTAAGATTTTTCCTTCTTACTTCTTACTTCTTCCTTCTTCCTTCTGCTATCCTATTTTGTTGCTAATTTCACATCAGTTGCTAAACCAAATACTTGTAATAATTGAATCATCATCCAAGTCGTATCAATTTCCCACCATTTCAAACCATGACGTGCAGAATACTGAAAAGCATGATGGTTATTGTGCCAACCTTCACCATAAGTTAATACGGCCACCCACCAACAGTTAGTAGAAGAATCACCAGCATCATAAGTACGATAACCAAACTTATGAGTGGCACTATTAACTAACCAAGTGCAGTGAAAAACAGCAACTATTCTAAAGAAAATACCCCAAACTACAAAAGGTAAACCTCCTATAAAGTAGAGTAAAATACCGAAAGCAATTTGAATGGGAATAAAATTTGTTTGCAGAAATTTATAAACAGGATCGTCTGCTATATCTTTTGTGTAGCGAGGAACTTCCGATCTGATTGGTAGATTATGAAGCATCCACCCCATGTGACTCCACCAAAACCCACGATGGGAGTCATGGGGATCTTGTTCATTGTCTGAATGTAGATGATGAATGCGATGTAAGCCTACCCAATCACAAACTCCACCTTCACAAGCAAGTGTACCGCAAAAAACTAAGAAGTATTCTAGCCACTTGGGAGTTTTAAAACTACGGTGTGTCACCATACGATGAAAGCCTAATGTAATACCTAGACCACCTGTAATCCAATGTAATAATAAGGCTAGGCCAACTGCAGTCCAACTAAAGTTACTGGGAAGTAGGGCAAATAAGGCTCCAATGTGCAGGAATGCCATAAAGCCTATGATGCTCCAATCAAGGGAAAGTTTTTCTGATGTTGTTGAAATTGTCATGAAAATCTCTAAGTTAAGAACTGAATAGCTCAAAAGGAGCTAGCTTAAATCAAAGCAAATTTATATGTTCGTATAGGATATGGAAAATATTTTGGTAATAACTACTTAGTACATATCTATATAATTCAGAAGCAGAAAGTTAAAAAATATTCTTATACCAAAATCCAGGATATTGTTAAGTGTCTAAGTTTAAATTCCTAACGGATAATACAGGATAATTTTTCTTAAACCGAAGGACTATAAATAAACTAAATAAATATAGTAAAATCTATAATTCTTGGTAATTAACTTTGAAAATTTGATTAATAACAAAAGTCAATTACTATCTTTAACATTGAGAAAAAACTGCTTTGTTTATTGATGCTTTTTACTTCAAAATTATTATGGCTTTTTGATGAAACTTTTTTCAAAAAAAAGCACAACCTCAATATCTAAAATTAATTCTTTGTTGACAAAGAAATTTTAGATTTTATAGTGAATTTGAGTATTAACAAAAATTTACACTTCGTTAAGCATATCACAAATCAAACAAATTAAATTAAATATGAACAGTACTAAATATCTACAAACAGCAGAACAAGAGTTATTTCCTATATTTTCTGATATTGATAGCTTAGTCAAGCAAAATCTCAGACGAGTTATAAATGCTTTTCGGGAGCATCGGGTAGGTGTCCATCATTTTGCAGGAGTTACTGGTTATGGCCATGACGATCTGGGGCGGGAAACTTTGGACAAGGTTTTTGCTGAAGTGATGGGGGCTGAGGCAGCAGCGGTAAGAGTCCAATTTGTTTCTGGAACTCATGCGATCGCTTGTGCTTTGTTTGGCACTCTTAGGCCAGGGGATGAAATGTTGTCTGTGGTGGGTTCTCCTTACGATACTTTGGAGGAGGTTATTGGTCTGAGGGAGGAGGGTCAAGGTTCTCTGAAAGATTTTGGGGTTAGTTATCGGGAATTGCCGTTAACTGAGACTGGTGCAATAGATTGGCGGGGGTTGCAGTCTGCAATTACTGAGAAGACTCGTCTGGCTTTGATTCAACGTTCTTGTGGTTATTCTTGGCGACCTAGTTTGTCTGTTGCAGATATTGAGAAAATTGTCAAGATAGTTAAGGAACAAAATCCTCGGACAGTTTGTTTTGTGGATAACTGTTATGGGGAGTTTATTGAAGACCGGGAACCTCTTGTGGTGGGAGCTGATTTGGTGGCGGGGTCTTTGATTAAAAATCCTGGTGGTACTATAGTTCCGGCAGGTGGGTATGTGGCAGGTAGGGAAGATTTGGTGGAAGCTGCTGCTTGTCGGTTAACTGCTCCTGGTATTGGTAGTAGTGGTGGGGCAACTTTTGAGCAGAATAGGTTGTTGTTTCAAGGTTTATTTTTGGCGCCTCAAATGGTGGGGGAGGCGATGAAGGGTAATCATTTGACGGCTTATGTTTTTGATAAGTTGGGTTATCCTGTTAATCCTCTTCCTTTTGAAAAACGACGGGATGTTATTCAGGGGATAAGGTTAGGTTCTCCGGAGAAGTTGATTGCTTTTTGTCGAGCTATTCAGCAATATTCGCCTGTGGGGTCTTATTTAGACCCGGTTCCTGCACCGATGCCTGGATATGAAAGTCAGTTGGTTATGGCGGGGGGGACTTTTATTGATGGGGCGACTTCTGAATTTTCGGCGGATGGTCCTTTGAGGGAACCTTATGTGGTGTTTTGTCAGGGGGGGACTCATTGGGCTCATGTGGCGATCGCTTTGGAAGCTGCTATTGAGGCAGTAGGGTTTTTTTGAAGTCAGGAGTATAGAATGGTTAGAATCTTTTAATTAGTTGATTATTTCTAGGACTTACGCATTGACAAAAAACATCATCTATGTGGTTTAGATCAAGGCATTCTTACCAAGGTTAGCAAAAATATGCTTACGAATAATAGAAGTCAACAGATTTTTTTTATCTCGTTAAAGAATGATTGTGTCATTTTAATTGTTTTTTTTCGGACGTTTAATTCCACCTTTACGTTTAACTTTAAAACCATATCGATAAATATCTGGCATATTAATTCGCCGATCTGAACTACGAATTTCCACAATACCTAATTGTTCTAAGTATTTTAAAATTTCTTCCGGTTTTTTGGTGTGCGGTTCTTTATCCCATTTTGTGTTTTTCAGTATCTTGAGAAATTTTTCCTCTTCAGTTAAAAGATTGAGACCTTTAAGACCTATTTTAAGAGCTTCTAACCAGGGATATTCTTCCTCTGTAAGTTCTTTGATTCGATCTTGAGAGGTATCCATTAAAGCACCTTGTATATCAGAAGGTAATAATAAGCGATTTTCTGGTAAATCTTTTTCCTCAAATTTTTCTAATCTACGTTCTGCTGCTAAGGAAAATAGCTTTAAAAAAGAACGTGGAGCAATTCTCCCTTTAGCATCTTGAAGGTGATTAGGAATCCAATCATAACTGTAACCTTTTCGAGGATTATTTCCCATATATTCCCCGACTATTGTTTCCATTAATAATTCAAAACGAGATTCATCTGATACTGGCAATATACCTAGTGTTTCATCCTCTTTTAAAATTAAATTAGGAACTATTTGTAAATAATCATTTATTGCTTCTATTTCTTCTTCTTTTTCTCCAGAGTTAACTAAACGCTTAACAAATACCTGATATAACCATGAAGTTTTCCACTCTAAACTAATTTGATGTCCTCTAAGTTTAGAAGCATCTGGAAATCCTAAAAACTCCTTTTGAAATAAATCTGTGCGTAGAAATATTTTGGGTCTAATTCTTTCCCAACGACGCCATCTATCTAGCCAAAATGCTAATAGTTCAGCTATAGGATCGCCCAGTTTTAAATAAGAAGGAACAATTCGATCTAGTTCATCATAAGTAATAAATAACCAACAGTCACTAGATATTAATTCTTCATCTAATTTATCTAAAGCATAATTGATACTTTCAAAGTTCTGGCGAACATCTGGAAACCAGTTTGAAAGTAATGATAATTTGTTAGTTAAACTATCGCGAATTTTCTCTGGTATTTCCTGAAACCAACTATTATTTGATAATTCTTTTTCTTGCTTAAATATTACTCCTAATATCAATCCAATCCAGAAAATCCGCCAATCAATTCTATCCTTATTTTTCATGTAGTCTTCTATTATATCTGGTGCAGGAAATTTTTTTTCCGTAGTTTTAGTACGACCATATCCAGCAATCCAAATTGTTTTTTCTAAAGGAGGAAAATATCTAATATTTAAGTTTTCTACTAAAGCTTGGCGACCAGAATCACTTGCTAATAAACGAAAAAATTCTGTTTTACCAGCACCTCTACCACCTAATATTAAAAATGTGTCAGTATTCAAAGCCATTCGGTAGTTAGGTACAGGTAAAAAATTTTTTAGGAATGTCTTTTCATTATTACTTTCATGTTCAGCTACAGCTCCTCCTGGTGCAACTTTAGCCATACATTCTAATACTAATAGCTTTTTTTTATCAAAGTTAGTCATTTTTCTACCTAATTTTATTTCTTTAATTTACGCTGAAAATAGTGCAAATTCTTTCAGCCAGTTGTTGATAAGGTTTACCTGTTAAAACATCAATAATATCTAATATTGGCAAAATTAGACATAATTTATAATAGCTTTTTTTTATCAAAATCAGTCATTTTTCCACCTAATTTTCTTGATTAAATTTGCGCTGAAAATAGTACAAATTCTTTCAGCCAGTTGTTGATAAGGTTTACCTTTTAAAACATGAATAATATCTGATATGGGCAACATTAGTCATAATTTTTAATAGCCTTTTATTGTAAAACTTAGTCATTTTTTCACCTAATTTTTTTGATTCAATTTACGCTGAAAAATACTGCAAATCCTTTCAGCAAGTTGTTGATAAGGTTTACCTGTTAAAACATCAATAATATCTGATAAACGACTATCTTCCTCTGGAGAATAATCTCGCTCAAATAAAGTTATTTCTCTACGAAGTTCACTTTGCCAATCTATAACTATTGGGTAAAAATCAGCTTCTTTGTCAGTAGAGTTAGGAACATTTTCGCTATAATAATTATCTTGAAAAACAGTATAAGCTTTCTCTCGAAAATCTCTAAGTTCCTGCTCTCTTCCTGGTACAACTAATCCCGGAGCTAGGGCATGGATAAGTAATACTGGCAGAGGTTCAGGAGCTAAAGGTTTTGCTAGACGACGAATAACATGAGTTAAACCTGCCCAACTTTGACGAGATTGAGTACCAAAGACAACTACTGCATGAGAAAAATCAGCGATCGCTAACCCACCAATATCGTGAAATCCTGTTCTAGTATCCAGTAAAATAAAGTCTAATTTTCCTGCTGCTTTATTCAGTTCATTAAACATATCATGCCAGGTTTTTAGCAGTGGATTATTAAAATTAAGCAGATTCTGGCAATCAAGTCTTGCCAACTTTTCCAGATAGTTATTATCTACACTTCCTGCACTCAATATAGGCAAACTTTTTTCTACATCTCCTAACAATCTTGAATCATTGACTAATTGTAAATGAGTGCTGAGTTTCCAATTTTTACCTTGAATATTTTTCTCTAATAAATAATCAATAGCTCCTGGAAAACTCTCCTCTCTATCTGGAAAAAAAATATTTGATATACCAGGAGATTCTAAATCTAAATCAACTATAGCTACTCGATAACCATGACGAGCTAATGTTAAAGCAGTTGCTACTAATGTTGTGGTGCGACCAACTCCTCCTTTGAAGGAAAAAAATGAAATTATTGCTGGTTTATGACCTTCATCTACTACTTGTTGAGACCAAGGAAGCTTAACTTCTTTTTGATTTGTCCATGCTTGTTTAGCAACATGACGTTCTAACACATACCAACAAGGTTGACTTTCATCATCCCATTCTGCGGGAACTCTTTCTTCGCAGATGACATCTATCAAATTCTTATAACCATCTTTTTCGCCTTGTGGTAACCAAATATCTTTACCATAGTAGGGACCGAGTTTTTGAACAAGAGATTTTTCCAATTCATCTACGTCTAGGATATTATCTTCAGAGTTGCTATTTTTCTTCAGAGGTTGTAAGAAAAGCCGAATTTTTCCCTGAACATCCCGAATAATAGTTATTGATTCTAGTTCGTCTTTTATGGAAAATTCCTCAAAACATTCTCGTACTTTTTCAAATGTTTCACCGAAAGTTATATTAATCATTTAAAGCTCCTCACTAGATATCTTACCATCCAAAATTAGTCTGGGAATAATTTCGTTATAGATTTCTGCTGCTCTTTGAACTGCCTCTTTTGCCTCCTTTTCATTCCACAAACCAGAGTTAAAATAACGTCGTTGTGGATGATAGTTGACTAAAATAGTTCCGTTTGTCCGAGAAATTGGTAATTTACAATCAAGAATAGGATAAATTGTCCGTAATCTTTCAATACTTTTATCTTGAAGTTCTGTTAAATCGTGACCGAATTTTTGACAAGTTCTATTGTTAATACATTGCTCTACAATAACTTTAAAAGTACATTCTACCACATAACCTGCCAAATAAATAGCATTATCCCAACGATTTTGAACAAGTAAAATTTCTGCATCATGTAAATGCCTTCCTGCAGCTTGAATAAATGATTCTTCCATACTTTAATCGGCTAAATTTCTCTCTTTAATAGTTTATAAAATAGAAAATATTCTCATCAAATAACCAATTATAAACTATAATAATTCCACTATTTACTTAACACCAATTCCGCGACTAAAGGCAAATGATCTGAACCTGTAGTTGACAAAACTTCAGCAGATTTAGAAACCCAATGATTTGAATACCAAATATAGTCAATTCTAAACAGAGGATAATCCAATTTCCAGGTAGAATTTGGAATCAAAAAATCAAGATGCCAACCCGCAGGCCAAGTTAAACCAAAACCCATTCCTGATACTCGAAAAGAATCTATTAATACTTGTCTTAAATAATAGTAGTCCTGAGATTGTTCGCTCATATTAAAATCACCCGCCACAATAACTGGCAAACTTTCTTTTTTTAGTCGTTCTATTAAGTCTTGAATTTCTAGCGATCGCTCATCAAATTCATAAACTGGAATTGTCAAAAAAGGTAAAATTTTCCGAGGTCGAATCCAAGGAGAAATTGTTTGAATATTGTAGATAACTATTAGCTCTTGCTTAATTTTAATGAGAGCGCGTTGTTGAACTTCTGAATGACCTGCTAAGTGTAGATTTTCCTGAAATTCTATGGGATATCTGCTGAGAATAGCAGCTCTATAACCTTTAATATCATCTGAAGTTTGATCAGGATATTCAGCTTTTAATTTAGGAAAGGATTTTGTAATATGATTTCTGGTAATTTCTTGTAAAAATACGATATCTGGTTTTTCTCGTTTGATTATTTCTACTAGGGTTTTGGTTTCAGTCTTATGCCAACTATTATTTAAGGAGAAAATTTTGAGAGATTGAGTATTTGCTGCGGAAATAGTTTGAGGAGAAAAATATTGTGTATGTAACCAACCAATAAGCAGCATACAAGCAATAGATAAAACTATCAAAAAACGTTGGTTTTTGATAATTAAAAATGCTAGAAGTGGCAGAATTAATATTGGGAAAAGAATTAAAGGGATAAAATTTCCAATTAAAGCTATTAGCCAGAATTTATCCCAGAATATTAGTCGGAGTATCAAGTAAATTAAAATTAATCCTGAATAACTATAGACAAATACTTTAGTAATTATTTGTAAAAGTAAGAAGAGATTCATTTGCCCATTGCCTCCAAACCTATTTACAAAAAAAAGTAAGATTTGAGTTTTTTTCTTCCTTCTTCCTTCTTTCTTCTTCCCTCTTCCTTCTTTAAAAATCAGTTTTCCCTTCTTCCTTCTTCTTTCTTTCCTCTTCCTTATTCAACACAGCTTCCCTAAAACCTAGCACTACCAAAATATTAGATAGTGTTAGAAATACTTCTGCACTACCATGTAACCAATCAATATTTGCTAAGGCTTCGCTATAAACTTGTTTAGCATAAATTCCGGCGGGAATAGTTACGCCCACAAATACTAAAGTGCCATAAAATCCAATTAAGGCTAAACGGGGTGTTTTGCCTGAACGAGTGAGAAACCAAAGAAAGCCTAAATAAGGAAATAGAGAAAGAGCAAATAGAGTATCTTTAGAAATCATATTTATAGGAGTATAAAAAATTTTGTTGTATTAAGTAGCTAGTAGTCCATAGTTAAAGCTCTGTATTCAAAATACATTATATTCAGTATTCAAAATACTCTGAATATAGATACTCGAAACTATAACGTTATAGATTATTAGTCTGGAGCGCTGAAAAATATCTCACTTGTGACTTGATTTAATTTTTCAAAAAAATATAGTCGGTACTTTGGAGTAAGTATTCAAAATACTCTGAATATACAGACTCAAAACTATAACGTTATAAATTATTAGTCTGGAGCATTGATTTAATTTTTCAAAAAAATATAGTCGGTACTCTGGAGTTAAGTATTCAAAATACTCTGAATATACAGACTTAAAACTATAACGTTATAGATATCTAGTCCGGATCACTGAAAAATATCTCACTTCTGACTTGATTTAATTTTTCAAAAAAAGATAGTCGGTACTCTGGAGTTAAGTATTCAAAATACTCTGAATATACAGACTTAAAACTATAACGTTATAGATATCTAGTCCGGAGGGCTGAAAAATATCTCACTGCTGAATTGATTTAATTTTTCAAAAAAATATAGTCGGTACTCTGGAGTTAAGTATTCAAAATACTCTGAATATACAGACTTAAAACTATAACGTTATAGATATCTAGTCCGGATCACTGAAAAATATCTCACTTCTGACTTGATTTGATTTTTCAAAAAAAGATAGTCGGTACTCTGGAGTTAAGTATTCAAAATACTCTGAATATACAGACTTAAAACTATAACGTTATAGATATCTAGTCCGGAGGGCTGAAAAATATCTCACTTGTGACTTGATTTGATTTTTCAAAAAAAGATAGTCTCTACTCCAGAGTAAGTGTCGTACCTAAAAATTAACTCTCGCTACTTTCTTCCTGCTTTTTACTATTAGAAAATATCAACCAAGCAGCAGCTAATAGAGTAAAATTTCCCAACAAAGTCATTGAAGCTTGAAGAGTAACTAACCATTCTAAGTTTGGGTCATTATCAAAATAATGCCAAGTGCAGGCACACATCGCACTGACCAATGCAGGTAACATGGCAAAAGATAAACCATACCAGGCACGGTTATTAGTGACATTGCCATAGAGAGAAATAAACCAAATGGCAGCTATCCATTCAATAACGCTAGAAATATGAATAATCCAAGTAGGAATTGATAAAGCGTGCATATCCAAAAAATCTGAAAATTTAAGTATCAACTTTGGTATTCTACAAGGCTATATCAAAAGAATAATTACTCAGACAAATGCGAGCAATTTTATCTGGTTACTACGGAAAAGGTAATAGTGGAGATGAGGCATTATTAGCATCTTTGTTGCAGATGTTGCCCAATAATATTCAACCTTATGTTTTGTCTGGCAACCCCATCGAAACTCAAAAACAATACCAGGTCGAAGCAGGCGATCGCCTCAATACTTTTACTATTCTCCAGGCCATGAAACGTTCGGATGTCTTTATCTGGGGGGGTGGAAGCCTGATTCAAGATACTACCAGTATTGCTAGTCCTTTTTATTATGCCGGACTAATGGGAATTGCTCAAAAAATGGGCTTAAAAACAATTGCCTGGGCACAAGGAATTGGGCCTTTACATCATCAAACTACCCAATTTTTGGCAAAGCAATGTTTTAAGGGTTGTACTGCGGTTAGTGTCAGGGATGCGGGTTCGGCAAAAATTCTTGCCAAGTGGGATATTCCTTTTACTTTAGCTCCTGACCCAGTTTGGGCTTTGGAAAGTTCTTCTGTCCCTGGTCTTTGGAATTTACCTGCACCGAGAGTAGCGGTTTGTTTGAGACCTCACCCACAACTTACTCCGGCACGTTTAGCAATTTTAACTCAGGCTTTGGTTTCTTTTCAAAAGGCAACTAAAGCGTTTATTTTGTTGTTGCCTTTTCAACCAATAAAGGATTTAAAAATTGCTGAATTTATTCATAAAAAATTGCCTAATCATAGCAAGATTTTAACTATAGAAGACCCTAGAGTTTTGAAGGGAGTTTTTCGGGGTGTAGAAATGGTAATAGGTATGCGTTTCCACAGTTTAATTATGGGGTCTGCGGAGGAATGTCGTTGTTTTGCTATTAGTTACGATCCGAAAGTTAGTCAGTTAATGACTGAGTTGGAAATGCCTGGATGGGAGTTAGCTGAAGTGCCGGAAGATGCAAATTTAATTAGTAAGATGTGGATTGAAAATTATGCGAATGGAGATGCTTTGTTTCCAGAAAGGATAGATTTTTTGAGGGAGCGATCGCTAATTCATCAAGAGGTATTATCTTCAATTAATAATTAATAATTACCTTTCCTTGAAAAAAGGAGGATTCACTAAAAGGATTGTTTTTCTTCGTTTCTCTATGAATGGAGAGGTTTTATAGCAATTTGAAAAAAGAATGTTACGAATAGTAAGAGCGAAAAAAAGACTTTACAGGATATTTTCCTTTGACAAAAAAAGATAATTTACGCCCTAAAAAATGGTAATAAAGCCATTCATTCTGACTCCTGATTCCCCTCCTGGGAGGGGTTGGGGGTGGGTTGACTCCTAAGAAATACCCTAGATATTTGTAGCAAACATTTATCAATTTGGTATTATACCTTGATTTTTCGGTAAAAGGAGTAGGTCATTTCAGTTATCAGTTATCAAAACAATATGCCGCCTTTGAAGGTGCAATATTTTTGGAGAGTTGCTCACGCATCCCCGTTACAAAAATAACTTCTGACTTCTGACTTCGTTAACAATACCTCTACAATAAGGAGGCTTGAAATACGGAATTATCTTTTTTTATCCCCTTAAAAGGGGAGGCTTTAGACCAGGATTTTTCGGTAATACCATTACAGTTGCAGGACTGCCAAAATCTGGAAAAACTTCCACAATAAGTAGATAGAAGTCGTGCATTTTCAAGTCTGAATTATGATTCTTGATTTATCATTTTATTTTGTTTAGTAAATAGAACGTTAAATACATGGGATGTTTGATAATACTTACCTATAGGTAACTTAACTAGCTGATTAATCTCGTCTGAAGTAATTAAATAGGTTTCATATTTTAAGGAATCCATAAATTCTCTTAATTCTTTTTCATTAGTTCCCATTTGTTGTAATCCAAATCTATTAATTTCACAAATAATATAGGGAACATCATATTGGGAAAATGTATTTACTGCTCCTTTAATTACATCAAGCTCCGCTCCCTCAGTATCGATTTTAATCATTTTTATCTGACCAATATCTTTTTGCTGACTTAAAATATCATCAAGTGTAGATTGTTGAATATTTTGCATTGTTTGATTATCCAAACTTTTTTGATTGAATGGATGTTTACCGACATCCCACAAAGCATGACCGCCATCATTATCTTGATTAAAAAATAGTTGTGTTTGTTTCGTTTCTGAACCAACAGCAAAATTAAATAAGCAAATATTATTTAGATTATTGAGACTAATATTCTCTAGGATTTTTTGATAATTTGATAATTCTGGCTCAAAAGCAAAAACTTTGCCTTCGATGCCTACTATTTTTGCAGCTAAAACAGAATAATATCCAATATGAGCGCCAATATCAATAAAACAGTCGCCATTTTGTAGAAATTTCCCAATTAATTGTAAGATTTCAGATTCATAAGCTCGCCCTTTTTGAACAGAGTCAAGCATCAATTTTTGAGTAAATTTATTAGAATCTAGGGAGAGCTTTATTGCTTGTTGTTCAGAATTATATTGCCATTGAATATTGATAATTTTAGTAGAATTTTATGAAGTTATAGTCGAACTATTTTTCCTCTGAATCATTGCCCAATAGATATCTGGACCTGCAGGCACATTAAATTGAATATCTAATGCTTGTAAAGTTTCAAATCCTGTTCTTTTAATTAAATATAGCCACATAGTTTTTCCCAATACACTGTAGTGGTTTTTATTAGTTTGATGTTGGCAACTTGTATCAGGAGCAGGTACTTCTAAATATAGATAACCTTCGGGTTTAATAACTCTATAAATTTCCTGCAAAGTAAAATATGGAAAAATACTATGTTCTCAACAATGTCTGCACCAAACAAAGTCAAAATAGTTATCTTCAAATTCTAAAAAAGATTGCTCCATTTCATAAACTTGATAACCTTTTTGTTGGCAAATAGCCACATCTTGACTATTTAGAGTAATTCCAGTTGGTGAAAAACCATGTTTTTTAAATATCTCTAAAGCGACGCCTTGACCACAACCAATATCTAATATTTTTGCTGCTGGTGGTAAAAATATTTGCTTTAGACATACATCAAACATTTGCTCAGTTATTTGATTATGAAGTTTAGTTGGAGGTTCGGGATAAGTATCATCTTTAATTTTTTCTAGAAAGTTCTCAATTTTTTTTATTTGTGATGAATTTAGTTTCATAATATATAGGTATAGCAGTACGTTTTTTGGCGTTCGACATTAACGAAGTCAGAAGTCAGAAGTTATTTTTGTAACGGGGATGCGTGAACAACTATCCAAAAATATTTCGCCTTAAAAGGCGGGGTTTTAGACCAATATTATTTTGATAAATTTGGAGTAGGAAGTAGGCAGTAAGTAACAATTAATAATTAGCAATTACCTCTCATTTACCAATTTTATTTGAGGTAGCACAGAATTAGGTGTTAGGTGTTATATCAAGTCTCATTAATTAGCCATAATAAAAATGTTCTTCTCTTGAGAGAGAATATTTTTTCCGTTTCTTGGTGCGCGTTCCCTTGCGACTATCGTCGTCGCGGGGTCGCACCGCTTTGTCATGGGGAGCAAACAAATTTCCTCTTGTTTCCTGCTCCCTACTCCCTAAATTTTTTATTGGGGTTATTTAAAGAGATATGATATTAGGTGTTATACCAAGCATGATAAGTGTTTGTGATAAATAGTCTCGTAAGCATTCAGCAGTCAGCTATCAGCTTTATTGCCTTTAAAGGAGAAAAAAGCAATTTTATCAAAGCTTCAGAGTAGGAATATCTGGTTGAGAATGTAGTAGAAATTAAATGAATGCTTGCTTTATTAATTAGACATCTCCAATAATAAAAAATTAAATCAATTATCCCACAGCAATTATTAATTCTTTCCCCCTACTCCCTACACCCTCTTTTCTGGAGATGTCTATTAAAAAGCTAATAGCTGTCAGCTCTCAGCAAAAGGACAGAGTTTTAATGAATATAGAATTTCCAGCCAGTTTTTGTAGTAATATTTAATTCTGACTCAATTAGTAAAGCTTTTATCTAATACTAAAAACAATAGCTGATAGCTGATAGCTGACGGCTGAATGCTTACCTACTCCCTACTCCCTACTCCCTATCTGAATTAGTAGTAAAAACTTACATAATTATTGTATAATTATAACGCAAAACATAGAGGTATAAATTTTGGCAAGGGTCAGAGTAAGACAGCACGTTAATCCTTTCTCTAATAAATATCAAGAGTCAGTAACTCTACCAAATTTTAGTAATATTTATTCTGATTTAAATAAACCATTGCATTTAGATATTGGTTGTGGTCGGGGTAAATTTTTATGGCAGATGGCACAGACAGAACCTGAATGGAATTTTCTGGGTTTAGAAATTCGGGAACCATTAGTTATAGAGGCTAATAATTTGCTAAATGAACAGGGTTTTAATAATTTGCACTATTTATTTTGTAATGCCAATATTTCTCTGGAAAAAATATTACAATCTTTGCCAGAGGGAATATTACAAAGAGTCTCTATTTTATTTCCCGATCCTTGGTTTAAGAGACGTCATCAAATACGCAGAGTTGTACAACCAAAATTAGTCGAAGATTTAGCCAATCATTTAACAGTGGGAGGAAAAGTTTTTCTCCATTCTGATGTAGAAAAAGTGGCAAGAGAAATGTGTAACCGCTTCTCTGCTCATAGTTCATTTTCTCGAAGTTCTGATGATTGGTTAAGTGAAAATATTTTGCCAGTATTATCAGAAAGAGAAATTGTTACTTTAGCTAAAGATCAACCTGTGTATAGAGCTTTATTTGAGAAGGTCGTATGTGGTAGGTCGTAGGTGTTAGATTTAACCTTTAATTGGTGGGAAGATAATATAGAACTACTAGATGATTCGTGGAAACTTTCCTCTTCTATCGAGACTTTAGAAAAAAATAGATTAAAAATAATCTCAAAACCTTATACAGCAATTTTTTTACCTTTAATTAAAAGATTTTTTGATATATTTAGGTTTTCCTAGTCATGCTACGCAAACAGCTATTTTTAGCTTTTTAAAGCATTTCTTGTGCTACTACTGGGTTGGAAAGAATTTTTGGTGAAAAATATCAAAGTACCACTATTTTCCCTTGATTGATAACTTAGTTTATAGTGTTTTTATCTGGGATGTGGAAGCCAAGTGCCATGAAAAAGGTATGGAGGGAATATTCAACAATTAATAATTAACAATTAATAATTAATAATTATCTATTCTGTAATAGAAGGATTGGCTAAAAGGATTTTTTTTCTTCTCTTGGTCCATTGGATATGGCGAGGAGACCAGCTCTTGACAGAGGCGCTCCGCTAACGCCATCCCACCCTACGGGAAGCTCCGAAGATCGACCGTTTTTTTATCCATGAATGGAGAGGCTTTATACCTTAATTTTTCGGTAAAGGAGGGAAAACAACATTAAATAGTAACAAACACCAGGATATACAGGATATAAGAAACTCAAAACAGCGCTTTTTTTATCATTTTATTTGTGGGTTTAATACCCCACCGTCAACGGGGGTGTTCAAAATTACTTGGGGGAGCGAATCCCCATGTAATTTTCCTCCTGTCTCCTGTCTCCTGTCTCCTGTCTCCTTCTTCAATAGAAAAAACCTCAATTTATATTTATATCTCAAATAAAAACACTATATAAGTATTCAAAATAACTTGATATTAATATTAGTCATTTATTTGGTAGTTTATATCAAGCACGCTCTAATAATATGACAAATAACTAATAAAATTTGGGAAACTAATTTCCTGATATTCGCAACCTAAAACTTAGCGCCTAAAATCTAATATTATCTTTTCTGTGGTAGGTTTAATGCCCCACCGTCAACGGGGGTGCTTAAAATTGTTTGAGGTTTGTAGACGCGGAGTGGCGTGTCGAAGACTATCCATAAGCAATTTTCCCTTCTGCCTTCTGCCTTCTGCCTTCTGCCTTCTTCAAATCCAAGAACGAAACCACATCCTCATCTGCCAATTTTGCGGAGATATAGGTAATCCCAAATAAATAGGCATCCAAAAAACAAAAGCAAATAAAATGATAAAAATAACTGTAACTCCTATTGCTCTGAGATGAACTTGTCTATTATTTAACCACTTATCAAGCCACCAAGCAAGTGCCAAAATAGCAAACACAGCAGCACCCATATAATGATAGATAAAAGTACAACGAGTCACTTTTGACCAAGGTAAAAAATTGGCAAACCAATTTAATAATAAATATAGTAAAAACCACATTTCTGAGGCAGGAATAAATTTCACTTTTGGCTTAATGAAAATTTTATTACGTCTAGCTTTTCGTTTTTTTTCCCAATCCCAGATGCAGTTAATTAATATTAACACTAAAGATAAAATTGCTACTGCTGATAACCACCAAAGAGCGGGATTTCCCATAGCATGAACATCATAAATTAGCGGATTAACTTTTGGATTTCCAATATCTGAAGGTAATGGTGGTAAAGAAGCTTCAGGTTGATCTAATAAGCCTGTATTTTTATAGAAATAAACCACAGGTCTGAGCATCAATGGCCAAGTAAACCATTGAGCACAATAAGGATGAGTATCTGGTCCACTACCAATTCTTTGATGATAGCTGAAAATTTGTTTTTGCATTTCCCAAAATCCATATTTCGGATTGAGAATAATGTGAGGAATCCAGAGTAAACTGTAGGTTATGATGGGAATAAAAAATAAGTTTAAAGTAAATTTCAGCAGATTTAGTCGAGCTAAATTTCGCAAAGGAGATATAAAATTAGACTTTTTTGGGGGGGCTAAAAATTCAATTACCCAGGCAAATATCCAGAGTAGATAAATACTGAGTAAAAATCCTAAACCATTCCATTTTATCGCAGCACTTGCACCAAAATTTATTCCGGCTAAAGCCAACCAAATGTTTTGTTTCAATTGCCAATCTTGCAAAGCAATAATTAAGCAGAACTGACCTAATAATCCAAAAATTACTAGATAAATATTATTCAGTGCGTAGCGGGATTCAACTAAAAATAATCCATCCAAAGCAATGAGTAAAGCTGCAATAAAACCATAGCTTTGGCGCCGAGTTAATTGATAAGCGATCGCTCCCACTACTACTGGAATAAATGAACCAGTTAAAGCATTTACCCATCGATAAGTCCAAGGAGCTAAAGTAGAACCTGTTTCATTATTGACTATTTCTTGTCCGAACGGCAGATGAGAACCTACCCAAATACTAATAGCAATAATATATTGACTGAGTGGAGGGTGGGCATTAAAAAAATCAGTTTTAGTTAGATAGTTATTGGCAAATTTAGCATAATAAACCTCGTCAAAAACGAGAGTATTAAAACGACCTAGTTGCCAGAATCTGAGCATGATTGAAAATATAAATATGCTCGCCATGCCAACAATAAACCATCTAGATGATTTACGAGATATTAGTTGCATAAATAGAATAAATTTTAGAGTGTTTTTATTTTAGTATAAAGACATAAAAAACAGCCCTAAAGTGCGAACAAATAGGACTGCTATTGTATAAGTTAATAATACGATACATTCTTTTACTGAAAATGTCAAGTATTTGTCAGTGAGCTAACCCTAAAATAATTTTCTTGATTCAGATATTAATAACTTTTATACCTGCTCAACTGAAAAAAATTAAGTAATCATAAAAATCACATTAAAGAAGGAAGAAGGAAGAAGGAAGAAGGAAAAAGGAAAAAGTGAATGGGGACTCAAACCCCAACCAATTGTAAACACTGTGTAGACGGCGAGGTATTAAACCCAAAAGAAAAAGATAAATAACAGTATTTTAGATATCTATCCTCATTCTAAAAATAAGTAAAAAAATTGAAATGTCAGGGTATTTAGAATTCAAAAATTATGATTTTCCGTAATCAAAGATAATTTGCTTGGAGATGAAAAGTAAATTTATATAGCGCTACGCATTAAGAGACTGTTTATAAAGTTTTGTAATGTACAATGATTGAGCTTTAAACTGTAACAACTTGGTTATTTATCCCAGACTTTATAGGCTGAAATACCCAATTTGTGAGGGATAAAAACACTTCATAATTCTTGACAAACAACCTCTAAGGCGTTTGATATTCCTCTGTATGCCTATTGCCATAAGAAAGCTGTTGCCTTTTCCTACCATAATGCTGTACAAACAACCCAGATTTATTGTCAAACGCCAAAGAAGATAGTGCTATATTAGGAATTAATTTCATCGTAAGTTTTGCGGTTTAAAGTGATACATTGACCTTCATTCTAGCTATTTAACCCATAGTATGGCATTGCAGAATCTAGAAGTAACTAGAAATAAAAGTCAAACTATTAGCAATTACTAAATTTTTAGGAAAATGGAACAAACAACAGAACTGTATGGCCCTTTAAATGAACTAAAATCTCCTTTCAACTTTGTTGTCGGAGAACAACGTAGTATTCCCTTAGATGTAGATGAATTTTCAGCTTCTGATGAGGGTATCAAGTTACTTTCTTTGTTAAATGTTGAAGAGGATACTGATGGTATTTTACAAGAAAGTAATATCGATTTTGAAAATTCATTTTACGGCTTCAGAAATTCAACTGACCAAAGCTCTACAGATGAGAAACCAGTAATTGTAGGTCGGTTTGAACAGGAGGATTTAAAAAAAGACCTTGGAACAGAAAACGCCGATTTGTTAACAGGTTTACCCACAGAAGATTCTTCTGAGAGTTCACAAGAAAAAACCACTGATGTCACTTTACCCAAAGAAGAGAAAATAGTAGATGCTGATGATGGAGAAAAATCTGAAACAGATGTCGTAAATATTCCACCAGAAGGAAAATTCACAGAGACACCAAGTAGTATTGCTTCATTAGAACCAGAAGAGAAAGTATCGCCAGAGGTTTTAGAAGCGATCGCTAATGGTGAGGCCCAAGAACTTTTAGTCTCATTAGACAGCAGTGAAATTGATGCACTGGTAGAAGCTCGAATGGTGAAGGAAGGTTTAGAGGCAGGTAGCGACGAAATCTTAGAATACAAAGCAGAATTGCTGGCAGAACTAAAAGAAGAGGTATTCTCTGATTTACCAGAAGGATTTGAAATTATAGAAGATTATAATAATTTGCCAATTTCCTTTGTCCGGTTTGAGTCACAAGAACCTCTGCTAGAACTGTTAGAAAATGATGACGTTTTAGGAGCAGCAGTTCCCCAAGTCAATGAAAAAGCTCTATTAGAAAGTCTACCCATCATCAATCAACCAGAGGCAGAAGCAGCAGGATATACTGGGGAAGGAACAACTGTTGCTGTTCTAGATTCAGGAGCAGACCCAAATGCTCCTGGTCTTGAGGGTCGAGTAATAGTATCTCAAGACTTTGCCCCTAATGATGGTGTTGACGACGATGATGGCCATGGAACGAATGTTAGCGCCATTGTTGCTGGAGTTGCACCAAGGACAGATATTGCTGCCCTAGATGTTTTTGATGGTGGCGTAGCTTTTGACCAAGATATTATTGCTGCGATTAACTGGGTAATTGATAACAAAAGCACTTACAATATTGAAGCCATTAATATGAGTCTTGGTGGCGACCAAAAAATTACAGATCCACTCTCAGATAATGATACTCCTCTAGGGCAAGCCATTGCTCAAGCAAAATCAGCAGGTATTCTCAGTATTGTTGCCTCTGGGAACGAATACTTTACAGATGGAATTTCATACCCTGCAGCTTTTGAAAGTGCGGTATCTGTTGGTGCGGTTTATGACTACACAGGTTTTGACGGATTTGATCCTGTAGTGCCAGATCAAGTAACACCCTTTTCTAATAGCGCCCAATTTCTAGATATATTAGCACCTGGAGCATTTATAAATGCAGGAGGATTCAACTTTCCTGGAACTTCAATGGCAGCACCCCATGTTGCGGGAGCAGTTGCGGTCTTAAGTGAAGCCTTCCCCAATGAAAGTCCCGACGAAATTCTCCAACGAATGCTCGATTCTGGCGATCCCATTACAGACCACCGCAACGGAATTACTAAACCCAGACTTAATCTAGGTGCTGCATTAGAGATAGAATCTGCTCGACCTGACAACGATAATTTTCTAGATAGCGAAATCCTGTTTGGTACATCAGACAGCGACTCTGGTACAAATGTTAATGCTACCGAACAATCTGGAGAACCAAATCACGCTGATGTTGGTGGAGGTAACTCTCTTTGGTGGAGTTGGACAGCTCCTACTTCTGGGGAAGTGACAGTCAATACTTTCGGTAGTGACTTTGATACTGCATTAGCTGCATATATAGGTGCTTCGGTGTCAAACCTGACTGAAATTGCCAGTAACGACGATAGTGGAGGTGTTACCCAAAGCGAAATTTTCTTTGATGCGGTAGGGGGAACTACATATCATTTTGCTGTAGATGGATATTTGGGAGCTACAGGCAATATTGATATCGACCTTTCACTGGAAACAATAGGGGTAGAAAACGATAACTTATCTAACAGTATTTCTCTAAGTGGTTCATCTGCTAGCACTACTGGCAGTAATATTAATGCCACCAAAGAATCAGGAGAACCAAATCATGCTGGAAACCCTGGGGGTAGTTCCGTTTGGTGGAATTGGACGGCACCCAGTTCTGGTTCAGTAACTATTGGAACTAATGGCAGTGATTTTGATACTATATTAGGGATTTATACAGGTTCTTCTGTGTCAAATCTAACTGAAGTTGACAGTGACGATGATGGGGGTGATGGATTACAAAGTCAGGTAACTTTTGACGTTGTTGGAGGAACAAATTATAAAATTGCAGTTGATGGATTTTCTGGTTCTGAGGGTAATATTGTTTTAGATTTAGACCTAGCAACATCAGAAATATCTAACGATGATTTTGCTAACAGTGCTACCCTCAGTGGTACATCTGATAACGCAACTACCAGTAGCATCAACGCTTCCAAAGAACTTGGAGAACCAAATCATGCTGGAAATGATGGTGGTAGTTCCCTGTGGTGGAATTGGACAGCACCAAGTTCAGGATTAGTCACTCTTGATACCTTTGGCAGCGATTTCGACACCATTTTAGCCGCCTACACAGGTTCATCAGTCTCCAACTTAACTGAGATTGCTAGCAATGACGATAGTAGTGGTTTGCAAAGCCAAATTGTTTTCCCAGCAGTAGCAGGAACTAACTATCAAATTGCAGTGGATGGATTTAGTGGAGCAGCAGGTAATGTTGAGTTGGCTTTGTTTTTGGAGGCTGATACCCTAGCAAACGATGATTTTGCTGACAGGATTTCTTTAAGCGGTTCACAGATTAATGAAACAGCTACCAATGAGAACGCAACTGTAGAGTTAGAAGAACCTCTTCATGCAGGAAATGATGGCGGTGCATCCCTGTGGTGGAGTTGGACTGCTCCTAATGATGGTACTTTAATCGTCAATACTGGCGGTAGTGATTTTGATACAATACTAGCAGCGTATACAGGTTCTTCCCTCTCTAACTTAACTGAGATTGACAGTAATGATGATAGTGTAAATTATGGTCTCCAGAGCGAGATTCTCTTTGATGTAGTTGAAGGTGAAACCTACAACATAGCAGTGGATGGATTCAATGGTGACTTTGGTAATATTAACCTCGAACTAATTCTCTCTACCTTTGAAAACCAAATCGATCTATCTAGTGATGTCTTTGAAGTAACTCCGCAACAAGTTAGTCCTGGTGATTCTATTGATATTGATTTCTCCGTAGAAAATACTGGCAGCGATGATGCTACTGGTTTCTGGGTAGACTTCTTCTTATCCGAGGATGGTGATATCGATCCACTGGAAGACTTGGAGCTTGGTTTTACCTGGGTAGAAAGTTTGCCTGGTAACAGTAATACTGGAGTGTTAAGCAAAAGTTTGTTGCTACCTACTACAGACTCCTTCTCTTGGGATGAAGACACAGATTATCAAATAGGTATGCTCGTTGACAGTTTTGATTTTGTTGCTGAGACTGACGAATCGAATAATACAGATACTGAAACTATATCGATATCTACAACGTCAGAAGAACCATCTTACACAAGCTCCCAAGTCAGAATTAATGGGGAATATGAACCCATTGCAGGTGACTTTAATGGAGACAACAATACTGATATTCTCTGGTATCGACCAGGACCAGGCCAGGATTTCATTTGGTTCTTCAACTCTGACGGCTCTTTTGAGAGCAGTCGCTTCACGGTCAATGGTACTTACACGCCGATAGTTGGAGATTTTAACGGTGATTCCACCTCAGATATTCTCTGGTATCGACCAGGGTCAGGCCAGGATTTCATCTGGTTCTTTGATAAGGATGGAAATCGTACCAGCAGTCGGTTTACAGTTAACGGTACTTACACCCCAGTAGCGGGAGATTTTGATGGCAGTGGCACCACAGATGTTCTGTGGTATCGACCAGGTAGAGGTCAAGACTTTTTATGGTCTTTCAATTCTGACGGTACTTTTGAGAGTAATAGGTTCACAGTTAACGGTACTTACACCCCAGTAGCGGGAGATTTTGATGGCAGTGGCACCACAGATGTTCTGTGGTATCGACCAGGTAGAGGTCAAGACTTTTTATGGTCTTTCAATTCCGACGGTACTTTTGACAGCAATAGGTTCACAGTTAATGGTACTTATACCCCAGTAGCTGGAGACTTTGATGCTAGTGGAACCACAGATGTTCTGTGGTATCGACCAGGTAGAGGTCAAGACTTTTTATGGTCTTTCAATTCCGACGGTACTTTTGACAGCAATAGGTTCACAGTTAATGGTACTTATACCCCAATAGCTGGAGACTTTAACGGCAATCTCTTCTCTGATATTCTCTGGTATCGACCAGGTACAGGTCAAGACTTTTTATGGTCTTTTCAATAGATCAGGACTTACGCATGAGGTAGGAAAAACTAGGACTTGAGATTGCTTTCCGTTCCGGACTGCTCCGCAAACCCTTTCGGTCCCAATGAAAGAAATACGTTGAGGTACGTAAGTCCTATAGATATAAATTATAGCGGTTTTCAAATAGATAGACTACAGTGGCAAAAGCATTATCCTACTGTCTGCTCTCTACTGCCTACTGCCTACTCCCGCGCACCAAAAGAATTTTGTAGTCTACTTAAATGAAAAGCACTGTAACTGAGTCCGTGGTCTCAACCTTGACTTGGTGAGTAATATAATTTCTATCGTCTGTGGGGGTAAACGGCCGTTTGCCCCCTACAATTTTAGGTAGTAGTGCATTCTAATGGTATAGAGCATCTTGCTCCCGTTCTAATATCATATCAAATCCGCTTAATTCGGAAAAAAAATGTTTCATCTGAGCGCCAGAGCGCAAATCTTTCTAAATTATTTTCCCTCTTGACTCCGGAGGACTGACTCCTAATTAATTATCTCATATCATGTCCGGTAGCATCGGTATTGTAAGCGTGAAGGTAAGGAAGAAGGAAGAGGCAAGAAGGCTTAAAAGCTTGAAAAAAACGTAAATTTCCTGTAGATATTCACCCTTGGTTTTACACAAACGCGCCCCAGCGGAAATGAGATCAAATAAGGTAAGCAAGAAGCAAGAAGCAAGAGGGAAGAAGGCTGAAAAGCTTGAAAAAACGTAAATTTCCTGTAGATATTCACCCTTGGTTTTACACAAACGCGCCCCAGCGGAAATGAGATCAAATCCGGTTAAACAGTTATAGATTGGTTAAGTCTTGAGGAGTCAACCCACCCCTAACCCAACCCAGGAGGGGGAGGACCGAGTCAGGAGGAGAGAGAATCACAAAGATGAGCGTAGTTATGACGATTGAAGATTTTTTTTATGTCTAATTAAACGGATTTGATCTGATATCATTATACCAATGCTACCGGATTTGATCTCATGTCTGTTTGAATACCCACAATAAAAAATTGGTGGTGGTGCATAGTAATGGTAGAGAGTGTGTGGGGAGATGGGGACCAACCCCTAACCCCGACCGTGGAGGGGAATTTGGGGAGATGGGGGGGATGGGGAGTATGGGAGAAATTAAAAAATATATATCTTCACCAAAACCCATGCAGGACTACCAAAAAATTTAGGGAATAGGTAATAGACATTAGTATTAAGCTATACCTCACTATCCTCAAAAGTGCTGTAATTGTCAATAGTGCGAGCAAGATGCTCACACTATTGACAGTTATTAAATTATATCATACAATTCTACATAAAAAATTGTTAAATAAAATTAAAATTATCATTTTATTTGTGGGTTTAATACCCCACCGTCTACACGGTGTTCAAAATTACTTGGGGTGAGAATCCCCATGTAATTTTCCTCCTGTCTCCTGTCTCCTGTCTCCTGTCTCCTTCTTCAATGTCTACAAAAAATGTAGATTCATCATAACTAAATCATTAAGATAGTGTCTATAATTCATAGAGATTTGCTCGGGAGGTAGAGATACAAAAGATTCAGTGGTATATGAGGTACAAATATTAACGATACTCGCTCTGAAACATTATCTATAAAATTTTTAATAAAAATCAATAAATTATGTCTGTAGAAAATCAAGAATATAAAAAAAAATTAGCAACAGCGATCGCTCGTATTCCAGCATCCCTAGAGCAAGAAACTATTTTCAAAATTACGATTACAGAAATACGACAGTTAATAAATGCAGACCGAGTAGCATTGCTTCGCTTCTATCCTCAGTTAAATTGGCAAGGAGAATTTATTTGCGAAGATGTAGCAGATGATTGGAATTCCATTTTAGGGGTGAGGGTAAAACATTGGCTTTTTGGGAAAGAATTAGCTGCATACAATAAAGAAGGATATATTGAGACTATAACGGATATTGAGCAAGCAACATTAAGTGAATCAGAGGGCAAAATTTGCCAAGAGTTTCAGGTACAAGCTCATTTGGTAGTTCCCATACTCAAAGTAGATAACACCAAAAATGCTACAACATTAACTCAATCTGAACTGTGGGGATTACTTTGTATACATCAATGTAGCAGACCTCGGCAATGGGAAGATGTGGAGATTGAACTTGCTCATAAAATGGCTCAAAATCTAGGAGTAGTAATCAAAAATACAGACCTTCTAGAAGCAGCACATTACCAAGTACAACAACAAAAAGCCTTAGCTAGAGTAATTAAGAGAATTCGTACCCCACTAGATTTAGAAGAAATTTTTAAGATTACTGCCACAGAAGTACGTCAACTACTCAAAGCTGACCGCGTGGGAGTGTTTCGTTTTTATCCAGAAAGAGACTGGGAAGGAGAATTTGTTTCTGAAGATGTAGGATTAGAGTGGAATTCAGCATTAGCAGTTAAAGTATATGACCACTGTTTTGGGGAACAATTCGCTGTTCATTATCAAGAAGGTAGAATACAAGCAGTGGCAGACATTTATCAAGCAGGATTAAGTGATTGCCATGCAGAAATTTTGGGGCGATTTCAAGTGCGCGCCAATCTAGTTGTGCCTCTACTCAAAGGTGCAGATACAGAAATATTACCCGAACTTTGGGGTTTGCTGTGCATTCATCAATGCAGTGGGCCTCGTCATTGGCAAGACTACGAAATAGAATTTGTCCAACAAATAGCCGATCATTTTGGTGTAGCGCTACAACAAGATGATGCTCTCAGACAAGTTGAAAAACAGGCAGCACAACTAGCTATAAGTAAAGAAAAAGAAAAGTTAGCCGAACGCCAGAAAATTGTAGGTAATTTATTCGACAAAATTCGCCTATCCCTAGAAATTGAGACAATTTTTGCCACTGCCACCCAAGAAGTCAGAAAACTACTGCAAGCAGATCGAGTAGTAATATATAAGTTTTTACCTGACTTTAGTGGGGAATTTGTTGCCGAATCTTTTGCAGAAAGATGGACTCCCCTAGTGGGAGTTCAGCCCATAATTAAAGATACTTTTTTAGAACAAAATCAGGGGGGGCGGTATGCAAACAATGAAACTTTTGCCGTTGACGATATTTATCAGGTGGGTCATGATCAGTGTTATGTTCAACTTTTAGAACAATTTGAAGCCAGAGCTTATGCACTTGTGCCAATTTTACCTGGAGAAAAACTTTGGGGTTTGCTGGCAACTTTTCAAAATTCGGCTCCTCGTCATTGGCAAAAGGATGAAGTAGACTTGCTAGCTCAAATAGCTGCTCAGTTGGGATTTGCTCTCCAACAAGCTGAGTATTTTCAGAAAGTTCAGGAGCAGTCGGTACAACTAGCAAAAGCAGCAGAGCAGGAAAAATCAGCAGAAAGGCAAAAAACTCTAGTAGCAATTGTTGATAAAATTCGTCGGTCTTTTGATCTTAAGACAATTTTTCAAACAACTACCCAACAAGTACAAAAATTACTGGATGCAGACAGAGTTACTATCTACCGCTTTCATGCTGATTGGAGTGGGGAGTTTGTAGCTGAGTCAGTAGCTAAAGGTTGGAATTCTTTAATACAGGAGCAAAAGGAAAATCCCGAAATCAACAAAAATGTTAGTAGATGTTCCGTCCAAAATTTGGCAAATCCCCATACTGATACCTATTTGCAGGAAACTAATGGCGAGCCTTTTAATAAAGGATTAATTTATCGTATCTGCAACGATATCTATAATGCAGGTTTTAGTGACTGTTACATTGAGATATTAGAGTCTTATCAAGCCAGGTCTTATGGGATTATTGCGATTTATCTGGGAGAAAAACTTTGGGGTTTGCTGGCAGCTTATCAAAATTCTGGTCCCCGTGATTGGCAAAAGGATGAAGTTGAGTTGCTAGTTCAAATAGGAACTCAGTTAGGGGTAGCTCTACAACAAGCTCAGTATGTTCAGAAGGTTCAGGAGCAGTCAGTACAACTAGCAGCAAGAGCTGCAGCAATGGAAAAATCAGCAGAACGCCAAAAAACTCTGGCTGCAATTGTTGATAAAATTCGTCGGTCTCTTGATCTTGAGACAATTTTTCAAACAACTACCCAACAAGTACAAAAATTACTGGATGCAGACAGAGTTATTATTTACCGCTTTCATGCTGATTGGAGTGGGGAGTTTGTCGCTGAATCAGTAGCTGAGGGTTGGGAGAAGTTAATACAGGAGCAAACGGAAAATTCCAAAATCTCCGCAAATGTTAATCTATGCTCCATTAGAGATTTGCCAAATTATGTGAATGATACCTATTTGCAAGAAAACAAAGGCGAAAATTTTGCCCAAAAAGTTTATTGTATCTGCAACGATATTTATAATGCAGGTTTTAGTGACTGTTACATTGAGGTATTAGAGTCTTATCAAGCAAGAGCTTATGCTATCGTAGCTATTTATCAGGGAGAAAAACTTTGGGGTTTGCTGGCAGCTTATCAAAATTCGGCTCCTCGTGAGTGGGAAGCAGCAGAGGTAGAATTATTGGCTCAAATTGGCGGTCAGTTGGGAGTCGCACTACAACAAGCTCAGTATTTCAAACAAGTTCAAGCTCAAGCAGCAGAATTGGAAAAAGCCACAGAACGACAAAAGGGACTGTCAATTACCATTGATAGAATTAGGCAATCTCTGGATATTAATACAATTTTTCAGACGACTACTCAAGAGGTACGACAGTTACTAGAAGTTGAGAGAGTCGCTATTTATCGTTTTTACCCAAACTGGAGTGGGGAGTTTGTGGCAGATTCGATGATTGATGAATGGACCCCTATTGTTCAGACTCCTTTAGCAATTAATCCTGTAATCAGTAAACTGACTAATGCCAGTAAACTTCCCAGAAATGAAACTTTTGTGCCAATTTTGCAGGGAGAAAAACTTTGGGGGTTATTGGTTGCTTATCAAAATTCTAGCCCTCGTTATTGGCAAGATGAAGAAATTAATTTGTTAGCACAGGTGGGAGTGCAGTTAGGTATTGCTTTACAACAAGCTGAATTACTGGAAAAAACCCGTACCCAAACTGAAGAATTAACAAAAACTCTGCGGGAGTTAAAACAAACTCAACTGCAGATGATTCAGGCTGAAAAAATGGCTAGTTTAGGGCAGTTAGTAGCAGGAATTGCCCATGAAATTAATAATCCTGTAAATTTTATTTTTGGCAATCTGATTCATGTCGATGAGTATGCACAAAGTTTGCTCACTTTGATGAAATTATATCATCAACATTATCTTGAACCTGTTCCAGAAATTAAAGATTTTTCAGAAGATATTGACTTAGAATTTATTATTAAAGATTTGCCTAAGATGATAAATTCTATGAAAATGGGAGCTGAAAGAATTCGTCAATTAGTATTATCATTAAGAACATTTTCTCGCCTTGATGAGTCTAAAAGGAAAGAAGTAGATATCCATACAGGAATTGATAGTACCCTGTTAATTTTGCAACATAGATTGAAACTTAAATCAGAACTTCCTCAGATTACAATTGTTAAAAATTATGGGGATTTACCTTTAGTTCCGTGTTATGCAGCTCCAATTAATCAGGTATTTATGAACCTGCTTAGTAATGCTATCGATGCATTAGAAGAAAAACTGGAAACAGATCAACTTTTTATTCCTACTATTACGATTACTACAGAAATTAATCTAGATAATCCAGACACAGTTTTAATTAAAATTTATGATAATGGTTTGGGAATTACTCAAGAGGTAAAAGGTAAAATATTTGACCTGTTTTTTACTACTAAAGAGGTAGGAAAAGGAACTGGTTTAGGGCTTTCTATTAGTTATGAAATTATAGTACAAAAACATAGAGGTCAAATATTCTGTAATTCCCAACTAGGTCAAGGAACTGAATTTATTATTCAAATTCCAATTCACCCAGCGATTGAATAAATTTAACAACAACTAAAATCATCAGTAGTCTTCCATAGTGATGGTATGATATGAGAATAAAGTTGATAGTTTTCTGAATATTCTGATTATGACTCAATCAAATGATGGTGGAACAGTCGAACAGTTTGTCAATACAGTAATGGGGGTAAAAACTGAGTCGAAAAATCAATCCATCCCCAAACAAATAGTTTCTACAAAAGAGCTAGATATCAAAGCACTTTTAATGTATAAATTAGGAACTATTGTACAAATAGGAATTATTCTTCTAGCTTTCTGGGGAATGGAAAAATTGGTGACTTTAGTTAATAATTATTCTTCTTTTCCTAATTGGTTAAATACCGTACTTGCAGGAATGTTTTTTACCTTATTAAGTATTCGTTCGCGAATTTTTTCCCCATTAGATAATACTCGTTCTCGTCAGACTTATGATAGTATAGTCAGACCTAAATGGGCACCTCCACCTTTAGCTTTTCCCATAGTATGGATGACAATTGCAGTCTTACGAGTTATCTCTTCGTTATTAGTTTGGCAGGAGATGAACCAACAATTTTTAGTGCTTCCTTTAATAACTTTTGCAGTACATCTTGCTTTGGGAGATACTTGGAATACAATATTTACTGTAGAACGTAGGTTAGGTGCTGCTGTTCCCGTCGTAATTTTAGGTCCTTGGTTATCTGCTTTAATAGTTACTATATTTTACTGGCAAATTAATCCCACAGCAGGAATGATTTTAGCCCCTTCTTGTGTATGGTTAACTGTGGCGGCTATATTAGTATTTAGGATTTGGCAATTGAATGGAAAAGAACCACTATATCCACTTAAATAGACAATTATATCATCTCCGGTTGAATAGTTATAAATAGGGTTTGCGCTCAAAAGTCTTTTAGTAGGGGTAGGAGACAACTCACCCCTAGCTACCAGGAGGGGGAGACAGGAGACAGGAGACAGGAGACAGGAGACAACCCACCCCTCGCCCCTCCCCCTCCCAGGAAGGGAGAAATGGGAATGAGCGAGGAGGTAGGATTCAACAATTAATAATTAATTATTAATTATTAATTATTACCTCTCCTTGAAAAGAAGAGGATTGACTAAAAGGAAAAATTTTTTTCTTTTTTCCCCTGAAAATGGGAGGGGTTTAACCTGAATTAATAATTAATAATTATACCAATTCCCATGCATTAATGCTATGCTTCCGATAAACTTCAGTTATTAAGTAACAATAATCATTTAGTAATGTTTATAACGATTATCGGCATTAAACCAAGATATATTATCTCTTTTCACCCTACTCCCTACTCCCTACTGTCAAATAGATGTAGCAATAATGCGTGAGATTTAGTATTATTAATTATTCGGTAATTATGAAGTTAAAAATTGATCAGCAAATTGATGCTTTATATTTTCGCCTTGATGAATCTCAAATTATTGAGTCGGAGGAGGTACTGATGAACCCATTGAGGCAACAACTCAGAAAATAACTATTAGTAGACAAGCGGGTTCATGGTATCTTAGTTTAGCTGTTGAATTTACTCCGACTTCAAAAACAAACACTACAGAAGTTGTAGGTGTTGACTTAGGCGTAAAAACCTTAGCAACATTAAGCAATGGGAAAGTTTTTGAAAGTCTAAAGTCATACCGTAAGTTTGAAGCCAAACTTTAATAAAATTATTGGTTCAGCTAACGGTCGGGCAGCACAACTTAAGATAGCTAGGCTGCATAGGCGAGTAGCGAACATCCGCAAAGATGCACTTCATAAATTGACAACATACGCAAGCCTTGAACCACGGCACAATTGTCATAGAAGATTTGAACGTTAGTGGAATGTTATCTAACCACAAACTAGCTCAATCCATTGCAGACCAAGGATTTTACGAGTTCAGGCGACAGCTAGAATATAAATGCCAATGGTACTGTTCGGAGTTAGTAGTGGACCGACACAGCTAAAATGGTGCATTAGAATCCCCAGCCAAAAGTGACTATTGGACTGATAAGCGATCGCTAAAAATAAACAATCAAAAACAAGCGATCGCTAAAAAATAGACAGTCAAAAATAGGTTTTCTGGAGGCTCCACAGCTAAAATAGTGGATTAAATCTAGTCAGCAATGGAGGATCGTATTATGGGAAGAGGTCGGCCAGATCAAGTTGATCTGACCATAGAACAGAAAGATAATCTAGAAAAAATCCCTCGAAATGGC
>NZ_JAAHGM010000034.1:0-83401 GCF_010692625.1 Okeania sp. SIO2C2
ATTGACAAAGACTTAAATGTAAGTATAGAGTGTAGAGATGCGGTTGGCTTGACCGTTAATGCCTGTGGATGAGTAACCGCCGACGGCCTCAGCAGTTTGCGTAGCATTCCGTAGGAAAGCAGGAAGTCAACATCAATTTGTCACGTTATGTGACGCTTTGTATCAGTTTTATGAAGCAGTCTTGTTACGCTCAAGCTGACAGCTAATAGCTGAATTATCATTTTCTTTGTGGGTTTAATACTCCACCGTCTACACGGTGTTCAAAATTACTTGGGGGAGCGAATCCCCATGTAATTTTCCTCCTGTCTCCTGTCTCCTGTCTCCTGTCTCCTTCTTCAATACAACTCAGTCAGGGATTACTTCTAACTTCTGACTTCTAACTTCTAACTTCTAACTTCTGACTTCTGACTTCCCCTATTGCCTCTGCCAAATGTTTCTTTAAAGTTGTTATTGGTAGAGGACCTTGAATATGATTCCAAGGCAAAATTTGCTCTAACTTCCAATCATCAAAAACATAAAAATCCAACTCTGGTAACTCCCCACGCAACTCCTTAAAAGCTCTCTTATAACTGCCCAAAGAATCCCCATAATTTCTTACTAATTCTAATAAATTAGATAACCTTCTATCTCCCCTAGAAATTAATCCCTGTATCACCGACCATTTATAACTTTCTGGGCGAAAATCTATCCCTTTTGACCGTAGTTGTTTCTCCAAAAACTTCAGCCTTTTTTCTGATTGAGAGTTGACTCCAAACCATTGAAAAGGTGTGTGAGATTTCGGTACAAAAGTGCTACATCCCAAACTTAATCTTAAACCAGGAGCAGCTTTTTTCAAAGCCAACATCATTTCTATCGTAGCATCCAAATCTTCTACTTCCTCTCCAGGTAAACCCACCATTCCATAAAACTTAATAGCTTTTAAACCACCAGCTTTAGCATTAACAGCAGCTTCAATAATTTCCTCATTTTCCAACTTTTTATTTATAATTTTTCGCAGGCGATCGCTCCCACTTTCTACAGCAATAGTAATTGATTTTGTATCCCTATTACTTAAAATTTTTGCTAATTTTTCCGTCACCGTATTTGTTCTAACCGATGCAATACTCAATCGCACATCATCATATTTTGGCTGATTCAAATAATTCAATAAACTATCAAATTCAGGATGTTGAGTTACCGAAGCTCCCAATAAACCCAAACGTTTTGTAACAGTTAATCCCTTTTCAATAGCAGGAATTAGAGACCCTTCTAAACTAGCACTTCTAAATGGTAAAGTCAGATAACTTGCCAAACAAAAACGACACATTTCCGGGCAACTTCTCACCACTTCTACCATAAAAATATTTTCCCAAGCTGCCTTTTCAGTCACTACGGTAGAAGCAGATAAAGTATTACCCCGATAAGTTTGTTTTTGCACCACAGGCGGAATATCTTTATCTATAGGTTCAATAGATTTAATAGCACCATCAGCACTTTCATAAGTTACTTCATAAAGACTCGGAATATAAATTCCTGGCACTTGAGATAAATGTCTCAATTGTACTTGTTTATCCGCTCCTCTAACTTCTTGATAAGCATCAATAAAATCTCCTAATAAATTCTCCCCATCTCCCAATAAAATTACATCAAAAAAATCAGCAAAAGGTTCAGGATTTGCCGTTAAAACAGGTCCGCCACCAAATATTATTGGATAATTTTTTCCCAAACGATTTTTAGCTCTAATAGGAATTTCTAAAGACTCCAGAATCTGGAAAATATTCACATAATCAAGTTCCCAAGAAACAGAAAAACCAAATAATTCTGTTTGCTGTGGAAGAGGTTCATTAATATCAGTAAATAAACGACTAACTTGTAGATCGGAACGCATTACCAAAGTTGCCCAAACAATCTGATAACCAAGGCTAGTTATTCCTACAGTATATTCATTAGGAAAAGCAAAAATAATTGGTATGGCACTAGATTCCGGTATTGCTGGAGTGAAGAGTAAACGTTCAGTATTAAATATATTAGTATTAGTAGACATATTTTAGATTATAAATAAGTAGGTAGGCGATAAAAATTACCGTTATGGTTCAACAATCAATAATTAACAATTAATAATTAATAATTACCTCTTTTTATAAAGAAGAGAATTGCCTCAAAGGATTTTTTTCTTTTTTCTCCATGAATGGAGAGGCTTTATACTTTAATTTTTCGGTAAGGAGAAAGCAGAAGGAAAAAGGTTATTGATTTATATATTTTTGTGGGCACAACTCTGATATACCTGTGAAACAAGCAATGCCTGCTAAAGGGAGTTTTTCCAAAAATAGCAGATCGAGTATTGTAAAGTTTAAACATACATAAATATATAGCCATCCTAGTATAGATATGAACATTAGCTTTAGGGTTAGTGTTTACTGATGCTGGAATTAATATGGTTTCTAACGTGTTAGACTTTGGACAAAAACGGAGTAGTTAGCGTAATATTTATTTACGCTAACTACTGGGATTAGGGTTTAGAAACAGAATCAAATCTGGAATTATCTTCGTTTCTCACATTATTGATTATCCTGAAGAGCATAGGATGGGTCTGGTTCAATTTCTCCACCGAAACAAATATCTAAATAACTTTCTAGAAGAGAATAAATAACCCTCTCCAACTCATCAATAATATCCCTTCGAGTCATTTTTTCAACTGCATCAATATCAGCTTCACTTCCTGGTTTTCCTAAATATTTATATTGAGTTTTTTTCTGACTATCAGTAGCCATAGGAAAAATCGGTGAAGCAGATTGTAATCTATAATAATAGTACAGTTTCTGATTTCTATCTCGTCATCAAGTTATCACAAAAGGGAACAAAAATTCTCAAAAATAACTAAAAGTTGGCATTTGAGTCGGCGACAACTCTTAATTATTTCTATTTTTCAGTGATTATAGCGGTTTTCATTAACATAGAATACAGCTATTAGATCTGTAATTATTAAACTTCAAACATACTTATATTTTGTCTGTAGTCTACCTTTGTGAAAACCGCTATAAATTCACTGGGGACAGAGGGATATTGCCCTGTTTAGTTAGCGTAATTATTACGCTAACTATTTTTTCGTTTTGTCCAAAGTCCAAAACGTGGGAAAGGGTAGTTCATTTGACAAATTTAATTATGATGGTAAAGCCACTCAAATGAATGTTTTGTCTCGTTATAAAGCTTTTTTAGACCACCCAGTGATTTTAAAGATACTTGCCAACAAAGAATTAAATTAACTCTCTCAAGAAATATTTGGCTTAGTTATCTAGTGTAATGTAGAACACTAATACCAGTAAATAATTGCTAAAGTTTCCTAAACAATCTGATAACCAAGGCTAGTTATTCCTACAGTATATTTATTAGGAAAAGCAAAAATAATTGGTATGAAATTAGATTCAGGTATTGCTGGAGTGAAGAGTAAGGATTCAGTATTAAATATGTTATATCATGTCCGGATAATTGGTGATGAAAAAAACTTCCTCATTCTTCCTTCTTCCTTCTTCTTTCTTCCCTCCTGACCCCTCCGTCGTTTATTTATAAGTATTCAACTGGACATGATATTAGTAGGAATTACACAAAATAGAAGTATAAAATAGGCTCAAATATAGACAGGAAAAGACTTTTACCTCAAAAAGACATAAATCCTTAATTACCAAGGGTTCTAGGCATTTTTAGGGCATTGACCTAATTTCCTGATCTAGACTGACTCTTAGTCATTTTTCAACCATAAAATGTTTAAATCCCATTAGTAGATATATTAAGTTATAAGTAATCATAGAATATAGTATTTCTCAAGAAGTGTAAGATAGATTTACACTGATATATTTTATGTTATCTGTTACCTAAAAACTCCAATTTTGTATCTCATTGAAGCTAAAATTACTATATTGAGTTATTTATACTTTAATTTAAACCACAAAATCGGGGAAGCTAAAGTCAGTGTAGCAACGTTAGTAAAAATAACTGGTGTATCTTTAACCAGAATGCCATAAATTATCCAGATCAATACACCAGAACAAAAAATAGCAAACATTTCTAGGGAGATATCTTTTGTGGAGCGAGTGCGCCAAGTTTTGATAACTTGAGGTAAAAATGAAATAGTTGTTAAACTGCCTGCTAGTAATCCTAAAACTGTTACTAAGTTCATAATAGATGCTGATAATTTTAATACTTGTGCTTGAAACTTATCGGTTTTTTTGTTAACTACAAGACTTATGTCGCACTGCTATATATAGCGTATAATTTCCCGATTATTTTGGTATTGTAACTATAATTATTGCCGTTACCTAAGTCCTGAATTCATATAGTATTAATTACTTAAATTCAACTAAATTTATCTTGATATCTTCAACATAAATATCTCGTATTTGAAATTTGTGGTATCGATCGATATGTAGCCTTCGTTCAATTTATCTAATTTTTTAATGCTGAAAATATCGTCAACTTATTAAATATTATACCAATCAACAAAATTATTCATAATCAGACAATTTAACTTAAAATTCAACTATAGTAACTGCCAAGGCGGTTAGAACTTATGCGGATAACGAACCTCAGACAGGAAAATGTTTTTCCTTCTGTTCCCTGTTCCTTGTTCCCTACTATACATCAATTTCTAATAATCTCAGCCTCCGCAATAACTTCCCCATTTAGAAAAGCAACTAAATAATCATTATTATTGAGAGGCCCAACATTAGGTGGAGTCCCAGTTAAAATAACATCCCCCGAACGTAGCGGTATCTGCTGACTAATGAAACAGAGCAGGTCTTGAATGGAAAATAACATTTGTTTGGTAGACCCTTGTTGGCGAACTTCACCGTTGATTTCAAGTCTGATTTCAAGTTCTTCTATTTCTGTAACATCATTCAACTTCCTAAACTGTGACAACGGACAAGCATTGACAAAACTTTTGGCTAGATCCCAAGGATACTTTTTGGCCCTCAACTCATTTTGTCGATCGCGAAGAGTCAAATCTAGAGCAATACCAACACTACTAATTGCCTGTAAAACCTGATTTAGATCCGCCTGATACAAATCAGTGCCAAGTTGGATAGCAATCTCTGTTTCATAATCGCATCGTCCTAAATTAAGTGGTAAAAATATCTTTCCTTCAAATGGTACAACACAACCAGGGGACTTTGTGAAAATTATCGGTTCTTTCGGAACTGGGTTGTTTAGCTCTTTTGCATGATCGGCATAATTACGACCTACACAATAAATTGAACCAATTGTTTTAGCTAAAGTAAAAGAGTTCATTGTTAAAAATTTAGGACTCGCTACCTAATCATATCATACAGAAATAGCAAAAGTATCATCCAATGCTAAACATTTCGATGTTTTTTCTGAGCTGTGACAGGAACTTGTTCGAGGTGATTCTCACTAGAATTGAGGCAACCGTGTCTCGATGTACTGTTTTCTCTTTAGCATAGAGCATCGTCTTACATTTTTTATGCTCATGCTTAAGGTAAGTCAGACAGTCAGCATATACACCCTTGTTGACCAGTATCTCTAGAATTTCGCGATAGGAATTATCATCAATAGTATTAGACCTTAATTCTTCGAGTCGCTCCCGCTCTTGCTCGTTGGATCTTTGGGTCATCAGATACACTGCCAACGTTAGTTTTCCATTTATGAAGTCCGAAAATTGATCCTGATAAGGTTTCTCCAGCTTTGATAGACGCTCGACAGGCAATGCAAAATCACCAAAATCAAGCCGCCTGAGTAGCTGCACCATAGATAGCACCCATCTCATACAGCAATTTGTCAGGTTGCTCTGCAACAATCGAACCTGCAAAGAAGCAACTTCCATAGAACACACCTGAAAGCAATCTACATCGCTGCTGATACGCTGCTAGGAACTGGTCGTAGTCTGGATAATCACTCACTCTAGAAACCTGTAGATCGTGAATGTCCATCCTCTGACCAAGATAGACTTGGTGGTTGATTTTGCTGAGGAGTGTTAAGAGCGAAGTCATGCCATAATCCTCTAAGATTTGTTGAGCAATTTCTCTCAGTTGAAAGCCTGCGATGACTAGCTTTCGCTTACTATCGGTACTATCATACCCATTTTTCTCATCAAGAAACCAGTTGATAACATAAGTCGAGCAGTTTAGGATCTCAAAGCTTGCACAGACGGGAATAATCTCCTTCCAGTTTTGACCTCCATTAATCTCATAACCTGTTCGGATCTGGAGGTCTCGTAATCGAGGATGACCATGACGTTTCATCGGAAGCTGCTGCACTTCTGGGCTTAACTTCTCTGTATAGTCAGCGCTCAGTACATCCGTTGCTTGGGATGTCTCTTTCATAAGATTGAAGTACTCACTCATTCGGAAACCTCTTTTTGATAGATATGATACTGGTTATCTCGAACGGAGACAAAACGCAAATTTGCCAATTTCAGCATTTCTTCGATAAGATCGGTCTCGAGTAATCGCATTCGCAGCTTTTGCTGTCCGAGAAGACTCCCTTGCTGATGACAAGTGTAATCAATGGTAATATATTGCTCTCCATCAATCCAATTCTTGGTAACGGTTCTCTGGAATGATACTTCCTCATCCAAATTCTCACATTTGCTATGATTAGAATTTGATGAGATGATAATCAATCTCCCTCTGTCTCGTAAGTGTGCGGCAATACGTTCAAAGCTCCTCTCAATAGCATCAAACTCAAGGATGTGGCTGGCAAGTAAAATGGTATGGCCATCATTCACAAAAGCCCATGCACCACCACGAGAATAGGCCAGGTCGAACATCTTGTTGAGCTGCATATCGACGACATCTTGGCAGTAGAGATCGACTCGAGTCCCTAAGCATTCTTGAGCTTGAGCAAGTAGAGACGCACTCGTGTCCACCCCGGATATCTGGAGTTCAGGTCGCAACAGAAGAATTTGCTCTACAAGCAAACCAGTCCCAATTCCTACATCCAAGATGTCCTTCTGATCGCCGAAAATTTCGATCAGCTCCGTGGCAATTGCTTTGTAATCCCGATTCTTTTGCACAAAGCTATTATAGAAATCGGACATACCTTTATACAAATCCATAGATATCATTAATGTTTATCAATCTTTAAATAATTGCCTAAATATAGCGCTGTGCGCAGGCAACAGGCAACAGTTCCGGAAGGGGGAATAAAAAACCGATAATATCAGACTTTTAGCTATTGGACAGTTCTTATAATATCATCCGGATAGGAACTGCCAGGTTGTTGTTTGACAATTAGTGCGAGCATCTTGCTCGCGTCATAAATCATCATAATTACCTGATGTCCTAACTATATAATTACCCGATGTCCTAACTATAGTTATAGTGGCGACTGCCATACCTAACTATCCTAAAAAGTGGGTAACTTGTCACTAATGATTGTGAAATTTAACTTCATCTATGAACCTCAAAAAAAAATAATCCCACTTTCAAAGATAGTGAGATTATTCAAAAAAATCAAACTTCAAGTCTTTCTTATAAAGAAGAACCTACACCAACATAGGCACCATAAAAGAAAAGACCCACAACTACAAGTACGCCAGTTCCGGCAACAGTAGCAACCAACCATAAAGGAATTCTACCTGGTTCGGACATCATAATATTTCACCTCATTATTTCAAAACTATTTCGTACTAAAAAAATTTTACCTACTAGGTAATTAAGTCAACTATATACTTGTTAACTTTCTACTCAATATTACTAGCAATAGGTCACCCCTATAGGGTGACTTAATATTAGTAATTTCTCTGTTTTATTTCCCGAATTAATTAAAGAAATAACTGGAAAACAGAATACCAAGAACAAACACTAATAACAAACCAAGGTAGAGTGAAGTTCGGTTTAATTCTACTGGTTGTTTATTAGTATTTTCGCTACGATCTAAAGGCATAATATACTCCTATCTTTGAATAAACTGCATAGCTGCGATCGCACCTAAAAAGAAAACTGTAGGCACGCCAAGGGTATGAACTGCTAACCATCTAACTGTAAAAATTGGATAGCTAACTGGTTGATTTGGATTTCCGCTAGTCATAATAAAAATCTCCTAAACTTTCAACTATTCACCAATAAATTCATCAATTTGTTTTTTAGCTTCAAAACGGTCTGATACAACTGGTAATTCTTGTCTTTGCTCAGTATAATACTCGTTAGGTCTAGGTGTACCAAAAACGTCGTAAGCCAAACCTGTACTTACAAATAGCCAACCTGCAACAAACAGAGCTGGAATAGTGATACTGTGTATTACCCAATAACGAATACTTGTGATGATATCTCCAAAAGGACGCTCACCTGTACTGCCACCAGCCATCTAATTTTATCCTCCAAATTTATTTCTAACCATCATCTCAATATGATAGTTTTAAAACCTTTCTAAACACCTCATCCCATCACTAATTAATGGTTTGAGTTTTTTGTCTTTGTTAACAACTAAAGATAGACTAACTTTTTGCCTTCTTTAAAATCTGTTATTTTTATCTGTTAGTTAGACGGGATCAATTCTAACACATTCAGTCTAAATTTTCAGTAACTCAAACAACATCAAGAAATTACCTTTTCCCATCTGAGTAATACTACCCAATTCTTATTATTAGGAATATTTCTCCAATATTGTATAGCAAGGAAAGAGTTGGTGTTTGATAGAGATTGATGATGAACCTAAGACAGAGAAAAGCTTTTGCCACTGTTCCCTGTTCCCTGTTCCCTGTTCCCTGTTCCCTGCTATAGTAAATTTCAAGCTGCTTCTGAAACTGCTGAACTATTGTATTTCAACACAGTTCCTCTTTGACCAAGAATAAAACCTTTTTCTTGGTTAATAAAAACAATTTTGTAGAAATTTTCTGGAACATTCTCTACATCACGGTCCTTTTCCCAAGTCTGACCGCCATCAACACTGCGAAGTAAATTACCACTACCACCAGAAACCCAAATTTCATCAGGAGTTCGATAAGCCAAATCTAATAAACCCCAACTTGTGGCATATTCTGGGGCAATAGCTTCTCCCCACTCTTCAGGATTTTCTGGATCGCTAAACCGCAGTTGGCCTCCTCGTGCTAATAGCCATAAACCACCATCATCACTGAACCCCATATTTTCCAAACGGCGAGAGTCTTGACGATTATGAGGAGTCCAAGCTCTTTGGCCTGGTTCCCAACTAGAGTAAAAATTACCCTTAGCCGAAACAGCAATATACTTACCATCAGGAGAACGGGAAATATTTCTCACTACTCCCACAGCATCCTCTACTTGAGCGCGCCAATGTTGGCCAACATCTTCTGTGCGATAGATAGCTCCCACATCAGTAGTCATCTCCGCAGAATTTGGCCCAAGAGCAATAATAGAATTAGGAGCACCTGGTAATTTAGAGCTTAGAGAAATCTTAGTCCAAGACTCTCCTTCATCATCTGTGTGTAGAAGTAAAGAAGGCTGTCCTAAAATCCACCCTTCCTTACCATTAAAACTTACTGAAGTCAAGCGATCTTTTTCTTCTACTATATCAATACTTTTAGGTTGCCAAATATTACCACCATCAGTAGTTTCTAAAAGAGTAGCATTACCACCGACAATCCAACCATGGTCAGGATTGCCTGTAAATCCGATATCAAACAACTTAGCCTCAGTTGGTAGTTGAATTACTTCCCAGGGATTGTAACTCATTGCAGGTAAAAAGGCATTTTTGCAGCCACTACAAAGTATAACTGCTGCTAGTATGATGAAAATTTGTTTCCAGGACTTTACTATTGAGTGCATCACATTAAATCATTAATAAGCCTTTAGGCCATCTTATCGTAAACCATATAAGCTCAAGAAAAACAAAAATCCTGCGGCTAAAGCGCCGAAAATTAGAATATTTTTCTGGCTTGGTGTGAGTGTATTAACACCAAAACCATATCCAAGGTTTTCTTTGAATCCGGAAGGACCTTCAGCTGGTCCAACATTCACAAATTGAACCTTAATCGCTCCACAAACAGGGCAGCGCCAACCAGGGGGCAAATCTGAAAAAGCAGTTCCGGGCGGAATATTACCAGTAGAACTTCCCTTCTTCGGTTCATATATATATCCACAGGCTCGACATTCATACCGATCCTGTTCATCTTTGGCCTCAGTGGCTTCCTCGCTCATAGTTCCAAAAAATTGAATAGCTATTATGAGAACATCTTTAATTATTATTACAGAATTGTTGTGATTCGAGGAGATGGGTATTGAAAAATGATTGTAACCCGACTGGTTCGAGCTACTTTTAGCTCTTTTATTTTGACATTTGACTTAAAAATTCGACTGGCAAAAGCTTGTCGATCTGGTCTGATGAGGGTGATAGTTAGGGTTTGCGTATGGAAAGTCTTTTTGCTGGGGTAAGAGACAGGAGACAGGAGACAACCCACCCCTCGCCCCTCCCCCTCCCAGGAGGGGAGAAATAGGAATTTAGAAGAGGTAGGAGTAAGAATTGTCAGAATGAGATTTTTCTGCCCAACTATGAGCCTAAAATACTAACTTTTTGAGCGTGAAGAGCTGAAAACCAGGTACTTTTTTTGAACGAAAAAAGGCTAAAGTCTTTATATTTCAATGCTTTTAGATTAGTTCGGTAAGCCCTAGTTACGTATTAATTTGTGATTTATTCCTACTGGACTAACACAACTAAAACTGTGTATTAGATTATTGGGTTGGGGGCGGGTTCATCTGAAATAATTTGCAGGACCATTAACTTAACACGGAACTCGCCTCTACTATTAAACATCTCCAATCATAAAAAAGAAAATTAATTTATGAAATTGGTATTAAACAGCACAGTTGTAACAACCGCTAAAAAAATAATCTCTCGTTATAATCTGTAATCTAACTAGGGGTGCATCTCATATTTTATTTGCAAGAATACTTTTTTTCTTATTTATTCCCTCACAGGAGTGCGCATTCCCTTGCATCTGTCGCCGAGGCGAGTTCGCACCGCTGTTTCCTAAAAGCGATAAATTTTTGGCTTTATTCAAAATTGAGATGCACCCTTAACAAGAAAGTGTCAAAATGTTCACAGATAAAAGTCCTAGTTACTTAGGAAATGTAGGTTAATTGTGTTTACTCTTAGTGGTTACGAATATTTTCTAGGCTTCCTACTAATTAGCAGCCTAGTTCCAGTTATTGCCTTAACTGCATCTAAACTACTGCGGCCTAAAACTCGTGGCCCAGAGCGACGAACTACTTATGAATCGGGTGTAGAACCAATTGGTGGAGCTTGGATACAATTCAATATCCGTTATTATATGTTCGCCCTGGTCTTTGTCATCTTTGATGTAGAAACAGTATTTTTATATCCTTGGGCAGTGGCCTTTCATCAATTGGGACTTCTAGCATTTATAGAAGCCCTAATTTTCATCACAATATTAGTTGTTGCTTTAGTCTACGCATGGCGTAAAGGAGCTTTGGAATGGTCTTAAGTCCTAATCAAAACCAAAAAATTATTAATCCCATTGAGCAATCTCCCCAGGTTACTCAAGAACTATCAGAGAATGTTGTGTTAACTACAGTTGATGACCTTTACAACTGGGCACGACTTTCTAGCTTGTGGCCTCTACTGTATGGTACAGCCTGCTGCTTCATTGAATTTGCAGCTCTAATCGGCTCTAGATTTGACTTTGACCGCTTTGGCTTAGTGCCAAGGTCTAGCCCTCGGCAAGCAGACTTACTAATTACTGCAGGTACAATTACCATGAAGTATGCCCCAGTCTTGGTGCGTCTTTATGAGCAGATGCCAGAACCTAAATATGTAATTGCTATGGGTGCTTGTACAATTACTGGCGGGATGTTTAGTATGGATTCACCTACAGCAGTTCGTGGGGTAGATAAATTAATCCCAGTAGATGTTTACATTCCTGGTTGTCCACCACGTCCAGAAGCAATTATTGATGCTGTCATTAAGCTGAGAAAAAAAGTTGCTAATGAATCTTTGCAAGAACGTGCTCAACTACAGCAGGTACATCGCTACTACACTGTTAAACACAATATGAAAGTGGTTGAACCAATTCTGAATGGTAAGTATCTCAAGACATCAGACCGTGAAACACCACCAAAAGAATTGACAGAAGCAATAGGTATGCCTATACCACCTGCACTGCAAGCTGCACAAAAAGAGGAGGTAAATCGTGGCTGAATCAGAAGCTCCAATAGTTGAAGCAGGTCAAACTTCAAAATGGCTGACAGAAAATGGCTTTGAGCATGAGTTTCTAGAACCCGATCATCTGGGAGTAGAAATGATCAAAGTTGACAGAGAATTTTTAATTCCCTTAGCTACAGCTTTATACGCTTATGGGTTTAACTATCTACAATGTCAATGTGCTTATGATGCAGGTCCCGGACAAGACTTGGTAAGTGTTTATCACTTAGTTAAGGTAAAGGACGATGTAGACCAACCAGAAGAATTACGTTTAAAGGTATTTGTGCCCAGAGACGATCCTAGACTTCCTTCAGTTTATTGGATCTGGAAATCGGCTGATTTTCAAGAGCGGGAATCCTATGATATGTATGGCATTATCTATGAAGGACATCCTAATCTCAAACGCATTTTGATGTCTGAAGATTGGGTGGGCTGGCCATTGCGTAAAGATTATATTTCTCCAGAATTCTATGAATTACAAGATGCCTACTAAATTTTAGGTTGAAACTTTGACCTTTTGACCTAAGTAGTATTAGTAATAATAGCCTTTAGACAATTGGTAAAAAAACATTAAACAGAGAAAATTAGCTTGATTTGATATTTACATTCAAGTCAATTTCTATCTATTTTCTTAAGGTTTCAGGAAATAGGAGAAAATTTTTCTGGAATTGGAACTTGTCATAGATTAATAACGTCCCGACACCATAGCACCCCCCTATTTTTTGATTAGGTGGGTGCTTAATATTACTAAAAGATTCAATAATTAAATTTTGTTTATGGGCTCAAAAATAAAGTATTCTAGTCTATTTTCTAATCTAATTGTCACATTCTTGTCAACCTGATATAATCCTCAGCGTCCGCGCTTTAGCTTTACTCGTTATTGGGTGATAAGCATTATATTGATTTAAGGTATATCTGTATTATTGGTGTAGTGGTTTTTAGCCATTAGTTAAATACAAATCGCTATCAAAAAATCTTGAAAGATTACTCCTGCTATAATCGCGAGATTTAGCTATGAGATGAATTTCAAAGTTGTAAATTAATTGAGTGGTAGCGAATTAGTAAAGGGTTAATAGCGGTGGGGCACACCGTTCAATAAAAGCGCACCGCCTGCGCTGAGGTTTCCTCAGCGTAAAGACGGAGCAAGAAAAGCTTGTGGAGACGGTCTGGCGGGGATACAGCTCAACTTGTTTGATTTGTTATCTAGTTAAGAGTTTGTGAAGCAAGAATCCCCCGTTATAATCAAGCGATTTAACGCTGGGAGTGTCAATAGCATAAATTTACGGTGGAGGAGTTAGAACGTGAGTGATGAAACAAGAATAGGCTCCCAACTTGGAGGGAGCGGTAATATAGTAGGTGTCACATTTAATGATACAGATAATGATGGTATTTTTGATACATCAGAACCAACAATACCTAATGTTACAGTCTATCTTGACCAGAATAATAACGGTATTCAAGACCCCAATGAATTATCTAACATTAGTCGTTCAGATGGTGTCTACAACTTCTTGGGATTAGTAGATGGTGAATATTTTGTCAGACAGGTTCCACCCAGTGGCACTGTTTCAACTACACCACTGCCAGTTCCGGTGAGTATAGTCGGTGGGAGTATGGTCAGAGAGAGCAGGATAGCTCTTGGTAGTGGCATTGCCCCACCACCACCACCAGTTCCCACTCCAGAACCAACTCCAATTCCCACTCCAATTCCCACTCCAGTTCCCACTCCAGTGACAGGACCAGGTAGAGGTAATATTAGTGGTGTATTATTTGAAGACTTAAATATTAATGGTGTCCGTGACTCTGGGGAACCAGGAATTTCTAACAGCCAAGTATTCCTTGATGCCAACCGAAATGGTATTTTAGAGGAGGGGGAAGCCAGTACTTTTACAGATGAATTTGGTTTTTATTCATATGTAGACGTATTCCCTGGCCAATACAACATTGATGTGATTAGGGAACTAGACGAAGCAAGAACAACTCCTAATTCAGTAATTATAATTACTGGTCTAGAAGAAGAACAACCAAATATAGCTCTAGATATTGGTATAGTTACTCCTAGCGGGACTGGTAATGTTGAAGGAGCGAAATATCTCGATCTTAATGCTAATGGTATTTTAGACCCTGACGAGCCTGGAATACCAAACTTTACTATCTATGCAGATCTCAATAGTAATCACATTCTAGATGTGGGTGAACCATTTGATATCACTGATACTAATGGTGTTTACTTCTTACCTAATCTTCCAGCAACTCGCCTGACTATTCGGGAAGCAGAGCAACAAATAGGATTCAATCTGACAACTGATTCTCAGACTGTTGATGTACCTGATGGGGGAACTTTATTAGGTGTTAACTTTGGTAATGCTGAAAGAAATGTAATCGCTGGTGTCAATTTTGTAGATAACAATAGCAATGGTGCTATTGACCCAGGAGATGTAGGTTTATCAAACTCTACTGTATATCTAGACCTGAATGAAAATGGTATCTTTGACCCAGAAGAACCATTTAGGATTACTAACAGTGAAGGTGAGTACAGCTTTAATACTTTACCCCCAGATACTTATGTTGTCAGAGTAGTACCTCAACCAGGATTTACTCAAACAACACCAGATCCAGTTATTATTGTCACTAGTGGGGACGATTCTAACTTCGTAAATATTGGTACTGCTCCTGACACCCCTTTACTTCAGGGTGACTTAATTGGGAATAAGTTCAACGATTTTAATTCCAATGGAGTTCTAGATCCAGGAGAACCTGGTTTAGCTAACTTCACTCTCTACTTAGACCAAAACGGCAACAATATACTAGACCCTACAGAACCTGCTGCAATATCAAATGTTGCTGGTGACTTTAGCTTTACTAATCCTCCTGTAGGAACTTACTTTCTGCGAGAAATACCCCAACCAGGTTTTGTGCAAACTACTCCAGATCAAGAAATTACTCTGAATGCACCTATTAACGTTTTGCAAGGTGATGCTCCCATTATCTTGAATGTTGGTAATGCTGTAATTGTAGATCCAGTTCCAGTTCCAGAACCAGTTATAGAACCAGTTCCAGAACCAGTTATAGAACCAGTTCCAGAACCAGTTCCAGAACCAGTTCCAGAACCAGCACCAGAGGGAACTACTGATGCTGGCACTGCTGCAGAAGTAACCACTGATGCTGGCACTGCCACAGCAGAAGTGACCACTGATACTGATACTGCTACAACAGAAGCTACCAGAATTAGTAGTCAAGTTACATTAACAGGCAGAATCGCTGGTACTAAATTTAGTGACAATAATGGCAACAATATAGTAGATCCAGATGAACCTGGTCTTGGTGGATTCACTATTTACCTAGATACCAATAATAACCAAGTTCTAGATCCCGATGAACCTACATCTATTACAAACGTAGATGGTAGCTATAGCTTTGAAGGTTTACCACCGAATAATTATGTAGTCAGGGAAGTTCAACAACCAGGTTTTACCCAAATTACTCCCGATCCAGTAATTACCATAGTTGGGGGTGACGACGTTAATTTCGTGAATATTGGCAACCAACCTGATGTAACAATAGTTCCCCCTCCTCCAACTCCTATTCCTCCCCCAGGTCCTACCCCAGTTCCTCCTCCAGTTCTTCCCCCAATTGTAAATACTGATAGCACGGGTACAATTGCTGGTGTTAAATTTGACGATCGCAATGGTGATGGTTTAGCCGGCCCAGATGAACCAAGACTTATAGGTGTCGAAATCTTTGTAGACCTCAATAATAATGGTTTAGCGGAAGCTAATGAACCATTTACGCTTACAGATGCTCACGGGGAATATCGGTTTACCTTGCCACCAGGTAACTACAGAGTACGAGAAACACCACCTGCTGGTTTTGTCAACACTACTCCTACTCCTATTGTTCCTGTTGTTCCTGGTCAGACTGTCGTTTATAACTTCGGTGATAGTAGTATCTTTGACCCCAACACCAGCATTAGCGGTGTAATCTTCACTGATAGCGATAACAGTGGTTTTCAAGAGTCTGGGGAAGCAGGTATTCCAACTGCTCAAGTTTTCCTAGATATAGACGGCGACGGAAACCTGGATAGCAGCGAAGACCTCAACCTGAACGGTGTGTTGGATGATGGCGAAGACTTAGACGGCGACGGAAACCTTGATACAAGTGAACCTGAAACTTTCACCGATCCTGATGGTCGTTATGTCTTTAATGGTTTAACCCCAGGGAATTACACAGTTGATGTTGTTCTGCAAGAAAACTTATTCCTAACTAGCAGTAATCCCATTATTAGTGTTACTGTTGGTCAGGTACCACCAGACCTCAATATCTCACCCACTCCAATTAATCTTCCAGTTGGTCAGAGTCTCAATGATATTGATGTTGGTGTTAACGTCACATCACCAGATGAAGATACTGTTAGTGGTATTGTATTTGCTGACAACAATGGTAACGGACTATTTGAACCTCTAAAAGGGGAAGTTGGTTTGCCTGGTGTTGAGGTGTTCCTAGATGTGCACCGAGATGGACAAATACAAGGATTTGAACCAAATCAAATTAGTGGTCCTGGTGGTACTTATGGTCTAGATACATCAGATGTATCAGGCTCATTTCCGCTTCTACAAATTCTTGATCGCACAGGGTTCAAGCAAACTACTCCACCACCAGTTGTATCAGCTGACGGTAGTGTTGTTTACAACTTTGGAAACCAACCAGAAACCTTAATTACTGGAATTGTTTTTGAAGACTTTAACAGTAACGGTATCCAAGACTTTAACGATACTAACGGTAATGGCATCCTTGACCCTGACGAATTTGTAGAAAGGGGTGTTCCTGGTTTCCGTATCTATGTCGATATCAATGAAAATGGCATTCTTGATAATGACGATATTGAACCTAATACCTTTACAAACACAGACGGAGAATATGCAATTGTTGGTTTGTTGCCAGGTACTTACACACTACGTCTGATTCCAAATCCGGACAACTTTACTTCTACTACTCTAACAGACCTCACAATTACTGTTGATGAGTTTGAAAATTCCAATCTGGAAATTGACTTTGGCCAGTCTCCGATAATTCCTCCTCCTGGTCTTGCTAATATTTCTGGTATTGCATTCATAGATGAAAACGGAGATGGTTTAGCAGATGCAGGTGAACCTCAACTACCTGATGCTGTTATCTATATAGATGCCAACGATAATGGGGAACGAGATGATGGCGAACGATTTGCACTTACCGATGAATTTGGTCGCTACGATATTCCCAATGTGTCTCCAGGAACCTATGTTATTCGTCAGGAACCACTGCCTGGTTTCACTGACTCTACTACTCCAGAACCAGTTATTATCACTTTGATAGAAGGGGATAACGCTGACTTTGTTAACTTTGCCAACGATCCAACAGGGTTACCAAAAGCTGTTCTTCCTGTTGTTAGTATTGGTGGTATTGTTTTCAATGATATCAACGGTGATGGTCTGTTAGATCCAGGAGAGAATGGTATTCCTGGTACTACAGTATTTCTAGATCGCAACGATAACTCAATTCTAGATAATGAGGAACGTACTGCGATTACTGATTCACTTGGAGTATACGACTTTGATGAGTTACCTCCTGGCACTTATACCATCCGCCAAATTCCGCCACCAGGTCTATTCCAAACTAACCAAGACCCAACTCTAACTCTGTTTGCAGGTGATGATGCTAACTTTGTCAACTTTGGCAACAGTGCTAACCCACCAGTTATACCACCTCAACCACCCATACCACCTAGTGGTACTGGTAGTATTAGTGGGATAACTTTTGAAGACCTCAATGGTAATGGTTTCCTAGATGCTGGCGAACCTGGTATTGGCGGTGTTGTTATTTACTTCGACCAAAACAACAACTCTGTTCGAGATGCTGATGAAATATTCGTTGCTACTGATGTCAACGGTAATTACGGTTTCTCAAACTTAGCAGATGCTAGTTATACAGTTCGGCAAGACCTAAACCCAGAGCAGGCAGCAATCTTTACTCAAACTGTTCCTGGTCCTAATGAACCAGTATTTATCAGCACTTTTGGTGGTGCTAATGTACCTAGTGTTAATATTGGTAATATTCGTCTATAAATATCTAGATTTATCTCGATATTTAGATAGCAACAAAACTCAGGGTGGAAACTGAGATAGAACTATAAAATTAAATTTTTAGCGTAGTCAATCATTTTAGGAAATTTGACTACGCTTTTGTTTTTTTGACCTGTTATATCATGTCCGGATAATTAGGGTTTGCGCTCAAAAGTCTTTTAGTAGGGGTAGGAGAAACCCACCCCTAACCCCTCCCCCTCCCAGGAGGGGAAGACAGGAGAAATGGGAATGAGCCAGGAGGTAGGAGTAAGAATTGTCCCAAGATTGTTCTGCCCAACTATGCGCCTAAAATACGCTCCTTTTTGAGCGTTTTATATCATGTTCCCCTCCGGGGGAGCTACGCTAACGGATAATCAGTTATAATAAACCTTCTGCCTTCTAACCTTGCTCTTTCCCTTCAGCATAGCTGCCCTCTGCCTTCTGCCTTTGGTCTACAGATATTATAAGTATTCAACCGAACATGATATTAGACGTGATACCAGGCACTTTTTTCGACCCCAAAAAGTACGCCTGTTTCAATTCATTTACCCTTTAAAAGTGAGAATTTTGGGGTGAGGGGGGCATAAAAATCAAAGAACCATTATTCCTCCTACTTTCCCTGTCTTCCCACCCTCCCCACACTTCCCACCCTCCCCGCACTTTGCTTTTTTCAGCTACGCGATCGCACTCCCACTCACTAATCCTCTTTTCATTTTAATCAGCACCTACGCAGAGCGAATCACTTACCTCAAAAATACACGAAAATTTCTTGACAAGCAACTACCCTGTATTTCTTACATATCAATACTTTTAAAAAATGGCCAACGAGAAGCGATAACTACGTTTAGCTGTGCTATCACAGCCCAAATTCCCCCATTTTTTCCCCTAAATAGCTCATTTCAACTTTTTTGGCAAAAATCAGTTTAAATTCCAAATATATTTGAGACTATTTCATAAATTTAACTAATATAAATATATTTTACCGAATAATTAAGTCCAGTAGTAGACTGACACGCCTAAAATAGTGCATTAGGCTTTTTGATAATCACCGCATCACCCGGTCATTACAATCCCCCACCCCCCCATTTTCTAATGCACATTTTTAGCTGTGTCGGTCCAGTAGGGTGCGTTACATTTCATTAATGCACCATAATCAAAGAAAGAAGAAACAGGGCGATCGCTCTGTGCTCCTAAGAGAAAACCAAAACCAACCAATCAAGTACTCCAGTAGTGAACTGACACACCTAATTTTCTGCAAAATTTGTAGGGTGCATACTACTTACGGTGAAAATTCAATTGTATTAAATATTACAAATCATCTTATACAAAAGTTATATAATTTTAAAATTCAATGCAAATAAAATTTCAGCCCAAATTTAATTATTAAAAGAATTGTCTGTAGTAATTTCTACTCCTAATTTTCCAGCTAACGTTTTCAAGCTGGATAATGGTCTAACAATTATTCATCAATATATTTCAGTCACTCCAGCAGTGGTGATAGATGTGTGGGTAAGAGCAGGTGCTAGGGAGGAACCCGATAAATGGTCAGGTATGGCTCACTTCCTAGAACACATGATTTTTAAGGGAACAGAAAAATTAAGTCCTGGAATCTTTGATCAAATAATTGAAAATCGTGGCGGAATAGCAAATGCTGCTACAAGTCACGACTATGCTCATTTTTTTATTACAACTGCTGCCCAATATGTAGAAGAAGTAGTACATCCATTGGCAGAATTATTGTTGCGTGCCTCCATACCAGAATCAGAATTTGCTAGAGAGCGGGAAGTGGTATTAGAAGAAATTCGTCAATCAGAAGACTGTGTTGATTCGATAGGTTTTCAAGCATTGATGGAGAATGTTTACAAATATCATCCCTACCGACGTTCAGTTATGGGTACGGCAGAACTTCTGAGAGAGCGAGAAGTTGATGAAATGCGTTGTTTTCACAATCATCACTATCAACCAGAGAATATGGCAGTGGTAGTTATTGGGAGAGTAGAGGAAACCCAGGTAATAGAATTAGTCAATGCAGCTTTTGCCAATTTTCCCGAAAAATCTTCTCATTGTCCGCGAGTCGAGATAGCAGCAGAGCCGTTAATAACTGAAGTTCGTCGCCAGGAAATATATTTGCCCAGATTAGAACAAGGTCGTCTAACAATGGCTTGGCTCGGACCTGGAGTCGAACAACTAGATGATGCTTATGGATTAGATTTACTGTCAATATTATTAGCCGATGGTAGAAATTCTAGATTGGTTCGAGAATTGCGCGAAGATTTAGGTTTAGTGCAAGGAATTGTTAGCAGTTTCTCTTTGCAGCAAGACTCAAGTTTATTTACAATTAGCGCCATGCTAGAACCGAAAGATATTCCAGAAGTAGAAGCACGAATTGGCGATCAGCTTTATGAGTTATTAAATCAAGAGATTTCAGAGGTAGAATTAGCTAGGTGTCAGCGTTTATTATGTAATGATTATGTGTTTTCCATTGAAAGTCCAGGACAGCTAGCAGGTCTTTATGGTTATTATTTTACTATAGCAAATCCAGAGTTAGCAATTAGTTATCCAGAAAAAATAGCAGCATTTCAACCACAAGAATTACTCAATTTAGCTAAAAAATATTTATCTCCAAATCGCTATGCAGTCACAGCATTAATACCTATTTAGGGTTTGCATAAGCAGTTAGGAGTCAGGAGTCAGGAGGAAATAAAGAAGAAGAAAGAAGAAATAAGAATAGTTTTTTGATCCCGCTATTATCCGGACATGATATAATTTCATATTAATTTAATGGACATACACTTATTTGAGTTGTTACTATTGTGATTATAAGTACAAAAAACTATATTGCTCCCAACTAAAATTCTAGGTAAAAGTTTATGTCTGATAATCTTTCATTACTAAAAAATCGAGACTACACATTTATTTTTGCTCGAAGTTTTGAAAGCTGGTCTGCTTCTAATTTGTATTATGAAGATTGGATTGCAGCACAAATAAAAATCATTGATTTAGCCAAGCATTGTCAATCATTAGATGATGATGGAATTACTGTTTACCTTGCTTCTAGTCCTTTTATCAAGCATATAAACACAGAAGTAGTAAAATTAGCTCAACTATTTCAGCTAAAAAATCCTCCAGAAATAATAGATGTAGTAAGTAGTCTGGAAGATGCTCTGGATGACTATTTTCAACGCCGAGATGCAAAGAAAACTAAAAATGGGGATATTATTCTAGTATTAGTAGATAAAATTTCTGATGAACAAGAAGCTTTGGTAAATTTAATTATTAATGCTACTGAAAAAATCGACCTAATTCCAGGTACAGAAAATAGTTATGAACTAGGAATTAGTTTTTTACAAATTGGTGAAGATCCAGAGACAAAAGAATGTTTGACTTTCCTAGACGATCATCTCGTTAAAGCTGGTGCAAAATGTGATATTGTTGACACGAAGTTTTGGTATGAAATTAAGCAAAAATCTCTCACAGATATTCTGATTCATGCTTTAGTTGATTAGCAAAGTACTAGTATTAGAAGTATAGGAAAAAGTGATAAGAATTTGACTTAATTAAAAATTTAGAGAATGGCGGTAAAAAACGACAAAAAAGCTTACTATTTGGGGTGCTTAACTGTTGAGCTTAAGCGGAGCAAAACCCAACTTACTGTGTGAATGATTGGCGATCGCTCCACATTAGTAATATGGACTACTATTTAACTGCAAATTCAGTATAAGGACGAATATGTTCCGGTTTAAATGCCAGAACAATTTGCTCTTTAGGAATGCCAGCTTGCATTAAGTCCGTCGCAATACCATACTCTATTCCATCTCTTTGTATCCAGATTTTATGATCTATAATTTGCAAATGAACTAAACAACCATGTACTCTTTCTCTATTTTCCCATCCCTCTAAAAAAATGAGATAATTATCAGAATCTTGATCGACAATTAGTAACCTCTTCACTTCACCTGTTGCATAACGTAAATTAGCATAATAACCCAGAGATTCAATAATAACTTTTCTCAAGTTGTCTAAGTTATCCATTTTAATATTACCTCCTGAAGTTCATCGAAAACTAATAATTTAAGTCGTTTATTTTCTAATAAAACTTGACCAATAGGGTCTTCAAAAACGTCAACATAAGCTTCTTGATGAATAGCTAAATATCCAGTCATTTCTGGTTGCGTTCTTACTAATAAATCATAGTAAAGAATATATTGACCTAACGCTTTCTCTAAATCATCTATAGCAGATTTACCAACAAAAATTTTAACTTCAACGGCAATTTTTTGACTATCTTTTTCAGCAGCAATTAATTTTTATGCACCTAAATCAACATATATGGTCATTCCAGTTAAGATTGAGACAAGGGTTTCTTACCTGGAAAGAGTTTCAGCTAAAAAAGTGTTCCAGTCTTATTCAGAATGACTATAAATCTCTTTTTCCCCAGCGAATAACTAGGGGGTCATTGGTAACAATCCAGTCATCTTTCTCTAGGGCAGTTTTCACAGTATTATGATAAATATCTTTAGCTGGCATTTCTAATAATTTTTAATAATTATTATATTGTGTTTTGTGGAATGGGCATCTTACCCGTTCCTAATATTTTCACCGCAGGCAGGATACCCACCCCACTTATATTCATCTCGCCCCTCAGCAATGCCCAAGATACTTAAATGAAAAGCGCTGTCAGAAATGCTATATGCTTTAATAAAATAGTAGTTAAATTTAGCAATAGCAAAGAACAACGGGGTGCTACTTATAAACCCAAGGGAGAAGAAATAGACCTGGTTAATGCTGCTCTTTACCTGCGACGTCCTCTATTAGTTACAGGTAAACCAGGTACTGGTAAAACTTCCTTAGCTTATGCTGTGGCCAAAGAATTGCAACTAGGAGAAGTATTACGTTGGAATATTACTACTCGTTCTACTCTCCAGGAAGGATTATACCGATATGATGCTATTGGTAGATTACAAGATGCTCAGGGAAAAGATAATTTATCTGAGATTGGCAAATATATACAATTAGGACTTTTGGGCACAGCTTTCATTTCTAGCGAGCATCCTCGGGTACTAATAATTGACGAAATAGATAAAAGTGACATTGACCTACCCAATGACTTGTTAAATATATTTGAGGAAGGATGGTTTGAAATTCCCGAATTGGCACGCATCGCCGATCGCCTACCTCCAGAAGTTACTGTGAGAACCAGTGACCAAAAGTATGCTAAAATCACTTTAGGAAATGTAAAATGTGGGGCTTTTCCTTTCGTAATTTTGACCAGTAATGGAGAACGGGAATTTCCCCCTGCTTTTCTGCGACGATGTTTGTGTTTAGAGTTGAAAGAACCCGATAAAGATGAGTTAACAGCGATCGCTATAGCTCATTTAGGAGAAGATATTGTTGAGAAGGCAGAAGATATAATTGAAATATTTCTCAAACGACGGAACAAAGGACAGTTAGCGACAGACCAATTACTAAATGCTATCTATCTATTGAGCGGTGAAAAATCTCCATCTGATTCTAAACGAAAAGAGTTGGTAGAAAAAATACTCCAATATTTGGGCGTTGGTAAATAGAAAGATGAATTGAACGCTCCAAGAGCTATGGATTGGATCAAATATCTAAGTACCATAGAGTTGGAGTTTCATTTTCCATGCAATGTCGGTGAGTGTCTTAGCAAACATATCCGCAAAAATGGCCATCGAAGCCAAAAGCAAAACTACATTTGTGTCCAATGTGGTCGCCAGGCAAGTTGATTTGTATGATCCACCTGGATATAGTCAAGATATTAAGGCTCTGTGTCTCAAAATGTACGTCAATGGTATGGGTTTCCGGGGGATTAGTCGAGTAAAAGAGTGTAGCCCATACGACCATTATTAATTGGGTGAAACAGGTGGGAGAGCTTTTGCCTGATACCTACGACGCAGAAGACACACCTCAAGTGGGAGAGGTTGATGAATTGCAGACTTTTATCGGTAAAAAAAAACAAAGTCTGGATTTGGACAGCGGTAGATCATTTTCGGTCAGGAATTCTTGGCTGGGTAGTAGGAGACCGCAGTGCTAAAACTTTCATCATTCTTTGGCAAGCGATTGCTAACGCAAAGCTTCGCTAACGCTTATTGGCAGTGTTACTTTTGGGTAAGGGACGGTAATCCTGTCTATGGACAATTTATACAGCCATGAAGATCGTATAGTTAGCAAAACCTACATGACGAGGGTAGAAGGAGAAAATACTCGCTCTTTGGCATTACTTGGCAAGACTTGATCGTCGAACCTGATGTTACTCCAAATCCCTAGATCTGCTCAAGCATTCCCTCAGACTTTTAATTCATGATCTCAAGTTCGGCGCTCTACCTATTCGGTGCTTGATTCATCTTTTAAATTACCAACGCCAATATTTGACCTACTCTGAAGAGCTATGACACAAAACAATGATTCTCGTTCTGATATATCTCTAGAGGAAAAACTACAACGACGTCTGCAAAATATCCTTCAAAAAGTAAAGTCTGACTTAACGGGTAAAGAGTTAGCAGAAATTCTGTGGTTTGCTGTGCAAATAGAAGGTGGAAAACCACTACAAACATCTACATCTACTCAATTTCAAGAATCATCATTTCCTGAACACCAAATAGAAGTGCCATCTTCTCCAAGCAAAGACATCCCAGAAACTTCTGCTTCTCAGACAAAAACAGAAAAAGCTGCTGAAGTATATTCTCCCAAAACCAGCACTAAAAGATGACGGAGGAGTCAGGAGTCAGGAGTCAGAAGTCAGGAGGGAAGAAAGAAGGAAGAAGCAAGAAAAAAGAAGAGGAAAAAGAGAAAGTTTTTTTATCACTAATTATATTGAGCCAGAATTTATACTTACTGTCAAAGCTGTCTGAAACAGTTTATATTCATTAAAACCCCTTCATGAAAGCTGAAAGCTCACAGCTAATAGCTGAATGCTTACCTTATGTCTTTTCACCCTACTCCCTCTTTTCCAAAGATTAAAGTCTAATTGCTGCTCCAGGTCCAATGGGAATTCCGAAAATAAACCAGAAGATAAATAAAGCTGACCAAGATATTAGGAAAGCTAAAGAATAAGGCAGCATTGTGGCAATTAAAGTTCCCATTCCTGTATTTTTATCGTATCTCTGAGCAAAGGCAACAATAATTGGAAAATAAGGCATCAGAGGCGTAATAATATTAGTTGTAGAATCTCCAATTCTATAAACCATTTGTGTCAACTCTGGTGTATAACCAACTAACATTAACATTGGCACAAATACCGGAGCCATAATATTCCATTTAGCTGATGCCGAACCAATAAATAAATTAATAAAACCACTAACAATGATAAAACTTATGAGCAAAGGCAACCCAGTAAAACCAGTAGCTTTGAGAAAATTTGCACCATTAATAGCTAAGATAATGCCTAAATTACTCCAACCAAAATAAGCGACAAATTGAGCAGCAAAAAATGATAAAGCAATATAATAACCCATTAAACTCATAGCCTGAGTCATACCTTGAGCAATATCTTTATCGCTCTGAATTGTACCTGCTGCTTTTCCGTAGATAATACCAGGCAGAATAAATCCTACCATTATTATTGGTACAATTCCCTGGAAAAAAGGAGAAGGAATAATAGTTAAAGTTTCCGGGTCGCGCAAAATTCCTTCGGGAGGTAAAACTAATATTAATAAAAGCACTACAAAAGCCAATAAAGAATATCCAGCCCAACGCAAACCTTTTCGTTCAGCAGCAGTCAATTCTGGAATTTCTTCTTGATTAATTTCCCCATCATATTTACCAAGACGAGGCTCTACAATTTTATCCGTAATATACCAACCAACTAAAGTAATAACAAATGTAGAAACTACCATAAAATAATAGTTTACTGCTGGATTAACTGTATATTCAGAATTAATTAATTTAGCCGAATTTTCAGTAATTCCTGCTAATAAAGGATCGATAGTTCCAATTAATAAATTAGCACTATAACCTCCAGCAACTCCAGCAAAACCAGCAGCTAAACCTGCTATGGGATGACGTTTATATGCTAAAAATACTAAAGCAGCAAGAGGAGTTAAAACCACATATCCAGCATCAGAAGCAAGATTAGACATTACCCCACAAAAAATAATTGCTGGAGTAATAAACTTTGCCGGAGCAACTAACACTACCTGACGCAATAGAGCAGAAATTAACCCTGTAGACTCTGCGACTCCTACCCCTAACATTGCTACAAGTACAGTACCCAGGGGAGGGAAATTAACAAAATTACTCACCGCTTCAGTAATTATTCTACGGATACCTTCAGGAGTAAATAGAGAGACTGCTTGAATAGTTTCTTTAGTTGCAGGATGTACAACAGATAGATTTGTCAAATTAGCGATCGCGCTAATCAAAATTACTGCTATAGAAAGATAGAAAAATAATGTAATGGGGTCTGGCAGTTTATTGCCAACTTTTTCAATAAAAATAAGTGCTTGATTAACTATGCCCAACTTTTCAGACTTTTCTGGGGGCGGTGTTTCTGTCATCTTGACTGTTTCCTTTTAAGATGAAAAATACAATTTCTCATCATCATACTATCGGAAGGAGGAAGGAAGAAGCAAGAAGGAAGAAGGAATAAAATCAGCATAAAACTCTATTGCGCGATCGCTTCCCACTCCTCATAAAAATATTTTTGTCCCATTGGGGAATTTGTATATTATCATTTTCTTTGTGGGTTTAATACCCCACCGTCAACGGTCGTGTTCACGCATTACTTGGGGGAGCGTAGACGCGGAGCGGCCCTTCGTTGACTATCCCCATGTAATTTTCCTCCTGTCTCCAGTATAGCTGTCTCCAGTATAGCTGTCTCCTTCTTCAAATTACTAATCAAGTGTACTACATAATTATGTTTTGGCCTAGTCAAGAGTAATTGCCTCAAACTTAAATCAGTTAAAAAATTTTTTTTCCTTCCAACCCTTGAAATTTTTGTCTTATATTATTTATGTAGTATAAAAATATAGATCAAAGCAAACCAAGTCATCTGTACCTTAAAAACAAAATAGATACTACATAGTTATTCATAGCCTTGTGGACGACTAGATAAGTCACTCTGATTCTCAGTCAGAGACAAGAGCATGGAAACTAAAATGTCTTGAGATAGGGTTGCTATGAAAATCAGCAAAAATGATGATGTAATTTTTATGATATGATGTCAACAAAATTAAATATCTAAAATAACATTAAATTCAGTAATTTATTAAGAAGTAAAATATGAAATTTTTATACCCATTAACAGCGACATTATTAACAGTATCCTGGTTAACTATTCCAGTATTTGCTCAATCTAAATCTAATTCAATGGAACGCATCAAAACTATTCAGCGTTTATTAAGTACTTATGAGTGTCAAGGTTGTGATTTGGGCCAAGCGGACTTAAGCGAAGCGGATTTAAGTGAAGCCAATTTATTAGGAGCTAACTTACAAAAAGCAAATTTAGCAGGAGCTAATTTAAGAGGTGCTATTCTCAGCGGTGCTAATTTGATTGAAGCAAATTTAGCAGGGGCTAATTTATCAGGTGCAATTATGCATGGTACAACTATGCAAAAGGCAGATTTGACAGATACTAATTTATCTTGGGCTGATTTGTACCAGGCATATATGGAGGAAGCTAAGTTAAACAGAGCTAATTTATCTAATGCAAATCTTAATCAAGCAAAATTAGAGCAAACAGATTTTTGTGGAGCTACCCTACCTAGTGGTAAAAAAGGAGATTGCTCTAATGACAAAAAATAGAGATTGCTCTAATGGCAAAAATATAGAGGTTGTCGATTGGAGTTTTTATGCAAAGGTTTTGATACAGTTGAATTTACTATTTTGTTAAGTATAATTTAATACTACAGCAGATATTTCATCAACTACTTTAATTCGTCCTCTATAAATTGAACGAATTAGTCGGTCTATTGAGCGTTTTTCATATTCTTGTAAAGATTCATCAAATATAGCAGCCATTAATCCATAGCGGTCAGCTAGGGTAATGTAGCCGTTTTCATTGGCTTGAGCAAAAAGGTCTCCTAACGCACATGGAAGAAGATGGACAGGAGGATCTACAGACATAAGAATCACCTTTAAATTTTAGAGTTATAGTATTAATAATTTTCCATTGTTACATCATTGTTACATACTGATGCAACATTAATATAGTAAGTGTGATCACTTACTATATTTAGTGATTTTAATCACTATTAGTATGTGACAACTAACAATGGGCTTAGTGACTTATGTATGTTGCAAATCACTAAATTTAAAATTTTGCGGAAAACTGTACTAAGTATTAGGAATATATTAGGTGTACCTTAACCTTAGTGGGAGCAACAGTATAACCAAAGTTCAATACTTTACTAACCATATTCTCAAATTTCAGGCTGAAAATTTTGATAAAATTTAAAAAAAAATTCTGTAAAAAAGTGTTGACAAAGCTGATAGAAAAAAGTTAACATAATATTAAAAGCAAAAGACAGTCAGCCTAATCCGGCAAGAAAGACACAGTAAGAGTGTAGCTGGAGCGGAGGAACCAAATACAGGGGGCTTATCTCTGATTAGAAGTCTTTGAATGTAGAAAAACAAAGATACAGAGAAGGGAATCTCTCAGCCCTAGCCCGTCAGCTAACTTCGTAGGCATTGAGAGGAGAATGAAGAGCCAACTTTCTATGAAAATTTAGACAGATTGTCAATTCAGTATCCTTGGTTTGTATAGGTCTGATTTGTTGCGCCCGATAAACCTGACTCTGACGATCTAAAATAATGTTAGAAAAACTGAATATTCCCTTTTTTGCGACGCTTGCCGTAGTTATTGTAATACCTCAACAAGCTGTATGGAAGCGCATCTGTCGCTTCGTCACGCCTGAATTAGTTTTATTACCGGCATTAGGATTTTTTTGGACTATAGTGTTGTGTTCTATGGTTAATACCTTTTTAACAACCTTCATACCCAGTCCTTGTTTACCAACAGTTATCAGCACAGCTATAAATGTTTCTAAAGTTTCCAGAGGATACTTAGGAGTAGCTCAAGCTTTCTGGCAGTGTTCTGGTAAAACTCAGAATGTAAATGCTCTGTCTATTCCGCAAGTTGGTTCTCAACTAGAACAAGCTTACGCATCTGTTTAACAGATATTATTGCAACATTATATTTAATAGGTACTACCTTACATGATAAAATCATTGCAAGGTAGTACTTGTCATTTGAAAAATCGGTGTTGGTAAATTATAGCGCTGTGCGCAGGCAACAGGCAACAGGCAACAGCTCTTCTGGGGGAATAAATTGCCGATAATATAGACTTTTAGCTATTTAGCCCCTCCTGCAATTTGTAAATATACCAACGCTCATTGCTATACAAGATGAAAATTGTAGGGGCAATCCCCCAATGATTAACCGGGATAGGTTATATCATGTTCCCCCTCCGGGGGAGCTACGAATTGCGGTTGAATACTTATAAATGACTGTTGTGAGTCCTCAGGAGTCAGGAGGAAATATTGGAGAAAAAGAACAAATATTGGTATTGGGGGTATTGATAATTTAAGTATTTGTTTGGTACTGTCAATACCCGGTTAGAGGAAATATTATTTATATTACTCTAGGAGAGGGAACAGTTTATGTTGAATATGATGGTATAGAACAGGGTATTACTCAAGATTTAATCGACCAAGGCATTCCTCAGAATAATATAATTTTAGGACATTTATGGGAAATGAATGCTGAAAATTTCAGGGAAGTTGAGTCAAATTATTAGCAGCAGCAACGGAACGAGTTAAGGAGATATTGGCAAATTTGACAAATCACTAATTATAACTTTAATATTACAATAGCAGGGCTATTCTCAAAAAAATATGACACAATTAATCAAGAATTCTCGGCCTAAAAAAAATAACATATTTTCTACAAATTCTCTTTCTGCTGAAGAATTAGAACGACGAGCAATTGAAAGAAAAAAGCGTGGAGAAAGCTGCTTTAAAATATTTGAAAAAATCCGACCGCGACTGATTAAAAATTATTACAATTGGTTCATTGCTATTGAACCAGAAAGTGGTTATTATTTACTTGACAATGACTTGAAAAATTTGATGAAAAGATTAACGATATATTGTCCTACAAGTCAGTTAGTAACTTATCGGATTAATGAAACAGGAGCTTGTGGGAAAATCTAAATGATTTCTGGGAGATTTGGAGAGGAAGGAGAGCTAATATTTGAGATTGAACTAATTGCTAAAAATGGTGAAATTATTCCTGTTGATACTATTTTAGACACTGGATTTACGACAGGTTATTTGGCAATCCCGACTCAAGATATAGAAGTTTTGGGGTGGGAAAAAATTCGTTCAAATATAATGTTAAGTACAGCCCAAGGGATGGCATATTTTGATATTTATGAAGGTCGGATGATAATGGACGAACAAGAATTTACAATTCCAGTTCATGCAGGGGATAATTTACCAGAAATATTGATAGGTGTTCTTTGGTTAGATGCAGTACGAATAGTTATAGATAAAGGGGCGGGAATTTTAACTCTGGAAATCAAATAGTTAGGTGATTTGAAAGATTGCCACGGGGGGTTTAACGTTGAGCAGACAAAAATAATTGCTTTTCCCGTCCCCCTCGCAATGACGTAATTAAGTAACTGATAACTGAAATAACCTGCATATCTTCCTTAAAACTAGAAATATAATAGTATTGAAAATTTCTAGTTGTGAGGCAAGGGTTAAGTTTATGGTTTCTCCCAAGAGGTGGTTGTCTATTCTCAGTGTTAATAGTCTGATGTTATTTAATGTCAGTTTGCCTGTATTAATGTTGCCCAATATTGTCAATGGGGGAGAAGTTATAGCTCAGACAGACCCCAATGCAGAGGCAGAAAAATTATTGAGGCAGGGATATGAACTACTTAAACAAGGAACAGCAGAATCTAAAAAACAGGCAATAGAAATATCGGAAAAAGCACTGCAACTTTATCGGGAAGCTGGTAACAAAACCTGGGAAGCTTTGACGCTTCTAGGTATTGGCCGTGTCTACAGTGATTTAGGAGAAAAACAAAAGGCACTCGATTACTTCAATCAATCCCTGACTCTATGGCGAGAAGTGAGAGATCAAACAGGGGAAGCTAGGACTCTCACTGATATTGGCCGTGTCTACAATGATTTAGGAGAAAAACAAACAGCACTCAACTACTACAATCAATCCCTACCACTATTGCAACAAGTAAGAGATCAAACAAGGGAAGCTGCCACTCTCCATAATATTGGCCGTGTCTACCATGATTTAGGAGAAAAACAAACAGCACTCAACTACTACAATCAATCCCTACCACTATCACGACAAGTGGGAAATAAATTTGGTGTTGCTACAACTCTCTATAATATTGGCCGTGTCTACAATGATTTAGGAGAAAAACAAAAGGCACTCGATTACTTCAATCAATCCCTACCACTATGGCAAGAAGTGAGATATCAAACAGGGGAAGCTAGGACTCTCACTGATATTGGCGGTATCTACGATGATTTAGGAGAAAAACAAACAGCACTCAATTACTACAATCAATCCCTACCACTATCACGACAAGTGGGAAATAAATTTGGTGTTGCTACAACTCTCTATAATATTGGCGCTGTCTACAATGATTTAGGAGAAAAACAAAAGGCACTCGATTACTTCAATCAATCCCTACCACTATCACGACAAGTGGGAGATCAAACAGGGGAAGCTAGGACTCTTACTGATATTGGCCGTGTCTACAATGATTTAGGAGAAAAAAAAACAGCACTCAATTACTACAATCAATCCCTACCACTATGGCGAGAAGTAAGAGATCAAACAAGAGAAGCTGCCACTCTCCATAATATTGGCCGTGTCTACAATGATTTAGGAGAAAAACAAACAGCACTCAATTACTACAATCAATCCCTACCACTATCACGACAAGTGGGAAATAAATCTGGTGTTGCTATAACTCTCTATAATATTGGCGCTGTCTACAATGATTTAGGAGAAAAACAAAAGGCACTTGATTACTACAATCAATCCCTACCACTATCACGACAAGTGGGAGATCAAACAAGAGAAGCTGGCGTTCTCAATAATATTGGCGGTATCTACGATAATTTAGGAGAAAAACAAAAGGCACTTGATTACTGCAATCAATCCCTGACTCTATCGCGACAAGTGGGGGATAAATCTGGTGTTGCTACAAGTCTCAATAATATTGGCGGTATCTACGATAATTTAGGAGAAAAACAAAAGGCACTTAATTACTACAATCAATCCCTACCACTATGGCAAGAAGTAGGGGATAAATCAGCGGAAGCTGCCACTCTCAATAATATTGGCCTTGTCTACGATAATTTAGGAGAAAAACAAACAGCACTCAATTACCTCAATCAATCCCTGACTCTATCACGACAAGTGGGAAATAAATCTGGTGTTGGTACAAGTCTCAATAATATTGGCGGTATCTACGATAATTTAGGAGAAAAACAAAAGGCACTTAATTACTACAATCAATCCCTACCACTATTACAACAAGTGGGGGATAAATCAGCGGAAGCTGCCACTCTCAATAATATTGGCCGTGTCTACAATGATTTAGGAGAAAAACAAAAGGCACTTGATTACTACAATCAATCCCTGACTCTATCGCAACAATTGGGAAATAAAGCAGGGGAGGCTACCACTCTCTATAATTTCGCACTCCTAAAGCGCAGTCAAGGCAACCTCACCGCAGCATTAACAGACATGGAATTATCCATCAACATCATCGAACAACTCCGGAGCAAAATCATCGCAACTGACCTCCGCACATCCTACTTTGCCACAGTTCAAAATTACTATCAATTCTACATCAACCTCCTAATGCAACTCCACAAACAAAACCCCAACGAAGGTTATGACAGCAAAGCATTAAGCGCCAGCGAACGCAGTCATGCTAGAAGTCTACTAGACATCCTAGCAGAATCAGGAGCTGACATCAAAACTGGAGTAGACCCCAAACTTCTCACCCAAGAAAAACAACTACTACAAAAACTCAACACCTTAGATCAAGCGCGACAACTCAATACCCCTGGATACAACCCCGACGAACTCAAACAACAAATTGAAACCCTAACCAACCAACTCCAACAATTAGAAGTAAAAATCAAACAAAACAGTCCTCGTTACGCCAACCTCAAATATCCAGAACCCCTCACTGCCTCAGAAATTCAACAACAAGTTATCGACCAAGACACTATACTTTTACAATATTCTCTGGGAGAAGACCGTAGTTATTTATGGTTAGTAACTCCCACAGAAATTAGCAGTTATGAATTACTTCCAAGAACGGAAATAGAAGAATTAGCTAAACAATTTAGAGAAGAAATAACCTCTCTTTCCCCAGTACCAGAAACAGGAAATAAATTAAGTGAAATATTATTGTCGCCTGTAGCAAATAAATTAGAAAATAAACGACTATTAATAGTAGGAGATGGAATATTACAGACCATTCCCTTTGCAGCATTACCACTACCACAAAATCTCAATCAAACCAACTATCAACCCCTAATTGTCAACCATGAAATAGTCACCTTACCTTCAGCTTCAAGTATTTCTATTCTCAGAGAACAAGTTAAAGGCAGAACCCCTGCACCGAAAAAAGTAGCCGTTTTTGCCGACCCAGTATTTGCAGATAATGACCCCCGATTTCAAACAACTTCTCAAACAAAAAAAGAAACCGAAACTAAGGATTTAATTGCAATGGCATTAACCCGTTCTCTAGAAGATTTTCTTGGTTTATCATTCTCTCGCTTAGAAGGAACCCGTCAAGAAGCAGAAGCAATATTAGCATTAGTACCTGATAATTTAGAACAACTATCTTTAGACTTCGATGCCAATCGAGAAAGCGCAATAAATCCCGATTTATCCCAATATCAAATAGTACATTTAGCTACCCACGGATTATTAAATGAAACTCAACCAGAATTATCAGGATTAGTGCTTTCTTTGTATGATAAAACTGGCAAAGGAAAACCAGGATTTTTACAATTAAACGATATATTTAATTTAGAAATGCCAGCGGAATTAGTGGTATTAAGTGCTTGTGAAACGGGAGTTGGGGAAGAAATTAGAGGGGAAGGATTAGTCAGTTTAACCAGAGGATTTATGTATGCGGGAGCTAAAAGAGTAGTAGTAAGTTTATGGAGTGTGGCAGATAATTCGACTGCTGAATTAATGGAAAATTATTATCAGAAAATATTAGAAACAGGAAAAAATCCTGTGGAGTCAATGAGAGAAACTCAATTAGAAATGTTGAATTCATCAAATTGGAAAGCACCCTATTATTGGGCAGCATTTGTTGTGCAGGGTGAGTGGAAATGAATTCAAAATTCAAAATTCAAAATTCAAAAGTAAGAATAAATAGGGTTTGCTGAAAAAGTTTGTTAGTGAAGGAAGGGAACAGGGAACAGGGAACAGGGAACAGTTTAAACTATCTGCTACGGTCAAATTTTGGGCATTGTCAGGGTCAAAACTTTACCATTTTGAGACAACAATAGCCAAAAACTAGGTACTTTTTCATAACTGAAAAAGGCTCAAACCAATATCAGTCAATACTTTGATATTTAATCAGCAAACCCTAAATAAAGTTAAAAGTTAAAAGTTAAAATTAATCTCTGACTGAGTTTGAACATTTATCAATGTAGGTTGGGTTGAGGTCGGAAACCCAACAAATTGCTTGAATAAAAAACAACACCTAACAAAGATAGGTATCTGTTGGGTTGCACGATAGAACATCCGTTCTGCTCCGCTATCGCTTAACTCAACCTACTAGACCGACTGTATATTTTCCTTGAAATTGAAACTATAATAGTATTGATTATATCAAGATTATGATAATGATAAAGCGTAGAAAATTTTGTCGTTATATTGCTCTGAGTTCAGCTTGTTTTGCTGGTGCTTTAGAGCAAAAATTAGTTCTTTCTACTACTTCCAAAATTTCCCCAACTAAATCATTTCATAACTGGGTAGTTCTGTCAAACAATCAGAACTCTCAATTTTTCGCTATTTTAGCGAACAGTGTTGTGATGCTCTTGTATTTTTTGGTTATCTCTCTAGTTTGAGCAAGAAAGGATATCTAGAGTTTACTGAGTTTGCTAATTTTCTGCGTCAAAGGGTGATTACTTTCCATAAAATAGGGGGAGAACTTTATGGTGTAAGTCCTCGTGACAATAAAAACTTAGAGGGATTATGTGGTTTGAGTTTATATCTTCCAGAAACTCAAAAGGATACTTCTCGCTATAGTTCACTTGCTTTGTATCAAAAAGTTGATCTAGTCAACTTATACAGAAGGATACAGGACTTACGCAAAGGCACTACATAAGGGGTATTGCTCAGTTACGAAGTGCGCTAACACACCCTACCAATAGCGTTCATGCGTAAGTCCTAAGATAGTTAACATTTAAAGGGTTGAAGTTAATGAAAGCAATAGAAATTAACGGAAAAATTGACGATAAGGGAAATCTAATTTTAGAACATCCTCTAGAAATAAATACTCCTACAAATGTACGAATTATTATTCTTGTACCAGAAGATTCTGAAACTCAAGAAATACAAGCTAATCAAACTAACAAAGCTAATTTTGAAAAAGCTATGGCTATTTATAAAAAAGGAAGTGAAAAATATAAAAATGCGTTGCGAGAATTAGCATAATGAAAGAACCTATTTGGATAGATGAAATTATTGCTAAAGCTATTCATGCAGACCAAATTATTCAACATGGAGGAAGTCCAGGAATTAGAGATGAAAATTTATATCATGTCCGGTTAAACAGTGATAAATAAATAACTGCGGAGTCCTCAGGAGTCAGGAGTCAGGAGTCAGGAGAAAAGAGGGAAGGAAGAAGAACAACAGGAGAAGAAGGAGAAAGTTTTTTTATAACTAATTATCCGGACATGATATTACTTGCTGCCAGTTTAGCTAGACCTCGACATTTGTTTACTTATGGTCAACCAAACTTATTTGAACTTGCAGCAGCTTATGGTTATAGTCTAGCGAAAAATCATCCATTTATTGATGGGAATAAAAGAACAGCTTTTATGGTTATGTATACTTTTTTAGGGCTAAATAATTATTTGTTAGAAGTTCCCGAACCAGAAGTTGTAAAAATGATGGAAAAACTAGCAAGTGGAGAAGAAAATCAAGAATCTCTAGGGAAGTGGTTAGCAGCAAATTCTATAGAGATTTAAACATTGAAATAATATTTAGTTTAAATTAGTTTAAAATTTTAGCAAAACCGAGAAATAAGGAATAATTCAAAATGCCTCTCATCTCTCGTCGTCATTTTTTCCAATTTGCCAGTTCAATACTTGCCACTCTTGGTATAAGTCAATTGAAATTTATATCCCAAGCCGAAAATTATGGCAAAGTATTAGCTCAAAGTACTCCACGCAAACTTGCTTTATTAGTAGGAATTAATAAATATAAAAAAGCCCCTTTAAGAGGTTGTGTATATGATACAGAAATGCAACGTCATCTATTAATTCACCGCTTTGGTTTTAATCCAAAAGAGATCTATATTGTTACTGATGAAAAAGCAACTCGCCAAGGTATTTTAGAAGCATTTGAAGAACACCTAATTAAACAAGCAAAACCAGGAGATGTAGCAGTTTTTCATTATTCCGGCCATGGTTCCCACGTCAAAGATCCTAATCCTATTGTCAAAACTTCTTTGATGGATGGTAGTGGTTTAAGTGGTACATTAGTTCCAGTAGATAGTTCTCTGCCTCAAGGATATCCTAATGTTGGTGGTACTGTTAATGATATTATGGGGCATACTTTATTTTTACTTACTTCAGCTTTAAAGACAGATAATTTTACCGGAATTCTTGATAGTTGTTTTTCGGGAATGACGACTAGAGATTTTACTGTTCGTTCTCGTGCAGGAGGGGAAAAAATAGAAATTGTCTCCCAAGAAAAGGCTTATCAAGAAAAATGGTTATCTCGGCTCGATATGTCTGAAGATGAATTTGTGAAAGGTTATCAAAGTGGTGTAGCAAAAGGAGTAGTTTTTGCTTCTGCTAAACCTTTTCAAACTGCTAAAGATGTGAAAATTCTTGATTTTCATGCTGGAATTTTTAGTTATTTATTCACACAATATTTATGGCAAGAAACAGCTACACCAAAAGAGGCGATCGCTTATATTAATCGACAAATTCCAGTTAGGTTAAAACAAAATCCACTTTATGAAGTTAAGAAAGATACTAAATTAGACAGTAAAGCTATATATTTGACTGAATATTCTAGTCCTGTTGCTAATGCAGTAGTTACAGAAATTAAGGGCGATCTAGCTCAAATTTGGTTAGGAGGATTAGATATAAAAAAATTGCTGAATTAACAACAGGTGCTGTATTTAATGTTGTAAATTCAAAAGAAAAATCCGCTGCTAAATTAATTTTTGAATCTCGTGATGGTTTATTGGGAACTGCAACAGTTAAAGGTATTGTTAAGCCTGGTTCTCTATTACAAATTTAAAAGGAGTCAGGACTCAGGAGTCAGGAGGCAAGAAAGAAGAAGAAAGAGAAAGTTTTTTTGATCACTAATAGACATCTCCAATAATAAAAAATCAAATCAATTATCGCACATAAATTATCAATTATCATTTTCTTTGTGGGTTTAATACCCCACCGTCTACACGGTGTTCAAAATTACTTGGGGGAGCGAATCCCCATGTAATTTTCCTCCTGTCTCCTGTCTCCTGTCTCCTGTCTCCTTCTTCAATTCCCCCTACCCTCTACTCCCTCTTTACTCCCTCTTTTCTGGAGATATCTAATTATCCACACATGATATAACTTCTGACTGTCTTGAGTGTGTCTTATAGCAATGAGCGCTGGTATATTTACAAATTGCAGGATGGGCAAAATAGCTAAAAGTCTTATATTATTCCTTCGGAATGCTGCGCAAACGGCAATTTATTCCCCCTTCCGGAGCTGTTGCCTGTTGCCTGTTGCCTGCGCACAACGCTATAAATTCTGGAGGCGATGTGTGCGGAAACATTTCCGCACCAGAAAAGCGCCGCAGGAGACCTCAGAATTACACACTCACTTCTAACTTCTGACTTCTGACTTCCCTACGCTCCACCCCGTAACTTATCCAATACACTCTTGTCCTGTAACGTTGAAGTATCCCCAGCAATTTCCTGACCTGCCGCCAGAGACCGTAACAACCTTCGCATAATCTTACCAGAACGAGTTTTAGGCAAATCCTCAGTAAAGCGAATCTCACCAGGACGAGCGATCGCTCCAATCTCCTGGACAACGTGCTGCTTCAATTCCTTCTCCAAAATCTCACTTGCTTCGCGATCGCCTTCTAAAGTCACAAAAGCCACAATATCCTCACCCTTAACCTCATCAGGTTTACCAACAACTGCAGCTTCCGCCACAGCAGAGTGAGACACCAATGCCGACTCTACCTCCATAGTACCCAGACGATGACCTGCCACATTAATCACATCATCAACACGACCCATCACCCAAAAATAACCATCCTCGTCTTTGCGAGCACCATCACCAGCAAAATAAAGATACTCACCATTCTTCGGACTCAGATACTCCCAATAAGTACGACGGAAGCGATCGTCATCACCATACACAGTTCTCATCATTGAAGGCCAAGGATGCTTAATCACTAAATAACCGCCACTGCTACCATCCACTGGATCTCCTTCCTGGTTGACAATATCAGCAATAATGCCAGGGAAAGGGAAAGTTGCCGAACCTGGTTTAGTCGGAGTTGCACCGGGTAGAGGAGTCAGCATAAATCCACCTGTTTCAGTTTGCCACCAAGTATCAACTATTGGACACTTACTGTCACCAATGACACGATGGTACCACATCCAAGCTTCTGGGTTAATCGGTTCTCCTACTGTTCCCAACAAACGTAGAGAAGTTAGATTTCTGGAGTTGGGATGTTCTTCTCCCATTTTCATTAATGCCCGGATAGCAGTAGGAGCAGTGTAGAAGATGGTAACACCATATTTTTCTACTACATCCCAGAGACAACCAGGATTAGACGCTCTAGGTGCGCCTTCATACATGAGGCTAGTGGCACCGTTGGAAAGGGGGCCATAGACAATATAACTGTGACCTGTAATCCAACCTACATCCGCAGTACACCAATATACATCCGTGTCTTGGAGGTCAAATGCCCATTTATTGGTAACGTGGGTATAAAGATTATAACCGCCTGTAGTGTGTACGACTCCTTTGGGTTTACCTGTTGTGCCACTTGTGTACAGAATAAATAGCATATCTTCACTATCCATCGGTTCCGCTGGACATTCACCAGAAGCACCTTTTTGGAGTTCATGCCACCAATGGTCCCGTCCTGCTTCCATGTGAATTTCTTGGCCAGTGCGTTTGACAACTAGGACATTTTCCACGGTAGGGGCACCTGCTGTTAGTGCTTTGTCTACTTGGTCTTTAAGAGGAACAATGGCATCTTTGCGCCAACCTCCATCAGCAGTGACGACTAATTTAGCCTCAGCATCGACGAGGCGGTTTTTTAAGGCATCAGCACTGAATCCACCAAACACAACAGTGTGGGGAGCGCCTATTCTTGCACAGGCCAACATAGCGATTGCTGCTTCAGGAATCATCGGCATATAAATACCCACGCGATCGCCTTTTTTCACTCCCAATTGTTTAAATACATTTGCCATCTGGCAAACTTCCCGATGGAGTTGGGCGTAGGTTAGGGTGCGAGAGTCTCCGGGTTCTCCTTCCCATATTAGGGCTGCTTTGTTTCGTCGCCAGGTGTTAAGATGACGGTCAAGGCAGTTATAGGAAATGTTAATTTTGCCATTAACAAACCATTTAGCAAAAGGTGGTTGCCAGTCGAGAACTTTGTCCCATTTTTGGAACCAGTCTAATTCTGTTTCGGCTAGTTCTGCCCAAAATCCTTCTGGGTCATTTCTAGCTTTTTCGTAGAGTTGTTTGTATTCCTCTATGCTTTTAATATGGGCTGCTTGGGCAAATTGTTCCGGTGGTTGGAAAAGACGTTTTTCTTCTAGGATTGATTCGATAGTTGATTCTGACATTTGTTTTTTGTATTTTATAGTTACTTCTAATAATTATTGTGAACCTAGAATGAACATCAGAATCTTTATTTTTTTTAAGCTAGCTTTAAGATTTGTAGGGGGTAATACCCATCTGTCTTGTGTTCAAGAATTAATACCATTTAGAAAGAAATTAGTCAATAGATGAAAGTATTTTAATCTCAATATTTGTAGAAATATTTTGAGTAGTTTTGAAGAAGGCAGCTATGCTGAAGGCAGCTATGCTGAAGGCAGAAGGCAGCTATGCTGAAGGGAAAATTGCATGGGGATAGTCAACGACCTGCCGCTCCGCGTCTACTAACCCCAAACAATTTTGAGCACCCCCGTTGACGGTGGGGTATTAAACCCATAAGGGAAATGATAATACAGGAGCCATAAGTCAGAAGAGAAATTAGGATGGGAGTGAGAATCTCAACCTATTTCTGTCAACTGGTAGAAGATGGGGTATTTAACCCAACATCAGCAAGGGCCTGATCAAGAAAATTCAAAAAACATTCTGATTAATTCTGGCTCCTGACTCCTGAGGACTGACTCCTTAGCCCGAAGGGGCGATAATATCCTAATAGTTAACCCTTTATACTGTTAATCAAGCGCTACAATATTTATAGTGATATAAAAAAACTTTTTTACAGATTCTAAGATGGGTCTTAATGTAGGAGGATGATTGCAAGCAAGAGAAATCGAGCCTAAGCTAAAACAACTTAGCAATCTTGCCTGGTCAACTGAACCTGCGTTAGCCCAGAGGTTAGATGAAGTAACACGCTGGATTAAGGATATTAGGCCAGGGTTGCTAATGCAAAAAGGAGTCTTAGTAGGATTTTTGTTAGAATTAATCAAGGATGGAGAATTTTGGTTGAAATTGCAATCCTTAACAAATGAAGAAAGGCAACTATTTTTAAAACATCTTCCATCACCAGTAAGGTACTGGTATGAAAATCTTTTTCCAAAATGGTTTAATGAAAATGATCATAAATTTTATATATGGAAACAAAAGTTAAGATCGGGGGAATTTAATCAAGAAGATGCTGAAATACTAAAATCTGTCTCTCGTCAGATTAAAAGTCGTGACGGGTGTGTTGTTCATCGTTATATAGCAGACTTGTCTATGGCAACAGATGTAATTGTGAGTAGTAGCACAGGTAAGCCTCTCTGTGTTCAACTTACTACTATGTCCGGAGAATTATGTAATCATAAGTATAAGGAATGGAAAGATACACTACAGCAATGGAAAATTAGAAGGGGTATTTTTGTTAGTTATAATCCCGGACAGGACCGCTCAGTTATTCAATTAGTAAATCTTGTTCTGCATAACAGCAGACATTTAACTGAGGCTAAATATATTAAATTTTGTTTTAGATAGGAATTGAGGAAATTCCTATTACATTTCAACTTGCACATCAGACTACACATTTTAATACTAGGCAGGATACATGGTAACAATTAGCGAAACTCTGTCAAATAAAGAACGTTTAGAAAAAGTTTGGCACGCTCTCCAAGCGGCTCAACAATTACAAGAAGACCGACTAACTTGGGGAATAAATCATGTCGATTTATACGTGGAAAATATTGATGGAGATTGGCTGGAAAAATGGGGTGAAGATGAAGAGGAATTAAGTGAAAAGTTACCAATCAATTCATAAGTTTCCAACAAGTCAAAGGTTAAAAGACAAAAGTCAAAAATAATTGGAGAAACAGTGACAATGACTGAACTAAAAGTTTAGGATGGTATGAGCGATCGCCTTGATATTTTGCGATGGAGATGAAGAGCGATCGCTAGGAAAACTCAAGAGATACTTGGCTAAAAAGCAGAAGTTATATTATGTCCGCTTGAACAGTTATAAATAAACGACGGAGGAGTCAGGACTCAGGACTCAGAAGTCAGGACTCAGAAGTCAGGACTCAGGAGGAAATAAAAAAGAAGAAAGAGGAGGAGGAGGAGAAGGAGAAAGTTTTTTTATCACCCTCTTATCCGAACATGATATTAAAATTATCCAACACTCTCAGTTTTAGGCTTTTTATATGTTCTATAGCAGAAGGAAGAAAGAAAAATTGGCGTTGCTTAAATGTAATGATAATTAGACATCTACTCCACCCATAGGCATTAGGGAGTAGGCAGCTTTGCTGTAGGGGTAAAGAATTGATAATTTCTTTGGGATATAGATATTGATTTTTGATTCTTGGAGATGTCTATTAGCTAAAGGTAAAATTGAAAAACTGATGTTTTGCACCCAAAGTTAATCTCAAAATCATTACCACTCAGCAACGCCGAAAAATTTGCTGTCGTTTGATTTTTAAGCTGTTAGTATGTCCTAACCATTCCTTAGACCATTCTAACAGCTATAGCTACTGCTGTATGTAAAAAATGTCACGCCTAAAATGGAGATTTTTATGAGCAATTTTACAGAATTACCTGCAAATCTTCCTATCCCAGTAGATGATGGAACTTGTAATCACCTACAAGGTTTGTTTTTGCCATCACTTACTTTACCTTCAACCCATAACAGATATGTAGATTTATCTAAAATTTCAGGTTACGTCGTTATTTACTGTTATCCCATGACTGGTCAACCAGGTATTCTACTACCCGAACAATGGGACAAAATTCCTGGAGCAAGAGGATGTACCCCTCAATCATGCGCTTTTCGAGACCACCACCAAGAAATAACAGAGTTCAAAGTGCAAGTATTTGGCCTCAGCACACAAAAAATTGAATATCAGAAAGAAGCAGCGAAGCGACTTCATTTACCTTTTGAACTTCTGAGTGATAGTGATTTAAACTTTTCCCAAGCGTTAAAATTGCCAATATTTGAAATAGAAGGAAAGCAACTACTCAAAAGAGTTACATTAATTGCACAAGCAGGAAAAATTCTCAAAGTTTTCTATCCAGTATTCCCGCCTGATAGAAATCCTGATGATGTAATTGATTGGTTACGAAATAATCTCGTGTAATAGTTAGTCAATAATCAGCTTAACAGACATAGCAATTACATATTTTAAAAGCTCATTATTTATGCCCAAAACGAATTTAATATTTAAAAAAGATAGGATATTTGATTATAGATTTTCACCCTAGTTATATTATTTTTGGATAATGAGTTATATCATGTTCCCCCTCCGGGGGAGCTACGCTAACGGTTGAATACTTATAAATAACTTAGTGAGGAGTCAGGAGTCAGTCCTCAGAAGTCAGGAGGGAAGAAAAAAGGAAGGTAGAAAAGTAAAAACAATTTCAGTATTTCTTCGGTACTGTCAGTTCTTAAATTTTATTTATAACTGACAGGTCCGAAGATGGTATTATAGCACTACGCATTAAGATGAGGACAGCTAAGAAACTTCAAAACATTACAGTTAAAAGTTTTGACTCTAGCTGATAGCTGTTTGTGTAGCATTCCGTAGGAAATGCTTATAGCTATATAATAAAATTTCTCTCTGTAGTTTTGTTCTATCCCTTTAAATACTTGTCTTAGGGCTAAAGCCAAACTACAAACATAATATTAGACACTATGCTACCTCAATTTACTGCTGATTTTTTCAGATTTCAAAAAACTCTAAAAAATGCCCAATTGTCTGATTAAATTTTTCTGGATCTACCAAAAATGCCCAATGATTTCCCGGAACTTTTTCCATTTTCAAATTCCTTAGATATTTCCGATAAGGCTGAATTTGAAACTCACTTCTATTTACACCTTTTTCCGGTTGAACAAATAAGGTTGGCACATCAATATATTCTGTTAAACCAGCAACTTGCATCACCTCTTCAAATATTTCATCCCGTGCCGGTACAACAAATTTACTTCCCCACTTACCATCAGCTTTTTCCTCCATACTTTCCTGAAAAACCATCTGTTGAAATTCGCTCCAACCTGCATATTTTCCTAACTTCTTTGCCTGAGCTTCTGCCTCAGCAAAACTATCAAATGGACCCATGCCTTTGAGAGTTTCTAAAGTCCGATAAAGAATAGGAAAAGTAACTTTAATTAATCCTGGCATTTTGCCAATAAAAATCGGGTCTATCAAAATCATACTTTTAAATATTTCTGAATTTTGTCTTGCCCAAATACAAGCTAATTTTCCTGTCCAAGAATGACCTAAAATATGAACATCAGACCAGTTTAAATGCTCCATGAGCGCTTCTAAATCAGTAATTGTTTTCTCAAAAGTATACCCACTTTCTGGTTTTCCACTTTCTCCATGACCGCGCATATCTGGCGCAACAATATGATATTTATCCGCTAAATACTCTCCTAAACTTGACCAAACTAAAGCCACATCTGCCAAACCATGTAATAGCAAAAGTGGCTGTTTTTTCTCTTGACTTTCCTCTGACTGCCACTCCAAGTAAGAAAGTTGAATATCAGGTAAATTTAAAGTTTTGCGAGTATAAACCATAATTAAAAGTGTTTCTCAAGTTACTGTAGCTAGCTTTGGCTTTTTATTTTATCTTCCGAAGCAATCTCAATCTTACTTAGTAATTACACTTTAAACAAAGGGAGTAGAGTCAACCATCACCTACAACATAATTTTTCATTTTATGAAGCACCAGAAAGCCGAATCAAAAAAAGAGCTTGCATATTCAAACAAACCTTGATAGTGTAGTGTTAGTGGTAGTTGTTCGCCCCTGCACATGACGTTTTATTCAACACAGTCTAAAGCCATTTTGTAGTAGACTCACACATCTAAAATGGTGCAATAAGTGTAGTAGACTGACACAGCTAAAACTGTGCATTAGCTTTTTCGTATAATTTCTGTGATGGCAAGGTTTGACCGATTTTTTCTAATGCACCATTTAAGGTGTGTCAGTGCAGTAGGTTGGGTTGAGGGACTATCTTCGCAGCTTATCGGTTAGGATAAACCCAACAGCAATCTTTCTCCCCCACTCCCCTACTCCCTAATGAACCATTTAAGGTGTGTTAGTCCAGTAGGGTGCGTTAATGAAATGTAACGCACCGCCTATCCCAACAAGTAGGAGAGAAGTAAACATAACAATAGCCATTTTGTTTGGTGTTAATCAATGTAACGCACCACCATCCCAAGAAATATTTCGGTGTGTTAGCAAAGCGTAACGCACCCTACTGGATTGACTTTCAGACCTAGTGGCGATCGCTGTCTAACATACCTACTCAAATCTATATTGTTGGGTTTATCCTAACCGATAAGCTCCGCTAACACTATCGTTCTACCCAACCTACATTTAAACCTACATTTATAGGTGTGCCACTCCACTACAACATATTTTCATTTTATGAAGCACCAGAAAGCCGAATCAAAAAAAGAGCTTGCATCCTCAAATCAAACTTGATAGTATACTGTTGGTGGGTGGGCTTCGCCCCTACGCATGATGTTTTATTCAACATAAATTGACAGCTAGGCGATCGCCAATCTCCAGAAAAACCACCCCAGGGTTAACGAAGTCAGAACTCAGAAGTCAGTAGGGGGGGGGAACGGCCGTTCCCCCCTACAGAAGTTATTTTTGTAACGGGGATTTGAGCTTCGCTCCAAAAATATTTCGCCGATCAAGGCGGGGTTGCGCGACCCATATTATTTTAATCAAAAATTATCATTTTATGAAGCACCAAGAAAGTCGGCGGGGAGTCAAAAATGAGCTTGCATCCCCAAACAAATTTTGATAGTATAATGCTATTGGGTGGAGCTCGCCCCTACGCATGATGTTTTATTCAACATAAAAACCCTAGAATAAAGAAATTAATATTTATTAACTCTACAACTTCAAACATCAGAAAAAAACAATATTAAACCATGAATAGTTCCGAACAAACCTCTTGGAATAACATCAGCGAAGCCTTCCGCCAAATCTGGGGATATGATAATTTTCGACCACAACAAGGAGAAATAATTAGTTGCTTATTAGAAGGAAAAGACGCCTTAATAATCATGCCAACTGGAGGGGGAAAATCAATCTGTTTTCAACTACCAGCTCTACTAAAAACAGGCTTAACTTTAGTAATATCCCCCTTAGTTGCCCTGATGGAAAATCAAGTGCAAGAATTGCGCGATCGCTCACTTCCCGCCTCCCTTCTCCATAGTCAAATTCCCAACTCCCAAAAACAAAAAACCCTCCAAGCATTACAACAAAATAAACTAAGATTACTTTATCTTTCCCCAGAAACATTATTTAATAAAAAAGTTTGGAACTTACTCTGCCAACCCCAGATAAAAATCAACGGTTTAATATTAGATGAAGCTCATTGTCTAGTACAGTGGGGAGAAACTTTTCGTCCTGCTTATCGTCGTTTAGGAGCAGTACGTTCAGCACTAATTAAATCTAAAGCTCCAAGTACTAAAATTGCTATTGCCGCCTTTACCGCTACTGCCGACCCCCAAGCCCAAAATATCATTAAAACAACTTTACAACTGCAAAACCCACAACCATTTTTACTTAGTCCCTACCGAAATAATTTATATTTAAAAATTCAAAAAATTTGTACTCCCAGAAGTCGCCGTCAAGAGTTATTTAAGTTTATCAAAACTAGAGAAAAACAAGCAGGTTTAATTTACGTTAGAACTAGAAAAGACAGTGAAAAATTAGCAGAAATATTACGACAAAAAGGTTATCAAACTACAGCTTATCACGCAGGTTTAAGTGCTGAAGAAAGAAGAAATATTGAGGAAGCTTGGATAGGTGGAGAAATAAACTTTGTGGTCTGTACTTCTGCCTTTGGCATGGGAATAAATAAACCAGATGTACGGTGGGTAATACATTTTCAAGCACCATCACTTTTGTCTGAATATATTCAAGAAGTCGGTAGAGGAGGTAGAGATGGGAAACCTGCCGAAGCTTTAACATTAGTCAGCGAACCTACTGGTTGGTTAGACCCAGAGGATAAACAAAGACAAAAATTTCTAGTAGAAAAGTTGCGATCGCAATATCAAACAGCCCAAAAATTAATCAAACAACTGCCAACTACGGGAAATATTAATGCTGTAACAGATGAATTTCCTGATGCAGCGATCGCCCTATCTATCTTGCACTCTTCCGGAAAACTGAGATGGCGCGATCCCTTTAACTATATTATGAATAAATCTGCTACTGGCAAAACAGCATCCTTAGATTACAATTCCGGTATTCAGGAAATGAATCAATATTTCACCACTAGCAAATGTCGATGGCAGTTTTTACTACAAGCATTTGGCTTTTCTAAAGAAGCTCAGAATATGCGTTGCGGTCACTGCGATAACTGTATTCGGAGAGGAAGAGGAAAAATATTCAACAATTGATAATTAGGGTTTGCTGAAAAAGTCTTTTAGTAGGAGACAGGAGACAGGAGACAGGAGAAATGGCTTGGGAGCGAGGAGGTAGGAGCTAAGTTTTGTCCCAAGATTGTTCTCCCCAACTCTTGCACAAAATGCTAGTTTTTTCAGCTTTACTGACCGAAAAGCTGGCACTTTTTTTCAACCTAATAAGGCTGAAACCTTAAATCTTAATTATTCAGGACTTACGCAAAGGCACTATGTATAGATTCAATTAACTATTGGACAATAGTTTCGACTGCTATATATAGCGTATCTGCGTAAGTCCTATTATTATTAGGTAAAGCACAAGATTTTTCCTTCTTCTTCCTTCTTCTTCCCTCCTGACTCCTGAATCCTGACTCCTGACTCCTCAATCGTTATTTATAAGTATTCAAACGAACATGATGTAAAGCTATTTCCGACAAATTGACTCAGACTTCAATTTTGCTTGATGCTCGCAGCGAAAACCATCCTTGCACCATTGCGTCATATTTACCTGTGTAAGTTTGAGCACATCAGCGCATTTTGGTTCTATTATCTTACTTCCCACAGCCCAAAATAAACTACGAATTACATCTAAACTAGTCTTGAGATGAGATTCTCTATTACCAGGCACCCCTATTTCCTTAACAATATCAGTTTCTACCCATATTCCATTAGCACCCAGAATAATCTGTGCTAACCATTTAGCTCTGGGTAAATGAGTAGGAGATGTTACCAGTTTAATATGCTCCACTCCCCATTTCTTGAGAATTGGCAAAGTAAAATAGAAATTACCAAAAGTAGATTTAGCACAATGTTCTAACCAAACCTTCTCTACAGGAGCATTTTCCCGTTGAAATAATCCCACAAGACAAGGATCTTTAGATCCAGCAGAAATTAATATTGGGGTCTGAGGATATTGTTTAGCCACTTGAGCAATATAAATTTCCCGTTTAATACTCCCACCTAAAACTAAATAAGTATCTACAGGAGATTTTGCTGCTGACTGGAGTGAAATAGTATTTCCCACCAACCACACTAATAGACTAGAAAGTATAGAAAAAAGCAAAAACAGCAATATTTTCCTGATTTTCTGATTGCCACGAATGTTTGGATTTCCTGTCATAGAAATTATAGCGGGTTATTTGAGCTTACCTCTAATCTGCCCACTGCTCCTCCTGTTTCCTATTTTTTATATAACCCTTATGGCATCTTTGCATGCGGTATGTGCTTTTGGCATAGAAGTCAGGAAATTCAGAAATAGAATAGGGAAAAAAGGTAGAAAAATGCTCCCTATTCCCCTATTCTCCCACTTCCCCCACTTCCCCATTCCCTCACTTCCGTCCCATAACGCTATAACTATTGATGAATCAGATATAATTTCCTATATCAGAGCGAATCTGGATCGACACCCAAATCGCGTAATTTAGCAGCTAATTTTTCGGCCCGTTGCTTTTCCTGTTCGGCTTGTTCGCTACTCCACAACAACAAATTTTCGGACTTATCCCACCATCTAAGCCAGCTAATATTTTGCCCTAGTCTTTCCCCTGGCCAAATTCCCAAGAACAAGTCTAATTCCGGTATCCAAAAATGTCCATTCTCATTAGCTGACTCGAAGCAATACTTTCCATCCTGCAAACTGCGCACCTCTAAACTCCCTTCGTAGGGGTCATAAGTTACATAGGTTGGTACTTTGAGGATATGTTCATAAAAGTAAAGTTTGCCGTATGGTGGAGTCGAACGCACTGATAGTTCCCCACATTCTCTTTCTGAGAGGAACTCCATCACTACAGCTACAGGAGCGCCTTCATGATGGGGAGTGTAACTACGGCGAATTACCCCCTCTGGCACTGGTTGTACTTGGGGGACATAAAACCAATCGGGAGCCTTGACAACTATTTTTTTGTTGACAGTGGCTACTAATCCGAAATTTGAACCAATGAGCATTTGAGGTTGAATGAGCAATGCAGCTCCCAAAGCATCAGTCAGAGCAGCAGCAAGGATAGGTTGTTGAACATTTTCCACTGGGTCGTCTGGTAAGGTAAAGTCTGCTGGTAGTGCTTTCCAAGTTATGGTTGGTTCTGGTTTAGTGGGTTTTATTTGTAGAACCATTTTTAGTGTCTATCTTATGGCTAAGGGTGGACTGTATTTATAGGCGTTGGTGAAAAGAGGTATGATATCTGTCCGGATAAGAGCGCGATAGAACGACCTTCCGCTTGCCTGACCAAAAAACTTTCTCCTTATACTCGGGATTTCTTCTTCTTTCTTCCCTCCTGACTCCTGAGTTCTGACTCGGTCCTCCTAAGTAATTAAGATTAGTATCATACCCGCGCTTCACCAACGCCTATTTATAATTATTATAGAACCCCTTAGATATCGAGAATTGATGATGTACAAAACTATAACGTCTTAGTTTTTGTACGGTTAAAACCCAAGGTAATTATCAATTATCCACGATCAATTATCAATTAATGAACTCTTACCTCCTGTCTCCTGTCTCCTGTCTCCTGTCTCCTAGAATGATCAATTATTTCCCCCTACTCTCTACTCCCTACTTCCTACTCTCTCTTGATCCAGAGATGTCTATTAATCACCACAATCAATCAGAAGTTTCTGGCAAAACAAAACGCATTTCTCCATTTTGATCGATTTCTACTTTCCCTCCAAGCTTGAGAATTTCTTGTTGAGCGCGATCGCGTACTCTTTGGTCTCTTGTTTGACCGTATACCCACAACCAAGCATTAAACTTGATTAATTTACTATCGGGGTCTCGCTTCAGAAATTCTGCTGTTTGTCTAAACAGAGATGTTAAGCTTTGATATGATGTATTTTCAGCCCATTCAGCTGCCATTTCGTGAGAATCAATTGCTCCAGGAATATCACCTACTAACAGTAATTGATCTATACCTTTCCATCTCCATACTTGCCAAGCTTTAGGATCTATTTCTGGAGAAAGTACATCGGTACCGCGAGTCATATATTCTACCGCGACTTCTGGTTTACCTTCATATATAGATAAAGAGTTAGACACAAATAGATATGTATCAACCCATCTTGGATCTAAGCGGGTGATGATATCAAAGTAATCTTCACTAAGAGAATAACCTGTTTGATTTCTGGCAGTGTCGTCCCCGAAATATTGCAGAAATTGGAGAAACACCCAGTCTGCAATCAAATTATCAAATCCAAAAGTTGGAGATGCTTTTAATAATTGTAGCTTTAGAGCTTCTTTTTCTTCAGCTTCTACTGCATCTGCTTGGTCTAAAACGATTTCTTTTTTTAAGGGAGAATTTTCTGATGGCCAGAATACTTGTAAAATGATGATACTTCCTAAAGCTGTTATAAAAACTGCTAGATTTACGAATGAACCTAGGCAATTTGAGGTTTTGGCTTTTGTTTCCATCATGTCTTAAATTTTTTTTGATCTAAAGAAAACTAACGATCTAGAGAGCCTAAATTACAGCAGTTTTCGACTTAGTTGATTACAAGTCCATTCTGACTTTCGGCAATAGATAATATCAAATCCGGTTAAACAGTTATAGATTAGTTAAGTTGTAAGGATTCAGGAATCAGGAGTCAGGAGGAGAGAGAATCACAAAGATTTATTAGTTCTGACGATTCGAGATTTTTTTTTATGTCCAATCAAAGGGATTTGATATAATAGGAAGAAAAAAGCAGGAAAATTAATCATCTTTTTTCCCTATTCCTTCTTTACTTCAAGTTAAACTGTACCTCTTCATCCTAAAAATTACTTTCAACAATTAATAATTAATAATTACCTCTCCTTTAAAACAGATAGGATTGACTCAAAGGAAAATTTTTCTTTATTATCCCCTTAAAAGGGGAAGCTTTAAACCACAATTTTTCGGTAAGAGGATTATCAGTTAATTTATTTTAATTACTTAACTCTTCTCAAATATAGAGTTAGAGACAATAGTCGTAACGGTACAATTTGACTAGACAATAAATTCCCTTGTCACTATAGATACAATAATAAATATATTCAGCTAATATTGTAGTATATTAGACTTCTTTCAAAAAAATACTATCCCATATATCATAAATTAGTGGGAATGTCAATATCAATAAATGTCCAACTACTAAAAAAAATTCAATGAACTCAGCCTCAAAACGCAACTCCATCCTTCAAGCCATTTTGTACAGTGGAGCGATCGCTACAACCACAGCTTTATCTTTATTGGCCCCTACCCTGAGTAAGCCTGCTGAGGCAAATTTAGAAAATAGCCCGAAAGCAGTTCTGGATGAAGCATGGCAAATTGTCAATCGAGACTATGTTGATGGTAGTTTTAATCAGACAGATTGGCAAGCGACTAGGCAAACTTTGTTAGAGAAAAACTATACTTCTAGCGAACAAGCTTATGAAGCATTACGTCAAGCATTAGATCAACTTAATGACCCATATACTCGTTTTCTAGACCCGCAGCAGTTCAAAACTTTGACTAATCAAACATCAGGGGAAATGTCTGGAGTGGGAATGCAGCTAAAGGAGGATGAGCTGACCAAAGTAATTACGGTAGTGAACGTTGTAGAAAATTCTCCAGCTATGAAAGCAGGTTTATTACCAGGAGATCAAATTCTGGAAATTGACGGCAAACCTACTGCTAGTTTGAGTGTATCAGCAGCAGCAAAACTAATTCGAGGTGATGTGGGTACAGATGTTGTACTGCAAGTCATGCGTTCTGGAGAAACAGAATTTGATGTGACTTTAACCAGGGCAAGAATAGAATTACAAGCAGTTCGTTACGATCTTAAGCGTGAAGGGAATAAACGTATTGGCTATATTCATTTACAAGAATTTAGTGCCCACGCTGGAGAACAAATGCAGAAAGCGATCGAAAATCTGGATAATCAAAATGCTGATGGTTATGTTTTAGATTTGCGGGGCAACCCAGGGGGTTTATTGCGCATTAGTATAGATATTGCTCGGATGTTAATGGATAAAGGTGCTATTGTTAGCACAGTTAACCGTAATGGAGAAAAGCAAGAATTGCGGGCAAACCGTTCAGCTTTAACTGATAAACCAATAGTCGTTTTGGTAGATGGTGACTCAGCGAGTGCTAGTGAAATTTTAGCAGGAGCACTTAAAGATAATGGTCGTGCTGTGATTATGGGAGACCAAACTTTTGGGAAAGCTTTGGTACAGTCAGTACATTCTTTATCAGATGGTTCGGGTTTAGCAGTAACTATTGCTCACTATTATACTCCTAAAGGAACTGATATTAGTAAAAAAGGTGTTACTCCTGATATAAGTATAAATTTGACAGATTCTCAAAAACGGCGTTTATATCGACAACCAGGCGCGATCGCTACTATATCAGACCCTTATTATTCGAGAGCGGTAAATTTATTAAAAAATCAAATTTTGTTACGTCCGTTAGTATTGCGGGAACAACAAAATTGAAGTTAGGAATGATGATTTTAGGTATTGCTGAAAATGTTTATGAGAGCTGGAACTAGATTGACATACTCCCGACATCATAATCTGTGATTTGATGCGGGATTCTCATCGTTATTGATGATTCTACGCTTATAGAGACAACTTAAATTAGAAATATTGCTATTACTAATCCAGAGGTCGGACTCTCCCGTAGCTTTTCCTTCGGAATGCTCCGCAAACAGGTTTCTCCAAGGTTCCGAGTGCCGCTCGGTACTGTTGACTATTGCTCCCAACATTTCTAAACCTTTAGCTAGAATGTTTCTTGCTGCATTATGGTCTCTGTCAGCAGTATAGCCACAATGCGGACATTTGTGAGTTCTTACTGACAATGATTTCTTAACTGTCTGCCCACAATTTGAACAATTTTGGCTAGTGAAATGTGGAGGTACTGCTATGCAAGCAATTCCATGCAACTTAGCATAATATTCTAGCCATTCTGTGAACTGATACCAGCTTGCATCAGATATGGACTTAGCTAAACGATTATTCTTAACTAGGTTAGCAATCTTCAAATCTTCATAGACTACCAAATCGTTAGATTGGATTAACGCCCGTGCAGTCTTTACTGCATGGTCTTTATGTTGTCTACTGATTTTGAAATTTGCCCGCGCTAATTGAATTCTTGCTTTGTGGTTAGGGGAGCCGTCGGATTGGCGACGTATATTTGACTGAGGTTTCTTACCTTTCTCGTGGCAACGTGATACTCTACGTTGTAGCTTTTTTAGTCGTTTTTCCGACTTCCTCAAATACTTAGGATTTTCTACAACATAACCATTACTATCAGTATAAAAAGCATTTAAACCTAAATCTATTCCTACTACATTGCCTCCAAAATTATGAGTTTCTTTTCTTTCTATATTTACTAGAAATTGACAATAATAACCATCGGCTCGTCTCACAACTCTTACACGGCTTATTTGTTTTTCTGAATACCAGACTAAATCGCGGCTAGGGCGTGTTTTCAAACTCGCGGTATCTTAAATGTAGAAGCGATCGCTAAACTAAAAGGCCAATGAATCAAGGAGACTTAAGTAATCAACAGTGGCAGAAGTTAAAACCCCTACTTCCACCATTTAAACCCCGAATAAGTAAGCCCAATCACGACCACCGAAAGTGGTCAACGGCATTCTCTGGATACTCAGAACCGGAGCCCCATGGCGAGACCTGCCAGAACGCTATGGAAAATGGCAAAGCGTGGCAACACGGTATTGTAAGCGCGAAGGTAAGGAAGAAGGAAGGAGGAAGAGGGAAGAAGGAGGAAGGCTATTGGGCAAGAAAAAAACCTAAATTTCCTGTAGATCTTCACCCTTGGGTTTACACAAACGATTGCCTTCGGACATGATATTAATTCATATTCCATGCAACTGCGATATTAAGTGAACTAATTCTGGTAAAATTAGTTTTTCTATCCCTAGTTTGACTGCATTGCTAGAACCTGGAAGTGAAAATACTAATTTACCTTGATAAGTTCCAGCAACAGCACGAGAAGCGATCGCCCTGGAACCAATTTCTTGATAACTCAGCCATCTAAATAATTCTCCAAAACCAGGTAAAGTTTTTTCCAATAAATGTTCAATAGCATCATAAGTAGTATCTCTGGAAGCTATTCCTGTTCCGCCATTAAAAATTACAGCATCTATATCTTCTCGGTGACATAGAGATTCCATTTCTGCGATGACTGCCAATTTTTCATCTTTGATAATCTGATATGCTGTTATAGAATGACCTGCACTTCCAAGCATTTCCTGAAGTAACTGACCACTTTTATCTGTTTCTGTTGTGCGGGTATCACTAACCGTAATCACAGCACAACGGACAGTAATATCTGGGGGATTAGGATGAGGAATTTGTCTATCCGTATTTGTTTCCATTCTATCAATAGTTATAATACTCCTTAGGGTTATTCTGATGACTTTAAAAGTGAATTCCTCACCATCAGAAGATGATATAGTGAAGCGTCAAAACTTTAGACTACGAGCAAGATTTAACAAATTCCCAAGTAAAAGGATTCTCCTCTTTGTCTTTGTTTGCTGTTAAAAAAGGAGGATCAAATGTTGCCATAACATTACCATTACGACCATTAGTAATGTAAACTTCCTCATTATATTGAATCGGCCTTGCTTTACTTAAATTGGAGGCTGGTTTGATCAACCATTTAGTACTATCAGGATAATCCTGATCCCTGCTGCTATAACGATAACCGGAATCCCTCCAGTAGTAAAGGCAGTCTCTGTCTCTAAATTTTCCAAGTCGATCACGAGTCAACCTACTCCTACTCAAATTTTCTTGCTCTATAGTCTCTTTATCTATAGTCTGAAGACCAATATAGTCATTTTCAAATATATTACCAAAAACAATAACTTTAAATCTTACAGCCATTGAGGAATCCAATGTTATTGTCGGGTATTCATAATTCCCTGAGTCAGACCTTCCGATATAGATATATATATCTTCGGCATCTTCCTTCTGCTTACTTCTTAAGAAAATAACATCACCACCTTTAATGTTTCGAGTATTTTCACAGTCTGCTGCCAGAGTAGAACGCCCAGTTGTCAAGAAAACCGAGAACATCATCAAAGCAAAAGAAGAAAGCACAGGGATGAATTTTTTTTGCTGGAACATCTGCATTAGTCAAACTTTTTTATAGATGTCTTTTGGGCACTTCACTTTTAGCTGTTAACCCCAGGCTCAAAATTTACTGGCCTGGGGAAACAATTAAGCCTCGCTAAATTCTAAACCATACTTTTCAGCATAACGCTTCATAAACCGCATAAAGCGATCCCAATCTTCTTTAGACTTCATCACATAAAATCCCTCAAGGAATTTAGGCTCACCATTAATAAATTTTGCCTTAACTTCGCGACTGGTCATTTGGCCTTCTTCATCAATCATATACATCCCTGTAATTTCTTGAGTAATATCTTGGCCTAAAGCCTTGGGATCTTCAAAAATAAATGTAGCTGTTCCCTGATTACCACTACGAGAACGAGTTAAACGTACTTTTTCAGTACCTTCTTCATCAAGACCTTGAATAAATTGAATTGCAGTCATCAGTATCTTTTTAATCCTTAAGAAATCGTTAAAATATTATTATAAACACAATCCGATCAAGTTTCACAGAACTGAGTATATAAAAAAAGTCAAGAAAAACATGGATTTGGCTAAAAACTTTAAATAACAATAATTTTAGATAAATTATTTAACTCTTATTAAAAGAAAGAATTTATGACACTATTTCTGTTCATTGGTATTAATAAAATTCCGATTTAATAACTCTAAATATTTACCCAATTCTAGATGAGCTATAAATGGTATAAATATCTTGATATTTCACTTGAAATATAGTGTTTTACAGATACATTAATCATAAATTTTATATAGACAAAGATGCCAATTAATATCTAAATTTAATCATATAGCAAGGAACGAGTTGGTGTTTGACATAAATTGATGATGAACCATAAGCAGAGAAAAGCTTTTACCGAAAAATTTGGGTTTAAAGCCTCCCCTTTTAAGGGGATAATAAAGAAAAATTTTCCTTTGAACCAATCCTCTTCTTTTCAAGGAGATGTAATTAATAATTATTAATTATTAATTATTAATTGTTGAACACTGTTCCCTATTCCCTATTCCCTGCTATAATTAATAGCTAAATTTGAATCTAAATCGCTATTTTAGCTATTGATTTTTCAGGTTTTCCACAAAACTTAGATATTTTCACTTAATCAAGTTACTAGCGACTATCTCTTCAAATACAATTATTTCATAGGCATAATTATCATCAAATAAACATAAGAATATCTATAAATATACACCTTATTAAAATTGAGAATTTTCACTAATCAAATAAACGTTCTATATCATCTCCAGAGGAACCACCACGGCTAGAATTAACTCTCAAAGATGCTCCATCTTTAGAAAAATCATAACTCAAAGGTTCAGTTTGAGAAATAAGGGCTTTACCCTCTTCTACTAGAGATGTTGCTGGAGATTTTACCATTAAATCTTTTAGAGCTTCAATACGTTTAGGTACGGCGGGATGAGTAGTATCAAATTCAGCACCTGGAGTTTGCAGCAAAACATTCATTGCTCTTAAACAACCTTCTGGTTCAAAACCTGCCTTTGCTGAATACAAATATCCCTTTTCGTCAGCCTCCAATTCTCTTTTACGGCTTTCTTCAGCCAAAGTTTGTTCTAATTCTTCTTTTTTCTGAGCAACAATTTCATTTATTTTTTCTTGGCTTGCTTTAGTGCGTTGACGACTAGCATTGCCCAAAACAGCACCACCAACTCTCCCTGCTCTGCCTCCAAATACTCTAGCTGCAGTACCTCCGATAGACATACCAGTTGCCTCTGCTTGAGCATCCTGTTTTTCTGCTAAAACTTCTTGTTGAGCCTCTTGTTCAATTTTTTCGATCAAAGCAAGTTTTTCTACTGGGGCTAAAGCTATGTGCCTTTCAGTATGATGTGCCATTTCGTGGGCAACTATACAAGCTATGGCAGAGGCATCGCCTACAAGTTGGTCTAGGATACCATTGTACATCGCAATGAGATTAACTTCTGTAGCAAAGGCATTGATTTCATATTTGGGAAATATGATGATTCGCCAAGGTTTTTCGTCTAGTCCATTTGCTCTAGCAATACGGTCAACGATTCGATACAGTGCGTAAAGGTCATCAGGTAGTTCTTGTTTGGCCTGTTCGTATATATTTTTTGGTTGTTCGGTGTCTTTTGTCTGTTCTGTTGGGGTAGAATTTTCTGAGGTGGTAGGGTTGGCCTTAACTGATAGTTGATTGTTTGGTAGTAGAAATGTGGCTACTGCTAATGTGGCTAGTATGGTTTTAATTTTTAACATGATATTTTCACCTAAAGTTAAAGTTAAACTAATTTTTTATTAACTAGCGATCGGTATTTTTCGTATCGGAATGCTTTTTAAAGTTAAGACAAACAATATTGATAGCTAGTTTTGTCTTGAAAAATTTAGAATAAACTCACTGGTATAAAATGGTAAATGATGATTTGATCGGATTTATAGTCAGTTAGCAAAGCTATATTTTTACCCAATATTTGAGGTAATCTACCTATTAATAGTTTATCATTAAAAGTTTAGACTTAATCGCTTATTTAAGGTCATAATGATTGAAGTTGAGAAGTTAAGCAAAATTTATGGTTCAACCTCAGCAATTAAGGAGGTATCCTTTGCTGTACAACAAGGAGAAATATTGGGATTTTTAGGTCCGAATGGTGCAGGTAAAACTACAACAATGCGGATATTAGCTGGATATTTGCCTGCTACGAGTGGCACGGCTAAAATTGCTGGTTATGATGTCCATGAAGATTCTATGGCAGTACGACAATTGATTGGTTATCTACCAGAAATTCCGCCATTGTATCCAGAAATGACTGTGGAAAGTTTTTTATTTTTTGTCACAAGAATTAAACGAGTTCCTGCGGGCGATCGCTCTGCTAGAGTTAAGTTGGCAATGAGAAGATGTGGGTTATTAGATAAGCAGAAAGTTTTGATTAGAAAACTATCAAAAGGATATAAACAAAGGGTTGGAATTGCTCAAGCTTTGGTACACGATCCGCAAGTAATTATATTAGATGAACCTACTGTTGGTCTTGACCCTAGACAAATTATTGAAGTGAGAAATTTAATTAAAAGTTTAGCTAATGACCATACAATTATTTTATCTACTCATATTTTGCCTGAAGTTAGTATGACTTGTAATCGAGTGACGATTATTAACTATGGTGAAATTGTCGCTACAGGTAGTCCTGAAGAAATGAGTAATAAATCAGCAAGTGGCTGGGGATATGAAGTAGAAATTGAGGGAGAAAATCTGGCAATGGAAACAGGATTAAAATTATTAGCTGAAGTTCCGGGGGTTCAATCTCTAGAAAAAATTAAGTCAGATAATAAAAGTCGTTTCAGAATACAAATAAAATCTCAACCAGATATGGAACCAGGGAAAGAAATTGCTAATACTATAGTTACAAATGGTTTGAGTTTATGCGAGTTGCGCCGAACTCGTGCTAGTTTAGAAGATGTTTTCTTAGGGTTAACTACAGGTGATATTCCTAAAAATTCATCGATTGAAGCATCGGCAAATTCTGTCATAGATAAAGTGAATAATGACCGAAATATTGAACTTCAGAAAAATCAAAATCCTCTTCCCGATCCTTGGCAAGATGTGACAGAAACAGATGCTCAAGAAGAAAAGAAAAATTGAGGCGATAACCTACAATAAATTTGATAAATATTTGCTACAAATAACTAGGCTATTTATTAGGAGTCAGGAGTCAGAATGAATGGCTTTAATAACAGTTTTTAGGTCGGAAATTCTCTTTCTCTCTTGGTGCGCGTTCCCTCTCTTGGTCGGGGTTCCCATGGCGAGGAGACCTCGCCGGGTTCCGAACGCTTGCGACTGGAGTCGTCGCAGGGTCTCACCGCTTTATCAAAGGGATATCTCCTGCACCTCCCTTTTAATCAAACTTATTATTCGTAACATTATTTGTAAGCATTCAGTAGTCAGCTATCAGTTATCATTTATCAGTTATTAACTTATTATCTAAGAAGGAGAATTTAAAATTATGTTTATGCAGCATTCCGCAGGAAAGAAAAAGGTAACAAGCTAACTTTAGTAAGTCTTGTACGTTCATGCATCTGAATGCTGAATGCTAATAGCTGTTTGCGCAGCATTCCGCAGGAAATGCTTACCATTATTTTTTCAAAATGGTATCACTTCCAGACCACAAAAAAATCAAAAGGATATTAAGCAATGCTAGTAGTAATTAGCAATATTTTGGCAATTTACAGAAAAGAGTTACAAGGATATTTTGCATCACCATTAGCTTATGCAATTACAGGAATATTTTGGTTATTGGCAGGATATTTTTTAGTTGCTATTTTATTAGGACCTGATGGAATTATTCAACAAATTGCGACTAGAGACCAATTAGGAATTACTGAACCGCCAGTCGATGCGCCCTACGAATTTTTGAAGGCTTATTTGGGTATTATGGGTTCTCTTTCTTTGTTTTTACTGCCGATGTTATCCATGAGTTTATATGCAGAAGAAAGAAAACGAGGCACTTTAGAATTATTAGCAACTTCACCTATAACTAACTGGGCAGTAGCAACAGGAAAATTATTAGCTGTATTAACATTTTATATTTCTATGGTATTGCCATTGTTAGGGTTAGAAGCTATTGCTATTGGTGCTGCTGAACCACCTATTTCGCCAGTTTTACTTTTGTTAGGACATGGAGGTTTAATTTTACTAGCTGGAGCAGTATTATCATTAGGAATGTTTATTTCTTCTTTGACAGATAGTACAATTTTGTCTGCCATTCTTACTTTTGCTTTAGTATTATTTTTGTGGGTAATTGATGTTGTAGCAAATAATGTTAGTGGTCCTTTAGCAGAGGCATTAAGACATCTATCAATGCTAACACATTACACTAATATTATTCAGGGGCTTGTGGATACTAGCAGCATAATTATGTTGTTGAGTTATCTTGTTTTGGGAGTATTTTTAACTGCTCAATCAATTGATGCTTTACGGTTCCAGCGTTCTTAATGAGCAAGGAGGAAGAAAGAAGGAAGAAGGGAAAGAAAGGTTCATAAGGGAGAAGGTTTTTTTATGACTGTACTGTGGGAATCTTGTCTGCTAGTAGTGTATTTGACTGATAGGAAAAAATCAGAGAGTGTGTGTAAATAAAGCTGAAGATAAGTGTCTTGTTATTGATTAAGTAGAAAGTCTTGAAACGGATCTACTATTTCTCTTTTATATTTCTCCAAATACTTCTTCTCTTCCAGAGAAAAATTTTTCACTCTGTCATCTAAATTGGTTAATGGTAACAATAATGTATTTGCACCTAAATACCTGTGAACATTTATTAACTTCAGACAATCTTCATTGCTCAACTTTGATAATACACCTTCAGACATTAACAAATTCTATAGACTTTCATCAATTGATTTTTACCGACACCAGATTTCAGTGATGTACTCAATAAGTCCTCCACTAATTAACTCAACAGGAGTATCATTAGTTAAATCTAAACGCTCCTGTTTATTTGCCCACTGAATAAATTTGCCTACATATTTTTTGTAAGTGTCTGTTAGATTCTATCGCATTTATCTGAGTGTTTTATGATTTAGAAAATACCAAGCTTTACTAATCATAAATTCTGCTTCTACCTCTTGACTTTCTGAGTGAGTATTCAATAGTTTGAGCCATGTTTCTAGAATCTCAACAGGAAAACCTTTTCCTATAGTTTTATCCAGAAAAATCTTCCGTTTTATATCGTCCTCGTAAAGAAAAAAGGAACTCAACTTTCTCTAGATAAGTCTCTAGATAATCTTTCAAGCTATTATTTTGGACTTTCCTTGAGGTTAAAAATAATTCAAACGGATCTAGAGGTTTATCTGAAAATTTGTCAGAGACTTATCCGTAAATTTGCTTGGGGATTTATCTTGAAAATATAGAGAATTAAACCATTGATAAACTGCCATAAAATTATCTGTCTGAAACTTAACTCTCTCTTCTAGAAAACTGATGCTCTTTTCAATCATAGATTTCAATAGTGGCAAACTTTGTTCATAGGTTGATGAGTGTAATTCTAGACAAGTCATATAAAGCTTACTAGCTTCATAATTAGGGTTTGCTGAAAAAGTCTTATGGGTAAGGGTAGGAGACAGGAGACAGGAGACAGGAGACAGGAGAAATGGGAATTATAAAGGAGGTAGGAGGAAGAATAATCAAGGGATTATTCTGCGCAACTATGAGCCTAAAATGCTAATTTTTTGAACCATTACGACCATTAAGCTTGGACTTTTTTTTACTAAAAAATGCGCTCAACCTTTATATATCAATGCTTTTAGATTTATTCAGCAAGCCCTAATTAGTAATATCATGTCCGGTTGAACAGTTATAAATAAACGACTAAGGAATCAGGAGTCAGGAGGGAAGAAAGAAGAAGTAAAGAGAAACTTTTTTTTATCACTAATTATCCGGACATGATATAAGTTCTAAACTATTAGCAATCTCAGGAATATGGAAAATACCTCTCTATTTTTCTAATAAATATAAATTCAAAGAATCTAGTGCATCAGGAAAATTTTTCTGCCAATATTGCTTTAAATTACTTTGATTAAAAGTTTCTATATCTAGAATAGGAAAAAGTTGTTCGATCAACAGATTTTTAAAATTATCCCTCGTGATTTCTCCAACTAATGCCAAACCCGTAAATGTATTGAAGAACTATCTAGCTTAACTATTATTTGTGCCCACTTACAGTATTCAGGGTCAACCGAACCTATAGCTAAAGATATTTTATTATGTGCATTAGTAGGGAGGAAAAGGAAAATACTATAGAGAATTATAAGTAATTAGTCTTTTTCCTCTTGTTCGCCAGTAAGCAATAGTCTTTTACCATTCAAAATTACTGCTAGTGCTTGAAGCGAAATTTTTTTCACATATTCGGGAAGCTCTTCACAAAATTTTTCTATTGGAATCTTTACTTTTTCATCTTTTGGTAATAAGTTAAAAAAGCTTTATTTTCCCAAAATTCAGTAATTTTTCTCATAATGATCAGGCAAATTTACATTACTGAAAGTTGGTATTGATATATCATTCAAAGCTACTAATAACCAAAAAAATCGATTGTTAAATTCAGCCATTTCTGCTTCAGAAAAAAAATATAACGGTGCTGGAAAAATGAGAGGTTTCCATTCAACAAAGGTGTTTTTTTATCCCGACTACTAGCAAGAGCAGCTTGAGTAAGTATAATTTATTTTTTTGGCAAAATAGAAGTATTATTCCTACAAATTTCTACAGCTTGGCGATTATGATCGCTACTTTAAATTCCCCAAAAGTAATAATTTTTTTCATGTATATCTTCCAGCTCTGAGATATTATTCTTTAAACTTTCACTGTGCGAAACTAGACGGTATTCACTTTCATTTTCTACAAAATTGCCATAGATAAACTGGTCAAATTTAGATGCTTGAAAAGTATTAGGAATGTTTGACAGACAACTCTTAATTCCTCTCGCTAACCATTCAATAGGCGAAATTATATTTATTGGCTTGAAGCGTCATAACTTTGTGAAACAGATTTTCTAATTTCACGTTTTGGAACTTTAAGAAAACGCTTTTCCGACTGCAATAAATCGGAATATTTATTTAGATGAACATAATAATCCTGTCGTAAATGTTTATAAATAGACTCAGCTTTAGCAGGATGCTGAGGATTAATAGGCTGAGGAGGAAATGGCAAATTAGTAAACTCATGGAAATTTTTCGGAATATTTTCAAAGCCTAATTCTCGATAATAAGGTGTAATAATCTCTTGAATAAAAGAAGATTCAGAGTGAAAAAAAACCTTAGCACAAGCATCCCCTTCGTGATGATAAATATTACTTTGAACAGTAGTACAAGGCAAGCGATCGCTACTAGGAATAATTTCTTGATCCTCTTCATCTGTTAGTCCAGCTACATTTTGTAGAAAGGTACTCTTACCTTGACGTGCTAACCCCACAACACCAATATTAATTGTGTCGCGATTAAGTCTTTGCCAGAGATTTTCCCAGACCTTACGTTAAAGAAGAGAATTTACTAAAAGAAAAAAAAATCTTCTCTTGGTCGATTATGGGGAGGAGACCCGCTCTGATCAGAGCCGCTCCGAAGTACGCCATCCCACCCTACGGGAAGCTCCGAAGATCGACCGCTTTTTTCTCCTTTAAAGGAGAGGCTTTAAACCTTAATTATTCAGTAATGAAAAACAAAGGGAATAAGTAAATAATTCATTGCATAAATCCCTAAATTTATTCATAATATTGTTTCTGTGTTATACTAACTTGAAAAAAGAGTGTTACAAAGAGTTTCAAACTTTAGATGTGAAATAATTTCCTGAAATTAGTTTAGCATTAGAGTTTTGAGCCTATAAAATATTACTTTTGACTTTTAACTTCCGTAAAACTTTATTATTCCTGATTTCCTATTCAAGACAATTTACAGATAGAAAAAAAGATAATATGAACAGTATCAAAAGTACTTGGACTTATATATTTTGGCTAGGACCAATTTTAACTATTATCGGTGTATCAGCAGGTGTTGTTTCAGGAACTTGGGAACCTATACCATTAAGTTTAATCACTACTGGCATAGTCATAATTGGTTTGTGGATTTTTTATCAAGCTTATTCTGTAGAACAAAACTCAACTACAACTTGGTGGAGTGGTCGAGCAACCGAAGCAGGCACAAACGCAATTTTTGCTACTATTTCAGTATTGATTATCTTGGCACTAATTAACTTTCTAGCAGTTCGTTATCAAACTAGAATAGACTTTACTGAAAATCAAAAATTTACATTATCGCCTCAAACAATTGAAGTATTAGAAAATCTCGAACAACCAGTTAAACTTTGGATATTCGATCGAGGAGAAAATCCTCAATATACTCAACTAATAGAAAACTATCAAAGACAAGGAAATGGTAAATTTAATTTTGAGTTAGTAGACCCCCAGAAACAACCAGGAAAAGCTAATGAATTTGGGGTACAACAATTAGGAGAAATTTATCTCGAAGCAGGAGAAAGAAAAGAAGTTATTATTAGTAGAAAACTAGAACCTCTCACAGAATCTAAACTAACTAACAGCATAGAAGAAATACTCGGTGGCAAAATTTTAACAATATACTTTATTCAAGGTCACGGTGAAAGGGAATTAGAAGAAGGGGAAAGAGGTTTTTCCGAAGCTCTAAAAGCTCTTGAAAATAAAAAATATATAGTAGAGTCGATAAATTTGGCAAGTATTTCTCAAGTGCCAGAAGATGCAGATATGATAATTATTGCTGGTCCGCAAAGAGAATTTTTAGAGGCAGAAGTTACCGCTTTAAAAGAATATTTAGATGGAGGTGGTGGTGTGTTTATTATGTTAGACCCAAGCACCGACCCAGAATTAGATGATTTATTTGAAGAGTGGGGAGTATTAGTTGACGATCGCCTGGCAATAGATGACCCAAGTATTGGTCGGTTAGTAGGTCTTGACCCTTGGGTGGTATTAGTTAGTAGCTACGGAGAACATCCTATTACTGATGATTTTAGTAATGGTATTTCATTGTATCCTTTTGCTCGACCCATAGAAAGTCAAACCGTGGATGGAATAGTAGAAAGTCCTCTAATTTGGACTAATGACCAAAGTTGGGCCGAAACAGATTTAAGGGGTCAGTTACAGTTTAATGAGGGTCGCGATCGCCTTGGACCATTATCAATAGGTGTAGCTTTTACTCGTTCTTCTACTGTAGAAAAAAGTGATGAAACAGGATTAGACCTTACTCCCATTCCTCCACTTCCTGGTCAACCACCGAATGAACCAGTGGCAACTTCTACTTCAGAGTTAGAAGAGCAAAAAGAGATAATTTCTGCTGAAGTTATTCCCCCACTTCCTGGTCAACCACCAGATGAATTTGACCCTACAGAAACAGTAGAAAAATCAGAGAATACATCTGAAGAAGCACGTTTAGTAGTGTTAGGAAATTCTCAATTTGCGACAAACGGTTGGTTTCAACAACAATTAAATAAAGATGTTTTTCTTAACTCAGTTTCTTGGTTAGGTAAACCAGAAGAAAAAATACTTTCTATTAGTCCGAAAAAAACCACAAACCGTCGTATTGCAATGAGGTTAGTACGAGCTAGATTTTTAAGTTGGATGGCAATAGTAATTTTACCATTTTTAGGCTTTACAATTGGTGGAATTATATGGTGGCGAAGACAATAAATTAAAATTTATAGTAATAGAAAGTTGAAAAAGATTAATATTTGAGAGAAAGGGAGACAGGTAAAAGGTAAGCATTCAGCAGTCAGCTATCAGCTATCAGCCATTAACTCATTATTTTGGAACGATAAATTAGACTCCAAGGAGAATTAAAAGTTATTAAGAAAAAGGTCATCAACTAACCTTAGTAAGTATTAAGTTCAAAAGCTATTTGCGCAGCATTCCGCAGGAAAAGCTGAATACTAATAGTTGAATCCTTACGGTAAAAGTGAAAAGTCATAAGAGATTTCAGCAAGAGAAAAAATTACAATCTAGTGTGACAAATCATTTATAATTGGAGTTTAGGGTCTTTAAAGGCATCAGAAGTCTACGGTGATGCATCGGTTTTCACAGTAGGTAAGCAAGGCCATTTCATTGTAGATTTTGACAGTTAATTTACTTTTGCGTAAAGCAAACTTCTATTTTATTTGCTGGGCGAGCAACAGGAAATGTATTAATTGTCAAATCTTGATTCTCTTTAAATTTCCAACTACAATTATCTAGTAGGGCAGATATAAAAATTTTGATGACCAAATAAGCAAATTCTTTGCCTATACACTCCCTTACACCACCTCCAAATGGGATATAACAAAGAGGTTTCTTTTGATCTTCAGCATTTACAAGATTAAACCGTTCTGGATTAAATCTTTCTGGTTGCTCATATATTTCTGGGTCTTGAAGAACTGAACTAATTCGATAACCTACATTCCATCCTTTAGGAATTCGGAATCCCTGAAAAGAGCAATCTTGAAGAACTTCTCGAAGTCCACCACTCACAGGAGGAGCTAGCCGTAATACTTCTTTGATAACTTGTTCTAGATCAACCATTTTCTTTAATTTAGCGAAAGATAGTGGTTCTGATTTATCCAATTTTTCATGTTCTATTTGAAGTAAGTTTAAAACATCTAAATGCTCTGTTGTTAAGATCAAAAAAGAAGTTAATGCTGAACTTAATTCCTTTTTTCCTAATGATAAAAGATTAACCATTTGTTCTACTATTTCTGTTATAGTTATTTGGTTATGCGTTTGTTCTCGAACTGTAAGTAATATACCTAATACATCTGAACCAAAATCACTCTCTTTCTGTCTTTTTACAATGATTTGTTCAAATTGATTAAATAATTTATCCTTACTTTTTAAAGCACAACCTAATTTAGTCCAAGGAAAAGCTAACGGAATGGTATTTAATCCTGACATCATGTCTTTTAAATAATTACCGATTTCACTTTCTGAAGCAGAATCTATACCTAGCAATAATTTCAAAACAAGGTCTAAAGTATAATTATTTATTTCAAAATATAAATCTACAAAATCAGATTTTATCCATTTTAAAAAATAGCCTTGACTCAAATTATGAATGGTATTAATATAGTTATTTAGCGCTTGCTTCTTGAGAACTTGAGCTAATAGTTTTTGTCTATCTCTATGTTCTTTACCTACCAACCTAGTAATATCAGTTTTACCAAAAATTATTTGAGAATTTTTGAAAATGATAGGTGATGTAAAGTATTTGTTTTCATTAGTTAAAACAAATTTTACAGCTTCATATCCTTGAAAGTAAATAAATTTTTTACCTCGAATTCTGGTTTTATAAATAGGACCATATTTTTCGTACATTTCTTTTATATAGTCTTGATAATTCTTGGGAAATATTTTGTTTTTTCCAATAAAAGGTAATCCTAAATTACCAGGTGGCAAAGGCAAAGAAGAAGCTGGATTAATATTCATAAATATTGAAATTTCCTCATTAGATTTGTGACTCTTTCAAAAAAGATTAAACATACTGTATCACTATACTATATTATTACAAAAAACAACTTTGACACAGTGTTTAAAGACTTGAGTTTAGACTAAGTAGGTAGGCTAGGCGTTAAAGTTTATTTTTAGACAAAGGCAGTAGGCAGAGGGCAGCAGGAGCTGTTTGCGCAGCATGACCTAGGAAAGGAAAGAGACTTATGAGCTACTTGACTTTTTATTACATACTTTGTTTTTTTCGTTCCTACCTACTTAACTTACCCCAAGAACAGGCAAAAGATTTTTTCTTCTCCCAGTCCTTATTTAACTGTTGCCTGTTGCCTATTCCTTCTCCCGAAGGGAGTTGAACTTTTTCAAACTCAAATTATCAGAAAAATATTAAACATAAATACTTAATTATTTATTTGTTTTATTTCTATTGGCAACCGTTATTTTCTCCTGATTCCTGACTCCTTATTCTTTCTACTACGTTTTGAAGTTCAAAATGTAGGATTGAAATTTAATTTACTTCGAGAATAAAACTTTTTTCAGAACTCGTAAATGTTATGAAAATCAAGAAAACAACTTTAACGTTAATATTAACAGCACTTGCTTTAGGTGGGTTTGTTTATTTTTATGAAATTAGAGGTAAGCAACAACAAGCTGAATTGCAAGAACAACAAAAACAGGTGTTTAATTTTCAGTCAGAAGAAATTCAGGCTATTACTATCAAACAAGAATCAGAAATATTAACTTTAACAAAGGATGAAAATGCCGAAGAAGCAACTTGGAAAATAACTGCACCTACAGAAAAAGAAGCTGATTTACTAACAGTAGAATTTTTGTTAGACCAAATAACAGGATTAAAAAGCGATCGCTCTATTAATACTCCTGTTTCTCAGTTATCTGAATATGGTTTAGAAAAACCAGAAATTACTGTAGAAATTAAACTTCAAGATGAGCGAACTAGGAGATTGTTTTTAGGAAAAGCAGATTTTGATGGTACTTCTATATATTCTCAAGTAGAAGTTGAAGGAGAACCGCCAAAAGAGGTGTCTGTTTTGTTATTATCTGTCAATTTCAAAAATGTTTTAACTAAACCAGTTGCAGAATGGGAAAAACAAGAAAAACCGGAAGAATCATCTGCTGAAACAGAAGAATCTACTGAAAAAAAAGATGAACCGGAAACAGCTAAACCATCATCTGAAAAATCTCCCGAACAATTAGAAGAATCTACTGAGAAAAAAGATGATGTGCAAATAGAAAAATCATCTCCTAAACCGGAGGGGTCTCCTTCACCTACTGATGATTATTTACTGACAGAATAACTAAATTGATAGGTGGAATTATCCAATAATTAACAATTACAGCAAATTTGAGGATAGTGAGGTAAAGTTTAAGACTAATCTATAATTTTTATTCATTCCTTGTTCCCAGAACACAGATCCTGTGTTCCCTAAAAACATAAAATTTTGTACCTTATCAACTCGAAAACTGCTGTAATAATTAATAATTACCTATCCTTAAAATAATAGGATTGACTAAAAGTATTTTTTTCTTGTATCTCCTGAAAATGAGAAGCTTTAAACCTTAATTATTCGATAAATTTTCTAGAAATGAGAGCTAAAATGTAACGCTCAATTAATATCGTAGAATAGAACTAATATAAAATTACATAAAAGAGATTAATATGATTGTAGAAGCTACCCCACAATTAATGACCTTAGACGAATTTTCAGATTGCTATCCAGATGGTTATGGTACTGATGAATTACACAATGGAGTTGTTTTTGAAATACAGTCTACAGGAACTCACGAACAAGTAGCAGGTTTTCTCGCCCTTAAACTAGGAGTACAAATCGAACTTCTTGAACTTCCTTATATTATTCCCAGGCAAGCAGTTGTTAAACCGATAGATACAAATAAATCTGGTGATAATCCAGACGTAATTTTTCTGGATGAATCTGCTTTAAAAGATGAGCCTTTATGGAAAAAACGTTCCACAATTACTCAATGAAAAACAATTAAGCTAATTATTGAACTTGTGAGTACAAATTGGCGTAATTTATGGTCATAAATTAATTGATTATGAGGGTTTAGAAATACCAGAAGATTGGATAGTTGATTATTTAGGATTAGGGGGAAAACATTATAGAGGCAACCCAAAACAACCTACTTTGTCAATTTATCAGTTAATTGACGAAGAATATCAAGTACAACAATTTAGAGGAGATGAAAAAATTATTTATCCTACATTTCCAGAGCTTAAATTAATCGCCCAACAGATTTTTGCAGTAGGAGATTAAAAATATGAAAAATCTTATTTTTCATTTCCTAGACAAACAACTAAAAAGCAGAACAATTCAAAATTTGTAGGGGTTAACGGCCGTTAACCCCTACTATATTTAGTGGTTATGCGTAATACCATGCATGAAAAAAGAATGTTACGAATAATCAGCATGATTATAAAGATATTTGCAGGAGATGTCCCTTTGACAAAGCGGTCGTTAGCGTAGCTTCCCGTAGGGTGGGATGGCGATCTTCGGAGCGGGTCTGCAAGAACGGGTCTCCTCGCCATATCCAATCGACCAAGACAGCGGTGCGACCCCGCGACGACACCAGTCGCACCTAGTAGCGCAACAAGAGAAAAAGAGAATTTCCTAGCTAAAAACTGGTATTGAAACTATTCCCGTGTGACTCAGTCCTCCTGACTTCCTCTCCTGGGAGGGGGAGGGGCGAGGGGTGGGTTGACTTCTAAGAAATATCCTAGCTATTTGTAGCAAACATTTATCAAAATGGTATAAGTCCTGACCCAAATAGATGAAGCGCAATAGCCAGAACTGCTAAAATACTGAAAAATATTACACTTAAATTCAATAAGACCCAGATTTCCAGAGTAACTTTCCCACTTATGACATAGCAACCATGACTCAAACTGCACTAAATATAGGGACAACAGTAACCGACACCCAAAATGACGTTGAACTGCGTAAAGTATTCAAAGTGTTTGAAGGCCATACAGCAGTAAGAGGTGTGGACCTGAATATCCGTCAAGGAGAATTTTTTAGTATTCTTGGCCCTTCTGGCTGTGGCAAGACTACAACATTACGCTTAATTGCTGGGTTTGAATCCCCATCAGCAGGTGAAATAATGATTAGGGGAGTATCCATGAATCAAACTCCTCCTTACCGTCGCCCTGTAAATACTGTTTTCCAAAGCTACGCTCTATTTAATCATCTCAGCGTCAAAGATAATATTGCCTTTGGACTACGAATTAAACGTGTAGGAAAAACTGAAACCGAAGAAAAAGTGGCACAAGTTTTACGACTGGTGAAAATGGAAAAATTTGCCGATCGCTATCCCAATCAAATATCTGGTGGGCAACAACAAAGGGTAGCTTTAGCAAGGGCGTTGGTAAATCGTCCAGCAGTATTATTATTAGATGAACCTCTTGGTGCCCTAGACTTGAAACTACGCAAACAAATGCAAATGGAATTGTCTAGCTTACATCAAGATTTAGGCGTTACATTTGTGATGGTAACTCACGACCAAGAAGAAGCTATGAGTATGTCTGACCGTATTGCCGTGATGCACGAAGGTAGAATAGAGCAGATAGGTTCTCCTCAAGAAATTTACGAGCACCCTGAAAGTCCTTTTGTCGCAGATTTTATTGGAGAAACGAATTTATTTCAGGGTAGAGTTGAATTTATCGATCATTCAAATATAGTAGTTAAGACAGATCGTGGTATTAAAATTGTTGTACAACAATCAACAGTTAGTGAAGAGGCAAAAAACGGAGAGATTTATGCAGGTGCTACCGTAGTCGTCAGTGTGCGGCCAGAAAAAATAGAGCTAAGTCTTTATTCCCTAGATATATCAGAAAATTGCTTTGAAGGTAGATTAATAAATGTTATGTATATGGGGACTCATGTATATTATCATGTAAATTTGTTGTCAGGCGATCGCATGACGATCAGGCAGCCCAGTACACAAGGAACTTTGCCCAGCGCAGATACCCCTATCTATCTTTATTGGGCAAAACAAGATTGTTTGGCTCTAAGCGAGACAAGATAACAAAAACGTAAACTAAATTTTCACTATTGAAAAATTACCGAATAATTAAGGTTTAAAGCCTCTCCTTGAAAGGAGAAAAAATTTTCCTTAAGAGTCTAATCCTCTCCTTGAAAAGAAGAGGTAATTGTTAATTATTAATTATTAATTATTAATTATTGAAAGTGCCTCCAACTAATTTCGAGAAATATCGGGGAAATGTTATTGCTGCATCTATTAACAAGCAAGATGCTCGCACTTCTAGACGTCAATTTCTCAAAACGTCAGCAGCTACCATCGCAGCTTCAGCTCTTTCTAGCTGTGGTTGGAGATTAGCTGAAGTAAAATCTAACCCCCGAATGCAGGGAGATTCAGATTTACTCTATATATATACTTGGGCAGGTTATACAGACCAAGATTTGCTAGACCGCTTCTACGATGAAACAGGTATCAAAGTAGTTGCAGATGTGTTTGACTCTAATGAGTCGATGCTAGCTAGAGTGCAAGCTGGAGGAGGTGGAGCATATAGCATCATCTATCCATCTGATTATATGGTGCAAAAAATGGAATCCCTGGGTTTGTTGACAGAGTTAGACCATTCTCTAATTCTTGGTTTAGACGATCTGTTCCCAGAATTTCAAGACCCTATATATGACCCTGGTAATGTCTATAGTGTACCCATAAGTTGGGGTACTACTGGTTTAATTTACAATAGCAAACTGTTACCCACTGCGCCCACTGACTGGGAGTATCTCTGGGAAAATAAAAATTTAATATCAAAGCGCCTGACTCTAGCTAATGACGTGCGCGAGGTGATGGGGTGTGCTTTGCGAAAGCTGGGATATTCCTACAACTCTACTAATGTTGAAAGTATCAGGGAAGCTTACCAAGAGTTACTCATACTTAGACCAGCGATCGCCTCTTTTACTACAGATGGTTGGCGGTCTCAAATTTTGGTAGAAGATTTGTTGATAGCTATGTGTTATTCTTCTGATGCTGCAGAAATTAAACCAGAAAATGAAGATTTAGAATATATTACTCCCCGCAGTGGTTCCTCTCTGTGGACGGATACATTAGTGATTCCCAAAAATGCTCCTAACCCTGATGGTGCCTATCAGTGGATTAATTTTATGTTACAGCCAGATATAGCTGCTGAAATTGTGGAGAGACTCAGTTTTGCTACACCTTCTCGTGAAGCTTATCGAAGATTATCAGAAGAACTAAAAGAAGATCCTACTTTATTTCCCCCAGAATCAATTATTGAAAAGTGTGAAAGTTTAGTTCCACTGGGTAAATATGAAGAAGTTTATGATGAATACTGGACGAAATTAAGAAGTGGTTAACGAAGTCAGAAGTCAGAAGTCAGAAGTCAGAAGTTATTTTTTGTAACGGGTATTTGAGCAACCCTCATTATTATTATTTTGATAATTGAAAGAAGGAGCAAGGAAGAAGGAAGAAAAAAGAAGGAGGAAGGCAAATTCCTGAGTAGATTTATATATGGAATTTTTCTACTAACTTTTTTTAGTAATTAAATCCTATAGCACTATAGAACCCAATCCTTGAATAATTTTCTAATTTATATAATATTATTTTTGAATTTTGACTTTTGAATTTTGACTTGACAAAATAGCACTATAGAACCCAATCCTTGAGAAATGTTCCAATTTCTACAATATTATTTTTGAATTTTGACTTTTGAATTTTGACTTTACAAATATGACTACACCTACTAAACCGTCTGCTCCAGCTTTCCCTAATTCTCAGTCAAAACATGGTATAAGTCAAACATTTTCTAAACTGTTAGGTCCTCTAGCTTTATTAGGTCCGGCAGGTTTATGGTTACTGTTGATATTAGTGTTGCCGACTTTAGTAATTTTCCAACTGAGTTTAGTAGAAAATATTCGACCTGGAGATTTAGTAAACCCTGATGGCATTGGTAACTATTTACGAGTATTTGACCTGATTAATTTAAAAGTAATTTGGCGTTCAATTTATTTTGCTACAGGTACAACAATTTTATGTTTATTATTGGGATTTCCTGTAGCTTATTGGATTGCTTTAATGTCACCCAAACGGTGGCGAAATTTACTTTTATTAGGTTTTGTCTTGCCACTTTGGACTTCATCTTTATTACGTTCTTATGCTTGGATTACAATTTTACGACCCACTGGCGTATTAAACTCAATTATTGGAATTATTGGATTACCACCTTTAGAAGTATTGAATCGAACTCCCGCTGTTTTGATTGGTATGAGTTATAGTTATTTACCCTATATTGTGACTATTCTTTATGCTTCTTTAGAAAAGTTAGACCGAAGATTATTAGAAGCATCGGCAGATTTAGGAGCAACCCCTATACAAACTTTTTGGAAAGTGACTGTTCCTCAAAGTTTACCTGGTATTGCTGCAGGTTCTTTATTAGTTTTTATTAGTTCTTTAGGAGATTTTGTTGACCCTGAATTATTGGGTGGTGCTTCTAGTATGACAGCTGCTCGATTAATTTATAATCAATTTTTAGGAGCTACTCAAAATTGGGGGTTTGGTTCAGCTTTGAGTATGGTTATGATTTTGGGGGTGAGTATAGCGATCGCTCTTTTACTAAAATTTGGCGATGGTAAACCCTCTAAGTAAAGGAAGAAGGTGTTAGGTGTTAGATTGTAGGTAGTAGATGATAATTCCCTGCTCCCCTGTGGCCTAAAAAAAAATTCTAGCGTTCGTCCTGTATATCTAAATTAAATTATAAATAGACATCTCCAATAATAAAAAATCAAATCAATTATCCCACAAAAATTATCAATTATTTCCCCCTACTCCCTACTCCCTACTCCCTGCTCCCTCTTTTTCGGAGATGTCTAATGAATAAACATTAACTAATTAAGTTAAAGATGACAAATAGTTTAATAAATCCAGAAGATAATATCCCAATAGATATGTCTAAATCTCAATCAAAAATTCATATTTCTTGGCAGGTAATATTTACAATTTTAATGTTTTTGTTTATGTACTTGCCAATTTTTGTCTTGACTTTTTATAGTTTCAATAAATCTAAATATAGTGCAGGATGGGAGGGCTTCACCCTGCAATGGTATGTCAAGCTTTTTCAAGATACTAGAGTTTTAAATGCTTTACAAAATAGTTTAACTGTAGCTATTTGTGCTGTGGCTATTTCAGCAATTATTGGTACTTTAATGGCAGTAGGTTTAGCAAAATATAAATTTCGAGGCAAATCTTTATACTTAGGTGTTTCTTATTTACCATTAATTATTCCTGATATAGCGATCGCTGTTGCGACTCTAGTCTTTTTAGCAGCATTGGCAATTAGATTAAGTTTATGGACAATAATTGCAGCTCATATTGTTTTTTGTCTAGCTTATGTGGGTTTAGTTGTTTCCACAAGATTAGCAGATTTAGACCCTAATTTAGAGGAAGCTGCCCTTGACTTGGGAGCAACTCCAGTACAAGCTTTTTTGCAAGTATTGTTACCCCAATTAATGCCAGGAATTATATCTGGATGTTTGCTAGCTTTTGTATTAAGTATGGATGATTTTTTAATTGCTAGTTTTACTTCAGGAAGTGGGGCAACAACTTTGCCAATGGAAATTTTTAGTAGGATTCGTACAGGGGTAAAACCTGATATTAATGCCCTGAGTGTAATTTTAATTTTAGGCTCAGGAGCGATTGCAATTGTTGGAGAATTTTTGCGGACTAGAAGTGAGAAAAAAAGTATTAAGTAGTTCAGGAGTCAGAATAGATTAATTGTGGTTCAACAATTAATAATTAACTAGCTATCAGCATTTTCCGTACCGGAATGCTCTGTAAACATAACTCAGCTTTCAGCGCGCTAAAAGCTTGGGTTTAAATCCCCATAACTGGAGTTGATAAACAAAGTAAAACTATGAGATTTATTAGTCCTAAAACAGATTTTGCTTTCAAAAAAATATTTGGCTCAACTGAGAGTAAAGATATTTTGATTAGTTTCTTGAATGCTCTAATATATGGTGGTGAATCTATGATTCAAGATTGGGAAATAATTGACCCATATAATCCAGGAGATACGATTAGTTTGAAAGATAGTTATCTAGATGTGAAAGCTATCTTAAATGACGGCTCCAATTTGATTATTTAAATGCAGGTATTGAGTGTTCTGGCTTTTGAAAAGCGAGTAGTTTATAATTTGTTTAAAACTTATGGCAATCAATTAAAAACTAGGGAAGGATATCGGAAATTAAAACCAGTAATTGCTTTAACGATTACAAATTTTGAGATGTTTGAAGAAACCGCCAAATATATTAATCATTTTGTGTTTAAAGAGAAAGAGCAATTATTTGACTATAGAGACGAAGAAGTAGCAATGATATTTGTAGAATTACCGAAGTTCCCCAAAGAGTTAGAAGATTTAGGAGGAGCAACTTTAAGTTTTAGTAGTTTGGAAGATTTGTTGAATTGGTTGAAATAATTGGATAGGGAATAGAGCGATCGCTCCCTTAATCTGACCTCTCCCACATCTATAAAGCTAGACGCGCTACCAGTTTGGGTTAAGCGTATCTCGCAACCCAATAATAATAAATAAAGATTAAGTTGAGCAAATCCCAAGAAGTTGAATATAAATATATATAGCAGTAGAAGAAAAGGGCGCAGATATATCAAACAAAAGCCTAAAACTCCGACAACGCAAAATTTTTCTAACTTCAGTCCCTCAATCGTTCCTTCTTCTTTCTGCTATACCAATTACTACTTGTTTAACCTACGAATTAATCCATTCAGTGGCTCCCACTAATTGATTATTGTCGAATACTTTTACAGGGCAAGGAATAATAAATCTAAACAGTTTTGTTGCTCCGACAACCCATTTATTATCGGACACAACTGCAATTTTTTCCCAAGCAGTTGGGTGTTGAAGACCTACTTTTGCATCATCCCATAAAGCTTTAGCTTCAAACCCTGAAAAATCACTGCCCAAATTATAAAGCAAGCGAATTTTGGGTTTTTCTTTTAACTTAGCCTCTATGGCGGGAATCAAAACAGATTCGTAGTCCTCTCCAGTGACTCGACCATGAGCAGTAAAGGCAAGAACGTTATCCTGTTGATTGGAACTGATTTCAATCATAATGGCCCTCCTAGATTTCAATCTATATCAGAGCAGTTTGTAGAGTTTTTTTCTTCTTTTATTATAGCAATAGAAATTGAAAATGATCTTCACGCACAGTAGATGGGGTACAAAGTTCTAGGATTTTCACTAAACAGAGAACATAAATTAAAATTATAGTGGTTTTCATAAAAATAGACTATAATTCACAATTCTGTGACTCCTCAATATTTAGGCATACTCACTGCTATTCGAGACTAATATCATGTCAGGATAAGAGCGCGATAGAACTCGGTTCTGCTTACGCGACCAAAAAACTTTCTCCTTTTTCTCCTCTTCCTTCTTCTTCTTTCTTCCCTCCTGACTCCTGACTCCTGACTCCTGACTCCTTCTTTATCTTTTTTAAATTTTTCTACTGTTATTAAGAGTCAAATAAAAAGTTGTGCCTTTTTCCACTTGAGAAGTACACCAAATTAAACCTTGGTGACAATTAATAATTCTTTTCACAATTGATAAACCAATACCAGTTCCTTCAAACTCATCATCTGAATGGAATCGCTTAAAAGGAGTAAATAATTCTGTGAATATTTCCATATTAAAGCCAGCACCATTATCTTTAATAAAATAAATTACATCTGATTTTTGTACACATAAGCTTTTGTCTTTGTAATATAAAGAGCATTGATTAATGATTGAATCTAATTCTTTTTGTTCTGCGGATAAAACTCCAAATTCAATCTGAGTAACATCTTTTTTAGATGAATATTTCCAAGCATTACCAATTAAATTTTCTAAAGCAATTGTTAAAAATCTTTGATCCCCTTGAGCTGTAACATTGGGCTGAATTAATAATTCAACTTTTCTTTGTGGTTCTTTTATTTGAAGTTTCATTAGTATTTCTTGAACTATATTACTTAAATGCACTAATTCAAGAGTTATTGGACTTTTTTTTACCTTGGACAACATGAGTAAATCTTTAATAATCTGCTGCGTTCGAGCAGTTGATTGAAACATTAAATCAAAATAATCTTGAGCATTTTGATTGGTATAATTATCATCTCCATATTCTTCTTTGAGAAAATGAGTTAATGACTCAATAGTTTCTAATTGGTCGCGGAAATCATGAGCTATACTATAACTAAAAGTTTCTAATTCTTTATTAGTTTCTTCAAGGGTTAATTCTAAGTTTTTCCTTTCTGTAATATCTCTTACTGTAATAGCAAAACCATCCCCTAATTTAACGGCGATGAAATGATACCATTTTCCTTCTTCTTGGTTATTATAATAAATATCCTGCTCTAAAGATTTTCCAGTTTCTACCACATTAACTAAATCTGTAAATAAATCATAATGAATTCTATGTAAGAACTTTTTCAGCACTAATTTACCAATTAAATCTTGTGGTTCTTGATTAAAAGCTCTAGCAATAACTGGATTAACAACTAAACAAGAAAAATCAATAATATTTCCTGTTCTCTGGTCTCTCAATGCTTCCATCGCTGCAATACCATCAAGAGAGGAATTTAAAATACCAGAAATTAATGCCCTAGATTGATATAAAATCGCTTCTGCTTCTTGGCGTTGTTTAATTTCTTGTTTTAGACTTTCTCTTTCTTTTTCTAATAACTGTTTTTGTTTTTGAATAATTAACTGACTTTTAACTCTTGCTAAAACTTCTTCTTCTTGAAAAGGCTTAGTAATATAGTCTATTCCCCCTACTTCAAATGCTTTTACTTTATCAAAAACTTCATTTAAAGCGCTAATAAAAATCACTGGAATCTCCTTAGTTTTAGGATGATTTTTTAAACGTTCACAAACTTCATAGCCATTCAGATCGGGCATTTTTATATCTAGTAAAATTAAATTGGGACTGTCTGTTTCTATAGAAATTAATGCACTCTCTCCATCAATGGCTTTTTTTACCTTATAATTATTATCTTTTAAAAGAGTAGCTAAAATTTTCAAATTAGAAAGTTGATCGTCAACGATTAAAATAGTTCCTTCTGATTTTTTTTCTGATATATTATTCATATTTTTATGATTTATCCTGATTTAAGAGATTCGTAAGCATTCAGCATTCAGCATTCAGCATTCAGCATTCAGCTTTATTAATTTTAGTGAACAATTTAAGCTTGCTGTTCTTGTGCTTCAATTCTTTGTTTAAAAATGTTGTAGAAGTTAAGTAAATGCTTGCTTCATTTATTAAAAAGCTGTTTGCGCAGCATTCTGTAGGAAGAGCTGACCGCTAATAGCTGGATGTTTACAGAGATTCAATTAATTGTCTAATGGTTTTAAATTGATAATCATTGACTAAATTAGTTAATTTTTCCGCTAATAAAGATTGTTCAACCGGAATTTTTTCTATTAATTCTAAGCTCAGATCGTCATCTAAAGCTTTCGCTGCATCATACAGTTCTTCTAACCATTCAGTAGGCATTTTCTCTAAATCTTCTACTGTTAAACTTGGTAATTCACTGGCAGTTTGATCTGGAGTTTCTTGTTGATAAATATATTCCACTCCTAAATACTTTTTCATTGTCTCAAAAATCATTGATTCTCGGAAAGGTTTTCTGACAAAATCATCACATCCTGCTGATAAAATAATTGACTTTTCTTCTTCTAATACACTTGCTGTTAAGGCAATTATTGCTGTGGCATTTCCTTTAGTTGTGCCTTTAATTATTTGAGTTGCTTCGTAACCATCCATTACTGGCATTCTCATATCCATCCAAATTAAATGAGGTTGCCATTTTTCCCAGATTTCTATTGCTTGTTTTCCATTTTCTGCTTCTTTTAATTCAAATCCTAATGGTTGTAATAGCTTAATTAATAATAAACGATTAGTAGGCCGGTCATCCACTATTAATATTTTATAACGGGGTTGATTGGGTTTTAAAGCAATAACATGACGAGGATGTTCTTGAGTTTCTATATCTGCTTTTTGGGCAACATTTACTTGAATTTCAAATCTAAAGGTTGTACCTTTGCCTACTTGAGTGTTAACGGTAATATCTCCTCCCATTAACTGTACAAATTTACGACTAATAGGTAATCCTAATCCTGTTCCTTCTTGACTATTTTTGCCTGTTTCTGTTTGGACAAATGCTTCAAATAATTTGGGCATTTCAGCTTCAGCTATTCCTGCTCCTGTATCTCTGACTTCAAAAATAATTGTGGCTTTTCCATGACTTTTCCCCCATTCCAAAGAGGGATTTTTTTCAGAACTCCTTTCTAAGGGAAGGGGGGATTTTTTCTCCCTTTCTAAGGAGGGATTTTTTCCAGAACTTTCCCCCCTTTCTAAGGAGAGATTTTTTCCAGAACTTTCCCCCCTTTCTAAGGAAGGATGTTTTCCAGAACTTTCCCCCCTTTCTAAGGAGAGATTTTTTCCAGAACTTTTTCCCCGTTCCAAGGAAGGATGTTTTCCAGAACTTTTTCCCCTTTCTAAGGAAGGATGTTTTCCAGAACTTTTTCCCCTTTCTAAGGAGAGATTTTTTCCAGAACTTTTTCCCCTTTCTAAGGGAGGATTAAGGGGAGATTCTTTTTGCCTTTCCAAGGGGGAATTAAGGGGGGATTCTTTTTGACTCACAACTGTAACACTCACACCCCCTTCAGATGTAAATTTAATACCATTATTGATTAAATTAATTAATACTTGACGGAGCTTAGTTTCGTCAGTATAGATATATTGAGGTACATCATTCTGGCGGTAAAAAATTAATGTTAATCCTTGATTTTCTGCCGTTATATGTAATAAGTCTTCCAGTTCGTTCAACAATGAATAAAAGTCAAAGGTTTTCCCATTGAGGGTCATTTTCCCAGCTTCGATTTTGGATAAGTCTAAAATATTGTTAATTAAGGTTAATAAATAGTTGCCACTCTTATTAATAAGAGTTATATTTTCTTTCTCTTCTAGAGATAAGGTTTGAGAACGCATCATAATTTGCGAAAAGCCTAAAATGGCATTTAAAGGAGTGCGTAATTCGTGACTCATATTGGCAATAAAAGTGCTTTTTGCTTGATTTGCCACTTCCGCTTTTTCTTTAGCTGTTTCTAATTGTTGATTCGACTCAGTCAGTTCAATTGTTCGCTCTTCCACTCGTTGTTCTAAAGTTTCAAAGGAAGCTTGTAATTCTGTTGCCATGCGGTGGAAAGACTGAGCTAATTCTCCTACTTCATCGCGCCGATCGCTCTGTAGTTCTGTCTGTTGATGCCATTGTCCTTGACCCATACTTTTTGCTGCTTGGTTTAATTTTAATATCGGTTGTGTTATCCAACGAGCTGTCAAAATACCCAATATTGTGGCAATAACCAACGCCAAAAGACAAAAAACGACTGTGATTTTTGTATTGGCATTAATCTCTGTCATGAATTCCGACTGGGGAACAATGATAGCAATTGTCCAGTTAGGATGGAGTATTTCTATATCCAAAGGTGCCAGTTGTAACCAATATTTTTCTGGTCCCAAATCAAATTGCGATCGCGTCACAGTATTTTTGTCTGTGGCTAAAGTTTGCCAATGGGTAGCAGCAGTCGCGATAACGGAGTCCTTACTCTCCATGGGTTTTAACCGCTGTAAAGCCCCATCATAGTTACCATCTTTATTTACTCGTCCGGCAGTAGTCAGGAATGGTTTCTCATCAACGGAACTGGCAAGCAACCAGCCATCTTCATCAATAATGGCAATTCGACAACCATCGCAAATATCTAGAGATTTCAAAAAATCTTGGATTAGTGTTAAACCCACATTGACGGCAAATATTCCTTCCAACTGCCCTTGGGAATTGAAAAACGGGGCATAGTTGTTAACTGCTAGGACTGGAAGTATGCCTACTTGGAAAGGTTTCGTCCAACCAGGAGCGAGATTACTGACAGCGCCTCGATACCAAGGAGTTTCTTGGATGACGAATGGATCGAGAGAGAAAAGTTCTTGAACACGATGTCCCTGTTTGTCCAAAAGATACATTGTCAAGCGCTCCGGGCGTTTGGGATCGGAAATCATTCCTTCAATTCGTTCTTTAGTTCTGCGGTGAGTCACTCGAAACCTACCGTCAGGGAAACCCACGAAAATGCCAGTCACGGTTTCAAATTGCTTGATGCGTAACCATAGAAGTTTTTCCACCTCGGCTAAATTGTTTAAATCTAGGGTTTGATTTCGGACTGCTTCAATATTCATTTTATTGATTTGGATCGCTTTGTGAAGATTCTGCTGAATATACAAATTCACTCGCTCTGCTACTTCTGTCATCAAGCGCTCTGAGAGATTCTGTACCGCCTGTTGACCACTGCGATAGGACAAATAGCCGACGAGTCCCACAGTTGCTAACAGTTGTATGAGAAATGGTACGATTAGTATTGTCCGAATAGGAATTCTATGGAATATTGAATTCAGGTGTTTGTTTGGCATTTTTTCTTTTTTAAGGAAGGCAGAAGGCAGAAGGCAGAGGGCAGAAGGCAGAAGGGAAAGAAAGGTTTCAAGGGAGAAGGTTTTTTTAGCTGATTATTCGGACATGATATGACTCCTGATATCGAGCCTCATTAATTAGCCATAATAAATTAGATATCTTTAGTCATCTAAAGATGACTTCTGCTATGCAGCCCAGAAATAAATTTCTGGGCGGATGACATGGCTCGCCAAGGTTGCCAATTCGCTAAGGATTGAAATCCTTGGCTAATAGTTTAAGTCATCTTAAGATGACTCTTGAGGAGTATGCCATCTTTTTCATCTTTATTGTATTGTGGCTAATCAGTGCAACTTGATATTACTCTATATTCAGGTTATTTAATGTTACTTGATATGACTCCTTATGTATCCCGCCATCTCAATTTTTCTCACCTACGACTAAATACCACAACACATCAATACCTCTGCCGACATATTCTGAATCTTGATGTTGTTGAATCCATTGAACAATAGTGGAGAGGAAAATTGAACTCAAGTGTTTGTTTGGCATTTTTGAGCGATCGTCCTTACTATTGTCCAATAGTTTTTTTTCCATTTTTGAGCGATCGCCCTTACTATTGTCCAATAGTTTCTTTTCCATTTTTGAGCGATCGCCCTTACTATTGTCCAATAGTTTCTTTTCCATTTTTGGGCGATCGCCCTTACTATTGTCCAATAGTTTCTTTTCCATGACTCACCTTTTGAAATTGAAAATCTAAATGTCTCTCACCATCTCAATTTTCCTCGCCTACAACTAAATACCACAACGCATCAATACCTCTACCGACATATTCTGAATCTTGGTGTTGTTGAATCCATTGAATGATAGTGGGGAGGATATTGTTGGAACTGTTACCCAATTTGCCCAAGGCATCGGCTGCCCTCCCAGGCACATCAGAATTCTCATCCTGAAGTAGAGGTAGTAGAGAGTTAATTACTGTTTCGGAACTGTTACCCAATTTGCCCAAGGCATCGGCTGCCCTCCAACGCACAATAAAATCATTATCCTGAAGTAGAGGTAGTAGAGAGTTAATTACTGTTTCGGAACTGTTACCCAATTTGCCCAAGGCATCGGCTGCCCTCCAACGCACACTAGAATCCTCATCCTTTAATTGCCCTAGTAATATTGCAATTACCTCATCCTTTTCCCCTAATTCTGCTCGATATTTCAGCAACTGCCACTTATCAATCAAATCTGCCCGCTTTTTCAACATCTCCAGAGCTTGCGCCTCAAAATCTGTTTCATATAAACGACAA
>NZ_JAAHGM010000035.1:0-79693 GCF_010692625.1 Okeania sp. SIO2C2
AGGCGGTAGGAATTTCACCTACAAGGTCATAAGAGTTTTCTCAGGTCGAAGTTTTTACTTTCATGTATGACCTGGAAGGCTTGTTACATCTGCTTTTGGGCAGTCTTTGCTAGCCAACGAGTCGCACATAACACCAACGTGAGTAGCCTGCGTGTTGAGCCATCAGAGTTTTCTGCTTATTATTAAGTTTGAGCTTGGTTCTAATGGATTTCATGTTATGTGTGTTTTGTATGCGCAGCAAACAGAGTCTGTTTAATAGTACGCTTTATAACTTATAATATCGTTATTCTTTGATTAAGTCAATACTCTACATAACATACTCTACAGAGCTTTTCAAATGGATTAACCACATCGCGCACCAAAACCTTTGTAGGGACGTTTTGATAAGTAAGATTTTGAACAGATAATAAAACACAGACAAAGTGTAATTTTTCATTACTCTGTAATCTAAATCTATATTTATCAACAATTTTTCATCAATTTTAACGATAAGTTATACCAAATCCAGTTATTGTAGGGTAATTACCTAAATATCCAAATCTCTATTAGACAAAGATTTTGAATTTTTTGAATATCTCCTTAATCAACCAGATTTGGTCTTAAATTAAATACAGTATCTGTTTTGACCCAATGATGAGGATAAAGTCAGGCGAAATACTAATAAATTTACTTGCCAAAGCTCACCGTATCTCTCAACTTTGCTGTTCTCGAAACTCGTAAAAACCTCAGTCGCTTACAGATTTAGCTAATTTATAATTAACAAAAATCCCTACGCTCCCTTATTAAGAAAGCGCGGGAATTCTCACTATTTCAATTAAAAAACTAACTCAACCCTACCAACTTTGAACTTAATTCCCAAAGCTTAATCGCTTTATCATCATCACTCGCCTCATCAGAAACTTCTTGCACAAAAGACTGACGATCTTTCTTCTGTCGATTTCCCCAACTCCAATACATTCCAGACTCCTTATACTCAGAATCTTTAACTAAAGCAGCAACCCTTTCTCCTGCCAAATCTTGAGAAACATATCCCCCAGTAATATTTTTCTGGAATAGCGGGAAAATTTTCTGGAATAAAGGATAATGATTTCGGAATAGAGGCGTATCTGCCACACATCCAGGATACAGAGAACTAAATACAATCCCTGTTGACTCGTGATAACGCCGATGTAACTCCCGCATCGTCAATACATTACAGAGTTTACTATCTTTATAAGCCTTTCCAGACTTAAACTTTTTGCCATTAATCATAGAAATAGGAGCTTTGAAACCTGCTTCAAAACCCTGAAGATTTCCCAAATCTGGAGGTGCTGGAATTGGAATCTTTCCTCCCAACTCTTTCGGATTAGCTGTCACAGTTCCCAAAATCACCAATCTTTTATCCGCAGCAGGAGACTGTTTCAAATCCTCTAACATAATGTTACATAGGAGAAAATGTCCAAGATGATTTGTCGCCACACTCAATTCATACCCATCTGCACTACGCATCGGTTCTTTTAATAGAGGCAAATATACCGCAGCGTTACATACCAAAGCTTCTAGAGACCTACCGCTTTCTCTGAAAGTATTAACAAACCGTCGTACACTATCTAGACTAGCCAAATCTAGGTGCATCACAGTGTAGCTATCTTTTGCCATTCCTACTTCTTGGGCAACTTTTTCTGCTTTCGAGAGGTCTCGACAAGCCATCACTACATACCATTGACCTGTTTTTGCTAAAGCTTTGGCAGCGTGTAAACCCACCCCTGACGATGCACCTGTGATTATTACTGTTGATTTATGATTTTGTTCCATTCTCAATGAGATTTTGTAAAATTCAATTGACTAATCTCATGATTTTACAACAGTCTTGACCAAATCAAAAGTCTAGTGTGAATTACTATACCGTTTCACGGAAGTCAAAAGTCAAAAGTCAAAAGTCAAAAGCAGGATTTTATAGAGCTACAAGACTTTGACTATACAGTAATTTCAGGAAATTATTTCACATTTAAAGTTGGAAACTATTTGTGACATCTTTGAAATAGAATAAATTAAACATCTCCTCCAAAACAGGGAACAGGGAACAGGGAACAGGGAACCCACCCCTAACCCCTCCGGTGGAGGGGAGTAATTGATAATTTATGGATAATAATTGATTTTATTTTTGATTTTTACCAGATGTCTATTTATTTTACAGAATTACCCAAATAAACCCAGTTGCTACTAGGAGAAATTGTGGTTTTAACGATAGATATTTAGGAAAAAATTGAGTTTCTAGGTTCCTGTAAGTAAGTCATTTAAAGTCAATTCTTAAAAAAATAAAAAGATGTAATTTTAAATACAAATTATCAAATTTAGACTCTGATTATAGCATTAATAGGAATAATTCTCTGATTGTAAACTTTAATCACAAGGCTCAAGTGTTTTTACCCTGCTGATGATAATTTTAAGAATGTAAATTAACTGACACAGGAGCAAGTTATGGCAATCATTGAAAAGCACCAACACATCTACGGTGGCGTCTGGGAAAGCGGTGAAATACGGTTCGGGGAAGGTTTTAAGAGCCGGAAAATTAAGGAAGGAACCTATGTAATAGAATTTGCGCAGCCGTTTGCCAAAATACCAGCACCAGTTTGTACCATTAATGGATATGAGTGGAAGACATTTGACAAATCAGTTGCCGTTATTGAGATTTGGGAAGGTGGCTTTATCTGCACTACTTCAAGCCCTAAAATGCCTATGGATTGTGCTTTCACATTTATTGTTTTTGGTGATGTCTAAACAATAGTTTTAACCCTCGCCAAAAATGTTAACAGCATATTAATTAACCTACCCTATTCTATTAGGTTGATAACTGTTGACTCAAATCTTATAAAAGTCGGACATATAGTACATTAAGCCGTTTAAACATTGCTGATATCCTCAGCAATAAAAAATAAGCTGTTTTAATTTTCTACAGTTGATTTCAAACGGTACTGTAAATCTAACAGGAGTCAGTAATGGCAATTTTCAAAGATTCAGCGGGAAAAGCAACCCAGCACGTCTATGGTGTTATTAGTCAAGACGCTAAGATCCTCTCTGGTGAAGGCTTCCAAGTCAGAAAAATTTGGCAAGGAACCTATATAATAGAATTTGACCAGCCTTTTGCAGACACCCCAGCAGCAATTTGTACAATTTATGGAAATGAATGGCATACATTTGACAAGTCTGTCGCTATTGTTGAGGCTGATTCACGTTACTTCGTTCCCGTGACTTCATCAATGGATAGACCTGAAGATTGTGCTTTCACGTTTATTGCTTTTGGTCATATCTAAAACTTTCATATTCTCTCCTCCCTATCAAGGATACATCAATGGGTGCAAGCATTTTACCACGAGGGAATGAAATATTTGAAAAATTATGGCGAGCTTTTTCAGATAACAGTGAATAATTGCTGTATTTAAAGCTCTGTAATATTAAAATTTAGCCCCAGACTTTTAGTTTGAGGGCTTTTTAGGCTTGGGGAACATCTGTAGCCGTTAATCCAATTTAGAGGTTGACTAACGTAGAAGAATTAGAACAGGACTTACGCATAACCACCATATATAGTAGGGATTAACGGCCGTTAACCCCTACAGATGTATAGTTCCATCTTTTGCGTAACTCCTGTAAAAAATAATTTAATACCAAGCGTGAAAAAAGAATGTTACGAATAGTAAGACGAATAAAAAGACAAATGCAGGATATGTCCTTTGACAAAAAGAATGATTTATGACCTGAAAAATGGTATTGAAGCTATTATAGCAGTTTTCATTAACATAGAGTACAGAGATTTTGGCTTAAAGGCAGAAGGCAGCTATGCTGAGGGCAGAAGTTTTGTAGTCTACCTTTGTGAAAACTGCTATAATTCTGACTCCTGACTCCTGACTCCTAAGAAATATCCTAACTATTTGTAGCAAAGATTTATCAATTTGGTATAAGACAGTATCTTTTGATAACCAAATTTGGTACTATATCGCAAAACAAATTAATCTAAACTATTCTTTAAGTTACTTTAAATCTAGCAGGAGTCAATAATGACAATTATCAAAGATTCAGTGGGAAAAGAAATCCAACACATCTATGGTGCTGTTCATCTAGACGGTAACATTATGTTTGGTGAAGGGTTCCGTTCCCGCAGAATTTGGCAAGGAACCTATTTAATAGAGTTCGAGCGTCCTTTTGTTAAAGAACCAGCCCCAGTTTGTACCATTCAAGGACCTGAATGGAAGACATTTAATATGTCAGTTGCCATTGTTGAGATTATGCCATATCACTTCGTTGCTGTGACTTCATCACCTGACAAACCTGATGATTGTGGCTTCACGTTGATCGCCTTTGGTGAAATTTAACGAACTCAGGAGTCAGAAGTCAGATAGGGGAGCCGTCGGATTGGCGACGTACAGAAGTTTTTTTGGTAACAGGGATTAGAGCAACCCTGTAAAAACATTTTGCCAATCAAGGCGGGGTGGCGCGACCCAATTATTTTGATAAATAAGATTTTTGAGATGGCAGTGAATATAGCGCTAGACTTTATAGTTTGAGAGATTTTTGCCTATTTTACTATATACTTGGGTAAGATTTCAGCTTCTGTTTCTACTCCCTTTGATAAGGATATTAAACCTTGAAACCTTATACTAAGTAGAAAAACTTAAAACACCAATAATATAAAACAATGAAACGAAGAAAACTTATCAACCACATTGCAACTGCTACAAGTGTCGCAACTTTGGCAGCTTGTAGTCAAACCACCACTGAAACTACCTCTACCGACGATAGCTTACCCTCTATCAAATGGAGAATGACCACAAGTTGGCCTCGCTCCCTAGATACAATTTTTGGTGGGGCACAAACAGTCTGCGATCGCGTCGCAGCTATGACTAATGGCAGATTTACCATTACTCCTTATCAAGCTGGTGAAATAGTCGGAGGGTTGGAAGTTTTAGATGCTGTCCAACAAGGTACGGTACAATGTGGCCATAGTGCTAGTTTCTATTACGTTGGCAAAAATTCAGCTCTCGCCTTTGGCACAACTGTCCCCTTTGGTTTAACTGCCCAACAACAGAATGCTTGGTATTATCATGGTGGGGGATTAGAAATAATGCACAAGCTTTACTCCGACTTTAATATTATTAGTTTCCCTGCTGGTAATACTGGGGTGCAGATGGGAGGTTGGTTTAGACGAGAAATAAACACAGTTAACGATCTAAATGGTTTAACCATGCGCATCCCTGGTTTTGGTGGGGAGGTAATGAAAAAATTAGGTGTAAATGCTCAAGTATTGCCTGGTGGTGAAATTTATCTAGCTTTGGAGAGAGGTGCTCTTGATGCTGCGGAGTGGGTAGGTCCTTATGATGACCAAAAATTAGGCTTACATCAGGCTGCAAAATATTATTATTATCCTAGTTGGTGGGAACCTGGTTCGACTTTAGATGTATTGGTTAATTTAGATGCTTGGAATAAGTTGCCAAAAGAATATCAGGAAACTTTTAAGACTGCTGCATATCAAGCAAATATAAGTATGCTCGCCCAATATGATGCTTTAAACGGAGCAGCATTGGCAGAATTGATAGCAGGTGGTACTGAATTACGCCCCTATAGTCAAGAAATTTTACAAGCAGCACAGAAAGCAACTTTTGAATTTTACGAAGAGAAAGCTAGTCAAGATGCAACTTTTAAAGAAGTCTACGAACAGTGGAAAAAGTTCCGAGAACAGATTTATCAATGGAATGCTATTAATGAATTGAGTTTTGCTCAGTTTGCCTTCAATAATTCCCCAAGCTGAATCTGAAGAGAGGGGAGAGGGGGGAGAGGGGGAAGAGGGAGAGGTTGCTGTGACTAAATTTGAGAAGAGCGAGAATGTCCTAACTGCTCTGGTGGTTCCTATAAATAAATAACACATAAATAAATAATGAAACGTCGAAACCTAATTAGTTATGCTACTGCTGCTACTACCAGTGCAGTTGCTTTACCTGCATTGAGTCAAACCGAACCCCAACAGATAAAATGGAGAATGACCACGAGTTGGCCGAAATCTCTAGATACTTTGTTTGGTGGAGTGCAGAAAGTTTGCGATCGCGTAGCAGCTCTGACCAATGGCAGATTTACTATTACTCCCTATCAAGCTGGTGAAATAGTGGGAGGGTTGGAAGTTTTGGATGCTGTGCAACAGGGAACTGTAGAGTGTGGTCATACTTCTAGTTATTACTATAAAGGCAAAAATCCTGCTCTAGTGTTTGCTACTTCTGTTCCTTTTGGCTTGACTGCCCAACAACAAAATGCTTGGCTATATCATGGTGGGGGTCTAGAAGCTATCCAAAATGTTTATGCTCAGTTTAATATCATCAACTTTCCTGCTGGTAATACTGGAGCGCAAATGGGTGGTTGGTTTAAGCGAGAAATTAATACTGTAGCCGATCTTAATGGTTTAAAGATGCGTATTCCTGGTTTGGGGGGTGATGTGATGAGCAAGTTGGGAGTAAATGTTCAGGTGTTACCTGGTGGGGAAGTTTATCTGGCTTTGGAGCGAGGAGCTATTGATGCGGCTGAATTTAACGGACCTTATGATGATGAAAAGTTGGGTTTATATAAAGCAGCAAAATACTATTATTATCCTGGCTGGTGGGAACCAGGTCCAACTCTAGATTTCTTGGTTAATTTGGATGCTTGGAACAAGTTACCAAAGGAATATCAGGAAATTTTTCAGACTGCTGCTGATGAAACTAATTTGAATATGTTAGCTCAATATGATGTTTTGAATGGTGAAGCGTTGCCAAGATTGATTAAAAAAGGTGTTCAGCTAAGAGCTTTTAGCCCAGAAATTATGGAAGCGGCTCAGAAAGCAGCTTTTGAGATTTATGAGGAAAATGCTAGTAAAAATGGGAGTTTTAAAGAAGTTTATCAACAGTGGAAAAAATTTCAAGAGCAGATTTTTAATTGGAATAAAGTTAATGAGTTAAGTTTTTCTCAGTTTTCGTTTAATAATCCAAAGTAAATTGAGAATTTAGAATTCGCACAACGGAAATGTTTTTCCCACTTTTCCCTGTCGCCTATTTCCTATTCCCTACCCAAGTCCGCAGCGACTGGAACGGAGTGGAAGGAAGCAATCTCGTGACACCCCTGAGATTGCTTCCTCTCGTCGCAATGACGACTTGCCAAAGTGAATTGAGAATTGAGAATTTCGTACAACGGAAGTATTTTTCCCACTGTTCCCTATTCCCTTTTCCCTGTTCCCTAATAACACATAAATAATGAAACGTCGAAACCTAATTAGTTCTGCTACTGCTGCTGGTACAAGTGCAGTTGCTTTACCTGCGTTGAGTCAAACTGAACCACAACAGATAAAATGGAGAATGACCACGAGTTGGCCAAAATCTCTTGATAGTGTGTTTGGTGGAGTGCAGAGGATTTGCGATCGCGTGGCAGCCATGACTAATGGCAGATTTACTATTACCCCCTATCAAGCGGGTGAAATAGTCGGAGGTTTAGAAGTTCTGGATGCTGTACAACAAGGTACTGTAGAATGTGGTCATACTGCTAGTTCTTACTACAAAGGCAAAAATCCTACCCTTGTATTTGCAACTACTCTTCCATTTGGTTTGACTGCCCAACAACAGAATGCCTGGCTATATCATGGTGGGGGTCTCGAAGCGATGCAAAAAGTTTATGCTGATTTTAACATTATTAACTTCCCTGCGGGTAACTCAGGGGTACAAATGGGTGGTTGGTTTAAGCAGGAAATTAATACTTTGGCTGACCTCAATGGTTTAAGGATGCGTATTCCTGGTTTAGGAGGGGATGTAATGAACAAGTTGGGAGTAAATGTGCAAGTGTTACCCGGTGGGGAAATTTATTTAGCTTTAGAAAGAGGAGCTATTGATGCTACTAAATGGACAGGGCCTTATGATGATGAGAAGTTAGGTTTTTATAGGGCTGCAAAATATTATTATTATCCTGGTTGGTGGGAACCAGGTGCGACTGTAGATGTATTGATTAATTTGGATGCTTGGAATAAGTTATCAACAGAATATCAGGAAATTTTTCAGACTGCTGCTTATGAAACTAATTTGAATATGTTAGCTCAATATGATGTTTTGAATAGTGAAGCGTTGCCAAGATTGATTGAAAAGGGTGTTCAGTTCAAGGCTTTTAGTTCAGAAATTATGGAAGCTGCTCAGAAAGCTGCTCTTGAGGTTTATGAGGAAAATTCTAGTAAAGATGGTAGTTTTAAGGAGGTTTATCAACAGTGGAAAAAATTTAGAGAGCAAGTTTTTAATTGGAATAAAATTAATGAGTTAAGTTTTTCTCAGTTTTCGTTTAATAATCCAAAGTAAATTGAGAATTTAGAATTCGCACAAAGGAAATGTTTTCCCACTATTCCCTGTTCCCTGTTCCCTATTCCCTACCCAAGTCATTGCGACTGGAACGGAGTGGAAGGTTTGCGGAGCATTCCGGAACGGATAGCAATCTCAGGGATGCCACGAGATTGCTTCCTCTCGTCGCAATGACGAATTTTCCAAGTGAATTGAGAATTTAGAATTCGCACAACGGAAATGTTTTTCCCACCCTATTCCCTATTCCCTGTTCCCTACCCAAGTCATTGCGACTGGAACGGAGTGGAAGGAAACAATCTCAGGGGTGTCACGAGATTGCTTCCTCTCGTCGCAATGACGACTTTTCCAAGTGAATTTAGAATTCAGAATTTAGAATTCGTACAACGGAAATGTTTTTCCCACTATTCCCTATTCCCTAATAACACATAAAAAAAAATGAAACGTCGAAACCTAATTAGTTACACTACTGCTGCTGCCAGCAGTGCAGTTGCTTTACCTGCATTGAGTCAAACCCAACCCCAACAGATAAAATGGAGAATGGCAACGAGTTGGCCGAAATCTCTCGATACTTTGTTTGGTGGAGCGCAGCGGATTTGCGATCGCATAGCAGCTTTGACTAATGGCAGATTTACTATTACTCCCTATCAAGCTGGTGAAATAGTTGGAGGATTGGAAGTTTTAGATGCTGTACAACAAGGCACCATACAATGTGGTCATACTGTTACTTCTTACTATAAAGGCAAAAGTCCTGCTATGGTTTTTGCAACTTCTGTTCCATTTGGTTTGACTGCCCAACAGCAGAATGCGTGGCTATATCATGGAGGTGGTCTAGAAGCTATACAAAAATTTTATGCTGATTTTAACATTATTAACTTCCCTGGTGGTAATACGGGTGCGCAAATGGGTGGTTGGTTTAGGAAAGAAATTAATACTGTAGCCGATCTTAATGGCTTAAAGATGCGCGTTTCTGGTTTGGGAGGGGATGTGATGAATAAATTGGGAGTAAATGTGCAGATGTTACCTGGTGGGGAGGTTTATCTGGCTTTGGAAAGAGGTGTGATTGATGCTGCTGAATTTACTGGGCCTTACGATGATGATAAGTTGGGTTTATATAAGGCAGCAAAATACTATTATTATCCTGGTTGGTGGGAACCAAGTGGAACTTTAGATGTATTGGTTAATTTGGATGCTTGGAACAAGTTACCAAAGGAATATCAGGAAATTTTTCAGACTGCTGCTTATGAAGCTAATTTGAATATGTTAGCTCAATATGATTTTTTGAATGGTGAAGCGTTGCCAAGATTGATTGAAAAAGGTGTTCAATTGAGGGTTTTTAGTCCAGAAATCATGAAGGCTGCTCAGAAAGCTACTTTTGATATTTATGAGGAAAATGCTAGTAAAGATGGGAGTTTTAAGGAGGTTTATCAACAGTGGAAAAAATTTAGAGACCAAGTTTTTAATTGGAATAAAATTAATGAGTTAAGTTTTTCTCAGTTTTCTTTTCTTGGAAGTACAGATATTAACAATTAAATGAATGCAAGTCCGGGAATCTTGCCCGCTATGGATGTACCTTATACCAATTCACTATCTTACTTTTGACTTATAACTTATAATACCAAGCGTGAAAAAAGAATGTTACGAATAGTAAGAGCGATAATATCAAATCCGGTTTATATAGTTGGGAGTAGGGGACCAACCCCTAGCCCCTCCCAGGAGGGGAGTAGGGGAGTAGGGGAGTAGGGGAAATGAAAGGCTTGAACAGGACTTATATCATGTCCGGATAATTAGTGATAAAAAAACTTTCTCCTTCAACTCCAGTTGTTCTTCTTTCTTCCCTCTTTCCTCTTTCCTCCTGACTCCTGACTCCTGACTCCTCCCTAGTTATTTATTTATCACTGTTTAACCGGACATGATATTACTCACGCATATCAAATCAGACACCATATGTAGGGGGAAATGGCATTCGCACCTACTACATAAGGTAGTTCTGCGTAAGTACTGTTGAAGTAATTTAATAAATTATAAACAGATATTATATAACCGAATTCTATGTGCAATTAACCTGATTTGATATAAAAAGACTTTATAGGAAATGTCCCTTTGAGTAAAAAGATAGTTTACGCCCTAAACAATGGTATTAAAGACATTCATTATGACTCCTGACTCCTGACTTCCCCTCCACGGTCGGGGGAGGGGCGAGGGGTGGGTTGACTCCTAAGAAATACCCTAGATATTTGTAGCTAATATTTATCAATTTGGTATAACTTATAACTTATAACTTTTGACTTTTGATTTATAATTTATAATTTTCCTACTGCCTATTGTTGAGGTAAACTTTGCTCTGGAAATACTAATTTTGCCTGTAAATAATGTTCCAAAGATTTAATTAAATTATGGGTATAATTTCCATAGCAGCGAGTCTGATAAATTACAGCTAGATTGTGATTAACTATTGCCCATTCATAGGGAAAATCATCAAAATTAAATACTTCCAAAGCTAACTCACAGCAAGCTAAAGCAATTTCTAAATTAACATCAGAATCTCCATCTGGTAGTGCCCAAATAATCCTACTAAAATTTACTAATGCACTAGCAATTTTAGTAGCTCTATTTTGACAAATGTGAGGAAAAACTTGCTTTGTCCACTTGCGTAAAATATATATTAAATGAGGTTCTAATAAATCAATATTTTCTACAACTAGAGGGTAAATTTTTTCAGGATTGCCTTCACTTTCCCAAGTTACTTGCAACGCTTCTAACAAAAATAACAAAGTTTCATTATTAGAGTTAGAGATAGTTAAATCAGGAATGGTAATTTTAGCTTCTAACCAAGCAGCAAAATTCTGAGAATATGATAGATTTTTATCTAAAACTATATAGATAGGAAAGTATGGTGTCATGAACTGATATTTACTTAATTTTGCTTTAATTGGCTGTGGTTGAAAGTTAATCATTTTTAATGTTTTTGTGCCTCTATTGTGAGCCTAATTACATTCTATTTTCCCATTCTAGAGAGCAGCTTTCCGGATCGTATTCAATTATTTTTATAGATTTACTAGAACTTAAATGAATAATCTAGGGTAGTTAATTATTTTTATATAGTTTAGTTGAGATTATTATAGTTATGTGGTGTAATATCAAATCCGGTAGCATCGGTGTAATAAGATAGTGAATCAGAATTCAGAATTTCCTAGGGAATGCTTCCCTACGGGATGCTACGCAAACGCAAACAGAATCCAGAATTCAGAAGGGAAGAGAACTCAGAATTCTTTCCGCTCTGGGTGAAGATGGAATATTTTTTTATACCGAATTAAACGGGTTTGATATAGCGCTGTGCGCAGGGAACAGGGAACAGGGAACAGGGAACAGGGAACAGGGGGAATAAATTGCCGTTTGCGCAAGCATTCCGTAGGAATCAGATAAGACTTCTAGCTCTTTTGCCCCTACTACAATTTGTAAATATACCAGCGCTCATTGCTATATAATAAGGTAAGCATCCAGCCGTCAGCCAGCCTCCTATGGTCGGAACTGCGGACTTCAGCTATCAGCTATTGTTTTTGGTTTTAAATAACAGTTTTATTAATTAACGCCAAATTAGAGCTTACTACAAAAGCTGAGTCTTATTGCTGTTTGCGTAGCATCCTGCAGGGAAGAGCTGACAGCTAATAGCTGAATCGTTACATAATAAGATTGCAAATCAGGTTTTAATTATTAAAGTTGATAGAGACTATCTCAGTTTTATAAAAAATTCTATAGCTACACTCTTTTTCTCCTGTTGCCGATGATCAGCATTAAACCAAGATATCTTATTTCTTTGAACCCTACTCCCTACTCTGTACGGATGTTGCATAAGGGCGTCCCTAGACCTCTTGCAAAAGTTTTAGTTAAATCAATTTAAGATATAAAATCAACAATTTCATCTTCCTACTCCCTATTCCCTACTCACTATTCCCTGACTTCTGCAAGAAGTCTTTACCAGAAAATTGGGTTTAAAGCCTCCCCCTTTTAGGGCGACTTTTAAATTGGTTTTTCTTCAGTAAATATGTTATCATGTTGTTAGTTTAAAAGTCAGGTTATGAAAGCTAGATTTAAGTATCGTATCTATCCAAAACCGGGACAAAAATACCGATTAGCCAAGCTATTTGGTTCGGTCCGTGTGGTTTGGAATGATAGTCTAGCTTGCTGCCAAGAAAAGTATCAATTAGGAGAGAAGAAACCCACTAACTCCGAGCTACAAAAACAGTTGATCACTCAATCGAAAAACACTGAAGACAGAGAATGGTTATCAGAAGTTTCTGCTATACCATTGCAGCAATCTTTAAATGATTTAAACCAGGGTTATCAAAACTTTTTCAAATCGACTAAAGGTCAGAGAAAAGGTAGAGCTATTCAACCTCCTAAATTTAAAAGTAAAAAGTCACGCGCAAACTGCTAGGTTGACAAAGGGAGGGTTTAAAATTGGTCAACACAAAGTTTATTTAGCCAAAATAGGAAAACTGAAAATTGTGTGGTCAAGGGAACTATCTGCTGCTCCATCATCAGTAACAGTAATTAAAGATTCAGCCAATAGATATTTTCTGAGTTTTGTAGTAGAAATACAACCGGAAATCTTACCTGAAACTGATAATTCAGTAGGTATAGATTTAGGAATTTCTACCTTTGCTACATTTAGCGATGGTACAAAAGTTGATGCTCCTAAACCCCTCAAAAAACGAATTAAGAAGTTAAGAAAGTTAAGTAAGTCATTATCTCATAAAACTAAAGGCTCTAAAAGGTATGAAAAAGCCAGGATTAGAGTGGCTAAATTCCATGGCAAACTGAAAGATACAAGAACTGATTTTCTGCATAAATTATCCACTAAAATAATTCGTGAAAACCAAACAGTTGTTTTAGAAGATTTAAACGTTTCTGGTATGGTGAAAAAGCGGTGCGACCCCGCGACGACGCCAGCTCGCTTGCGGAATGCGCACCAAGAGACCGTAAATTATCTAGAGCAATTTCAGATTTAGGCTGGAGAACATTCAGGACTTTTTTAGAAGGAAAAGCAGAAAAATATGGTCGTGATTTGAGAGTAATTAGTCGTTGGGAACCCACATCTCAAACTTGCTCTAGCTGTGGATTCAAAGGTGGGAAGCTAGACCTTCAGGTGCGAGAATGGGAGTGTCTCAACTGCGGTGCAAAGCATGATAGAGACGGAAATGCAGCAATAAATATATTAGTCGCGGGCGGGCAGTCCGAGACTTTAAACGGACGTGGAGGCAAGTGTAAGACTACTGCCAAAGTAGCAGCAGCCAGTGTTAGCGGAGCTTTGCGCCAGCAAAACGTCAACCCGCAGAGGAGTTACGGCTCGGTAGGAATCCCCGCGTCTTTAGGCCGGGGAGGATGTCAATAAAAATGCAGCACATTCGACATGAGCAGTTTGAGGAAAAAAGTCTGCAGGTTGTACTTTACTCAACTCATACTTACCTGTAGAACATAGAAATTTCAGATCGCGAGCCAAAGTAGCAGGTTTACAACTAATATAGACTATACGTTCAGGTAGAATTTCTAAAAGAGTTTCTAAAACAGAGCGATCGCAACCTTTTCTTGGCGGGTCTAACAAAACCACATCAGGCTTTACCTCCAACTCAGGTAGTAAATCTTCAACTTTTCCAGCATAAAAACTTACATTTGTCAAGTGATTAGTTTCAGCATTCAACTGAGCCTGTTTTATAGCCATCGCTTGAACTTCTATACCAATGACCATACTCTTCCTAGTCCCCTGTAACAACTCCTCACCCGCTATTTCCATAGAGTCGCGACCAGGAACACCCACTTGCTGCAAATATTTTGCTATAGGTAAAGCGAAAGTACCGATGCCACAATAAGCATCAACAATAATCTCCGGTCCGTTCAAAGCCAACTCTTTAATTACTACCTCTATTAATTTTTCCGCAGTCTTTGTATTTACCTGAAAAAAAGTATCGGGGGTCAATTGAAATTTTAAACCACTAAACTCTTCGTACAGATACAACCGACCAGCAACACAAACAGTCTGTTGACCAAAAATAGTATTTGTTGCCTTGGAGTTGTAGTTCACACAAACACCCACTAACCGAGAATAATCTTCCAGCCATTTTTGTGCTTGAACTTCAATACCTGGTAATAACTCTTTTGTTTTTCCCTCCTCTCCATTTATAACCAAAGTCAACAATATTTCCCCTGTATTGTTACCTATCCTCAAAGATAAATGGCGTAAGATACCTGTATGTGTCTGTTCATCATATATTTTCCAGCCTTGCCTAGTAATATCCTGTTTTACTTCTTTGAGAAAAGGGTTCAAACGTTCGTCTTGAATAGGACATTGATTCAGATTAATTACTTTATGACTACCTTTTTGATAATAGCCAGCTTTAACTTGACCTGTAGTAGAAATACTTAAAGGATATGTAGCTTTGTTCCGATATCCAAAAGCCGCTGGAGATGCTAGAGTTGTATCTACTGCTGATAATGTTAGCCCTCCTATTCTCTTTAAAGCTTGAATAACTTGATTTTGTTTCGCTTGGAGCTGATATTCATAACTAATATGCTGCCATTGACAACCACCGCATTTATCTGCAACTATACAATAGGGTTTTATACGATATTTGGACGTTTCTAGAAGTTGGTGTAATTTCCCATAAGCATACTTTGGTTTGACTGCTGTTAGACGAGTAAGTAGGCGATCGCCCGGAACTGTATCAGGCACAAATATGACTTTTTGACCGTAGCGACCCACTCCATCACCGCTATCTGTTAAGTCTGTGATAGTTATTTCTACAAGTTGACCTTGTGAACAAGGTAGTTTAGCTAGGTTTTGATTATTGATATTCACTCATTTCTTTTGTTTACAAAATTTATCTAATATTGGCATTTATACCCGCGCTCTCCTCCTACCTCCTCTGTAATGCCAATTACTTATGAGGAGGAGACTCCTCAGGAGGAGACTCCTACCCTCATCAGGGCGACTTTTTCAGCAAGCCCTACTTAGGCTTAAATTTCATAGCCACGTTAATTGTGTGATTATCGTCTTGAGCTAGGTCTTCTTGTACCCGACATAGAGGGAGTTCTTCCTGTAATGTACCTAGACGGAGTTTTCCGAGCTGCAATAAGGTCAGCAAAGCTAACTTGTGGTGGTCGCCGTAGTTTGATCAAATCATTCTTAATAGATGCAGAATTCTGAGGTAACTCATTATTGATCTTAGTTACGGCTTCAGAAATACTCACTTGACTGTCACTATTGGGATATTGAAGCTTGAGTGCTTCACCTAACTTATTCGCAATTTTCCTTAACCCTTCTTGTGTCGTATCATTATACTCTCCAGGCTTAAACTTAATTAATGTACTCGTTGAAGCATCATTATCTAGAATGCCAACTTTTTGAATAGTAATATCATCTAACCCCGTTTGGAAATGATGTTCCATAAAAGCTCTTACTGGCCCTGGAATATTAGTGGGTGGTGTGATTCTATCGTCACTTAAGAACTTCCATTGTTTTAACTCTGTCTCAACGTTGAGTCGATCTTCTGGTCTTCCCTGACCTTTGAGCCAATCTGGTAAATCATTTGTACTTTGAGGAGATACAGTCCATGTCAAACCATCCCAATCAGCAATTTTAAAATCCTCGCCGTTAGGCCCTTTGGCTCGAATCATTGTTCCTGGAGAGAGTTGAGAGTCTGCTGTAGAATAAGTTGTACGTAGCATACCTGCATAGGATTGGTTACCATCACTTTGAGTACCATATCTGGGTTGATTCTTATCAGTATTAGGTGTCAGTTCATGATAAACTCCAGGAGTAGTAAGTTCTTTTGCCATTTTTTTGAGTTCATCATCGTTGCTTCTGTTAGGATCATTGGCGATCGCCTCTAGCCTTGCTTTCACTGTCGGGTCAAGAGGTATCCTAGCTTGCTTTTTAATCTCATTTGTCACTGGTGTAGTAAAATAGTAAACAAATGGCAGTGTGCGATCTCGACCATCTACAGACATTAAGTAAGGTTTAACCGTTTCTCCAGAACTATCTTGGTATTGGTAATTTAGTCCAAATTGTTCAATCGCATCTTTGGCAGATAAATTTCGCGAATACTCATTAAAGTGACTGAAACCACCCACTGTCATGGCTCCCGGCTCTGTTTTGACCAGATTGGCAATTTCGGTTTTAGAGATAACCTTCGTAGACATTTCCACACTCGAAGCGTTTTGCAAGCGAGTATAATTCTGATGAAGCAAACGAGTAACAATTTCTATATCACTATCGTTATAAGATTGTGTTTCCCTTGTCCTGAGGTCGTTTTGAAAAGCTTTTACTAACTTGTCACCGTATTGTTTAATTTCACTATCTGTTGCTTGACCTTTAGCTATCTTCTGGGTAGTTTCAAAGGGAACAGATATAATGTGACCATACTTATCCGCAATTTTCCGATATAGCTCAACATTTCCGCTGGTCTTATCTCTCCAGCCTCGAGCAATCTCAGTAAGCTTACTAATGGTGATTGCACCACGAGTTTTATTATTTCTGACGTAGTTGTCCATTTTTGCCAACAATAAAGGATTGGAATCCTGAAACAGTCTCTTGAACAGTTCCCTTTCATTGAATAGTCCCTTTTGTTTATTAGAAAAGTCTGGTACCTCTAAAGTAGCTTCTGAAAAGTCTAAATTTTGCCAACTAATAGGTCTACCATTATCGTCAGTCTTCAGCATAACTTTCTTCTTTTCTTTATCCCACTGCTTAATTTCTTCTTTAAGCCTTTCCTTCTCATCATCATTAGTGGCTGCCTTGAGTTTTTCTTCCGATAGCAATTTCTTGTTGTCGATCTCCTTAATTTCTTTAAGCGCTTCATCTGTCGGGTGATGAATAGTAATTTTATCAACCTTAGGATCATTTTCCAAAGGTTGCATCCGCTTGCGCAGTTCAGGTAATTCTACATTCCAGAAAACTGTGTATGCAGCAATATTTTTCGGGACAAAGACATGGACTTCACCCTCAGCCTTAGAAGCAAATTCTTTAGACATACTAGCCCAAACATTATATTGATTGTCCCATATATAACCTATTGCAGTATCTTCCTCATCTAATAGACCGGTAATTTTCAAGTTATCCAAAAGTTTACCAAGTTGTGTTTGATTGAGAGTTTGAGCATTTTCATCGGTAACTCCAGCACTTTTGATAATATCACTGTCATCAGCAGCAAATCGACCAATGGCATAGTTACTCCACAAGAGAGTTGAACCCCTAGCAGCTAATGAACTAAATTCTTGAATAAAATTAGATACTTCCTGGAGAAAGGCATTAACTAAGTCTTGTCTTCCTTTTCTGCGGTCTCGAGACTTGTTACGTTCATCTCCTTCAAAGTATTTACCATAAGTTCCAATACCTTCAATTCGATTATTGTATAGAGCTGTAACAAAAGTCCGAAAGTATTCGTCAGCTCCAGTTTGGTTTATTCCTCCATATGAGTATTCTTTAACTTTAGCAATAAAATCCTGCTTGTATCTCTCTGACATTTTGTCTAGAAAATTTTCCAGGGAAATAATTGTATTGTTGGCAGCGTTAGTGTCAGGCATGATTCTTAATCTCCTAATTAAATTGAAATTATCATATCAGGACTTACGCATGAGGAATGCAATTTCGACGTTTGAGATTGCTTTCCTGACGGACTGCTCCGCAAATGCAACTCGTGAGCAATGAAAGAAACAGGTTGTTTTGCGTAAGTCCTGATTATATAAAATCCGGATAATTACTATATCCAAGTCATTACTACTGGAACGGAGTGGAAGGAAGCAATCTCAGGGTTTTAGGAGATTTCTTCCTATTGTCACTGCGAACGACCATTCAACTGGTTGATATTTTGATACAGCAGATTCCAACTTGGCGAAGTACAAATATCGCAGACATTCCAGCCCACACTGGGAAAATTTAATTTTTAATATCTGTACTTCATATGCTTGGAATCTGCTGTAAGAACACAGCAATGCTATGGCCTTAAAATCTTACTTTTGACTTTTGACTTTTGACTTTTAACTTCCGTGAAACGGTATTACTAGGCATCCTCTGATAAACCGTAGTATTGCATCATGTATGCAATAATTTCTAGTGAGTGAGGCTGCAACTCTGGTAAATGCTCTGCCAAAGCATCCTGTACTGCATCGGCAAGCTGCACAAAATTATCTGTTTTATTCTTGACAAAAGGCTCTAATGTTTTAATCAGTTGCCAGTTGCTTTCAATATTCAATGCTCTTGCATCCTTAGCTAACTGAGAGGCAGCATCATCATTAAAATCTTGTAGCAGACGACTGACAAAAGTGACTCGGTGCAGAATCCGCCAGCAGGCTGGTTTTTTCTCAGTTTGCCTGGCTTCCCGTAGAGCTTGAGCATTAGGGTCGTTACTTTGCTCAATCCAGATCGGGTCTACTACTTTACCATAAAAGTCTTCAAAGTTTTCTGCTTTCGGTTCTAGGTAAAATGTCATAAACCGATAGGCATCAACCTTGCCAGGAACTTTAATCGGATTACCCTCAGTATCATACTGAAGCAAATAATCTACATAAGTTGACTCCCAATCTTTTTGGTCTTCAGGAACTTCATACTTGTACAAGTTGTTCTGGGGATTAACCTGAACTTCAAGTCGAAAAGATTGAGAAGTTTCCGCACTTTTAGATTGAGTCATATTCAGATGACCGCCCGTACTACCATTCAAATCAAATCCAAAAGAGCCAGCAGCAGATACATTCAAAGAAATACCGCCACCAAAATTGGTATTAAAAGAATAGGAACCACTACTTGATTCCTGCCTCACATCCATAGTATTTGTGGTTTCAGCATAGAATCCTCCATCTGCTGTCCAGACATAAGTATTAGCAATATTGCGAGTAGCAAATTTTTCTGGTAAACTTTGGTCTTTAGTCAGAGCATCAGCAAGACTACCAAAGGTGGTAGCAGCACCTAAACCTATTCCTCCAATAGGAATAGCACCAGCAGCACTGGCTAAAAGTCCAGCATTGGTACTCATTACATTTTTGAGAATACTATTGGATAGGGGTGAAGCATCGTAGTTATCATAATAATTTTTCAACTCTGCTGCTTCCCTCTCTATTTGTCGTTTCAGGGCATAGGTTTCTATAGGTTTAAAGTAGCTATATTCTCCATACTGAGTAGCCTGGGGATAATCGGGGTCAGTTTGAACGCTGCCATTGGGTTGATAACCAACTTTACCATCTAGGGTTCCCTGTTTAGTATAACGGGGGTTGATGGGGAACGAGATAATATTCCAATCCTTGGGAATATCAGGGTTGGGTTGAAAACGATAGGAAATCAGAGCTTTATTATGAGCTAAACGTAACGCAAAAACGTCTGCTGTTTCTGATTGCACCAAGGCAAATCCCTGATTATTAGGAACATACCGTTGCCCCAAGCGGGGATTAAGCATATTATTTTTATCTTCCCAATAACCTACTGCAGTTGCCCGCATATTTCTGGTTACAGTTCGCCCGCTAGTGATTCTGCTTTCATCAGTCCAACCTCCGGAAGATTGAAACTTGCCACTACCTAAGACCTTGAATTTTACTTGGGCTTTGAAGGAAACACCAAAACCAAGGGGAGCAAGTAGAGTCCGTAGGTCTAACTCTACACCTGTAGACATTGCTGCTTCAAAAGAAGAGTCAAAACCATTTTCTTTGGAACTGGAGAAATTATAATTGACGTCTTCTGCTTCAATTAATTCTACTGTGCTAGCTTGTTTGTAAGTGTCAGTGTCTCCGAGAGATATAGGACCAACGGTCATATTTTCACTGGGGATAGGTGGTGCCCCTTCGATGTAACCAATAATCTGAGGATCGAACTGTACCTGAGAGACCCATTCAGTAATCAAATTACCGATTTTGTAACCAGTAATTAATCGCCATTTACCATCTTTAATGTAAGTGTAGCAGCGTTTGAAGACTCCAGTTAGATTCTGCTGGCTATCATACTGCATATCGCCGTATTCGGTAACAGTAGGACTACTATCTATCTGAGCATTGAATACAGTTTGAACTGCTGCTAAGGCTGAACGCACTTGAGGGATATCGTCACCAATCGGAGCATCAGAAAAAACAGATGTAGGTTTGTTAGCATCTGCTCGTAGGATCAGATTATTTCCCATCAAGCTGCTGTCTTTCAACTCATTATCAAAAATTTCATCAAAGGTGTAATAAGCGATTAAGTCTTGCTTTTCTCCTTTGAGGCGAGTAAATACATTGTCGAGAATTTGCTCTTGGGTGCGTACGACTTTCCAAATTCGGACTTCTTCCATAATGCCATTAAAGCATTGATTGTAATCTGAAGGACCGCCACCAGCTTTGCGACCACCAAGGGTGAATTTAGAACTAATCGGGTACACCATTGAATCATTAGCATCTAATGATTCTGTTCCTAGGACAACACCATTACTATAAAGGAGAAACTCGGAAGCTTCCACATCTGGATTTTTACACCAAGTTGCACCTTTAATTTGAGCGTGGTTGCCTCCTTTGAAATCATTAGCTAGATTGCCTTCGTTTTCTTCTAACTGCCACCAAGCAACTAAACCTTCTTCCTGTCCGGTAATATTTTGATTAATTTCACCTTTTTCTAGTGCCCGACTCCAAAGCTTGACTTCGGAAATTTTACCTAGAAAATAACTCCCACCTGTTCTGCCAATTTCTAGGGGCTGATTATTACCTTCAGGATTAACAGCAGGTTCAATTACTTGACTGCATACCAGCAAACCGTCAATATACATTTTCAGTTCTAGCCACTGAGCAGTTCCTTGACCAGTGATGAATGTTGGTTCTTGGGAGGTAGTTGCAGTATCCTGCTCTCTCAAACCTTGCTTGAGGTTTTTACCTCGTTTTTTGGAAGCAACGTAATCAGCTTTCATTGCTTTGTCAATATCACCATCCTTACTATCAATATTTTCTGGTGTTATGTCTGCTATACCTCCAGTTCCCCAGGTATCCGGGTCTGCTCCACTGTCAGTAGCTTGAGTAACTTTTTGACGAGTAACAGCAATTTTGTGAACTACATTAGTCTGAATTTTGTTAGCAGGAGACGTTAATTTATGAATCCTGCCTTGACTGTCTTCAAAGGAGAAAGTCAGTTTACCTGCTTCTACTTGCAAAGCATAGGGTACACTTTCTTTTTCTAACCCAAAACCGATCTGACCTTTACTGAGAATACTGCATAAGTTGCTGTCACTCACCTGTACTACTGTTTCTATGGTTAAGTCTTCACAGAGATTAAGTGCCCGGTTTTTGCCACAATTGAGATAGTCGTTACCCATGAAATTCAGGGCATAAGATTGGTTGTAACTGGCAGCCAAATGATTCCAATTATTAATAAAAAATAGTCCTTTAGTATTGAGGTAGCGATCGCCAACTCCGGCAAATACTTTGTAGGTACTGATAGCAGAAGCAACATTGGTAGGATTACCATGTATCGTTCCATCATTGCCATTACCGCTATAGTCCTTGGCTGTTCCTCCTTCAAAGTGCCAGTAACCTACTAATCCAGATTCGTTACCACTGAGTCGGCGATTCATATCGGCTTGGATTTGTTCTTCACTACGAGCATAGTTCCAGATCCGAACTTCGTCAATTTTGCCATAATAATACACGCCACCATTAACATAGCTTCCTAATTTAACAGTTTTAACTGTTGGTAATATACTTGTTTTGCTATTATCGTCGTTCCAATGCCAAAGTTTACCATTGTAGTAAATTTTCATCTCTCCAGTATCAGCATTTTTGGTAAAAGCCCAGTGCGACCATTTATCTTTGTATTCAGCCTCGACGAAATCTGCTGGATCTGTATTTTGTCTCTCTGCATGCCTGTTTATTCGGTCTCCTCCACAATCAAAGTAGATATTCTTATCAGACCAAGGTAAGTGGACATTAAAAATTCGCTCATCTTGCTCGTTATAGGCTTCAATAAGACAAGTTGAAACAGGTAGTGTACTATCTCCATAAGCCCATAAACTAAAAGTTATCTCTTTTCCAGAAGGGATACTTTCAGGTGATAGCTGAATATAATCCCCATCTAACTCTAGTGCCGACATCAACTCTTGCTCTAGTAACCCCAGAGTATATTTACTATTCTTGGAGCTGTCATTATAAACTATTATTCGAGCTGCAGTGCTGACCACCTTGGGTTTAACCCATGCCTCCAAAGTTAGGTTAGCAGTAGCATCCATCTGAGGTATTTCATCCTCACCTATAGCTATATATTGACTTTGCCCATCAAAGTCTAAAGCCAAACCAGGAGCATCAGCTACCCAACGACAGGAAGGTGCCTCGCCCAAACTTGTGACTGCGCCATTGGGAATTGTGCCTGCGTTTGCCTCAGAATAAACCAGGAATTGTCGCGAGCCATATACTTTTTGTGAACTGCTACTGCTTTTTAGAGGAGGAGATTCAACATTTTGAGGATTACCATATATAGTGCCGTCATTGCCATTACCACTATAGTCTCTAGCTGTAAGTCCATCAAAATGCCAGTATCCTACTAATCCTGATTCTTTACCTGTAATTCGGCGATCCTTGTCGGCATTGATTTCAGCTTCGGTGCGAGCATAGTTCCAGATGCGAACTTCATCCATTTGACCTGAGAAGAAATCAGATTGCGTTGTTGAACCATCCCATTCTTGTCCTAAACTCCAAGGTTTACCGTCAATATTTCCAAGAAGTTTGGCTAAAGTAGTCTCATCGATTAATATACCATTCTCATAGATTTTTACTTCGGAACTTCCCTGATTTTCCTTGATCACTGCTGCTAGATGATACCATTCTCCGATAATTCTTTGACTGTTTTGAATAACATAATACTGGTTAATATCTAGAGCGATGCAGAAATGGCTTAACCAATAACCTAATAAGAATAACTTGTCTCCACTGTTAGTATTTTTCCCAAGAAAGCAATCTGAATAATAAGTAGTCTCAGATTTAATCCATAATTCAACTGTAAATGTGTTTCCAGGATTGAAATGTCCAATTTCCACATAATCAGTTGAACCATTAAACTCTAATGCCGCAGAAGTTAGAGAACTACTTTCATTACTGGGATAATCGTATAAAACCAAATAAACTGGAGTCTCTTCTTCTACATCTAGAGATGCACTGTTGACAGGAATACTACTGGATTTGACTGGAACTGCTGCACTCGTAGTAACTGTGGTCTCACCAATTCTTAATTTTGCACCTGCAGCTAGCTCCCGGTTTGTTGTTTCTGTGAGGGTAAGTTCGGTAACTTGACCAGATGTCGCTCCTACTTGTGCTAAATAGAGAGGTTGTGCTTGTCCGTTGAGAACTTTACTAAACATACGCGGGTCTCGTGGCAGTTCTGGCCAGGTTTCAGTAATCCCGGTTTCCGAGTTAGCAATAGTAACTTCACAGGTATCATCACTATTGCCATCACTAATCGTAATAGTGGCAGCGTTTGACTCGGCACCAACAGAACGAGCAATAAAGCGAACTTTTTTACCACCTAAATCAATGATTTTTTGAGCGCGGGCTGTTTTGGTATCGTAGTAAGCAGTAAAGAACTGGGTATTAGTTCCTTGGAAATAAAGAGCTAGTTTACCCATCGCACTATCAAATAGTTGGGGGGTATGGTTAGTATCGGCGAACGCTAGTAATGCTCCAGAAGAAGTCAAGCCATCAGAGTCCGTATGTAACAGAGCCATTGGTAATGATACTTGACCGTATAATGTTTCTTTTTTGCGTTCAAGTTCTTCTTGCTTGGTAATCAGGCTAGCTTGTTTTTGAGTTAGCTCTGCTGTTTTACTATCGAAGGAAGCTTTTTGAGTTTCCAATTCAGTGATTCTTATATTTAAGTCGCTGAGCGTATTCTTCAGGATCTTGATAGAAAGACTGATAGAAATAGGAATACTGAAATAAGAATTACTCGTCACATAATCCAAACCGTTATCCCTTTTTTCTTCCAAAGACTTTAAAGTAGATTCATTCTGCTGTTTTTCTTGATTTAATTCTTCCAACCCCTGAGTTATTTCTTCTAGGGATTGAAGCTCTTCCGTAAGTCCTTGAATCTCTCGTTTCAGTTGACTAATTTCCGTTTCCAAACTCCCAACTGCTGAAAAAGAGGTCTCGATAGAATCACCGTCAATATCTGTTCTATTGAGCCAATTCAAAGATAAATTATCCGGTATCTGCGCTAGTCTTCCTTCACGAGAAACAGCAAAATCTAATGCAGCAATATACTTCTTAGTAGTGGTTGCTCCATTAGGATCGGTTCCACCTGTAGCCACTGCCAACATCACACGAGCATTAGTTTTCATCGGCTTACTTTCTTGGTCGTTACCGATTTGAGCATCTTCTTGCTGGAAATACTGTACCACCGTTAATCCAGATTCAATAGTACGTCCATCAAATGAAAAACTATCCCGACTCACTCCTGGATGATTGCCAATAAGTGCATCTGACTCTTGCCAAGTTGCACCATTTATGGTACCGTTGTTAGCATTATCAGTTTGGTCATAAACTGTAGTATCAGTATTTTCATCAAATCGCCAATAACCAACTAATCCTATTTCCCTTCCTACCAAACGATGATGCCTATCCTCATTAATTTCATCACCACTACGGGCACGATTCCAAATTCGGACTTCATCTATACAACCATTAAAATTATCGGCATAACCTTTAGCTAGAAAAACATTCTCACTACCTGCCGTAGCAGCATCCTTAGTAATAATTTCTTCCCCTGCAAAAGCACCGTCAATGTACCACGTTAATGTCCTGCTCTGGAAATTCCTAACAATAGCAATATGAGACCATTCATCTCGCAGCAGTCCAAAATCACTCAAGATGCCTTGGAAAGTATCGGTATCCATACTGGCCTCACTAGGATTATTACCACCAGTACCATAATAATAGGATAGTTTACCATCTACCTCTAAGGTAATTGCCCCTTCACCGTTATAGGCTTTACAAAACAGACTTTGCCTGTTAGCTAAAGACAAGGGTTTGACCCACATTTCAATAGTCTGACTGCCTGTAATCTGTAATTCCGAGGGATTCCCTAAATCCACATAATTATCAGTACCATCAAAACTCAGTGCTGATTCTGCTGCACCCTTGGTATTAAGAATTGGTACTAACTCTTCATTGGTAAAAGAGTCTACTCCAGGACGACGTTGGAAAATGGCATTCTGATATTCTGCGTCAGGGCTAGTATAATAAATAGTCCCTTTAGTATTAAACAGACCATCAGTCGCCCGCTCAATATTAAAAGAGTCAATCTTGCTAGTAGCACTGTTATAAGTAAAGACCTGCCAGCGCTGAATATTAGCTACCTGGGTAGGTAACAACAGAACTTGGAAACGTCCTCCCTGAAGCTGCTGCACAAAGTCTAGTTCTTGGGTAGGCTCATAGAATGCTTTGCCTTCTATATCTTTTGCTCCCAGACTATCTTTACTATTAGCTGGTTGAGTTTTGTTGCGACTGCGCTTATAACGCACTTCCATCTTGGGTTGTAGTTGAGTACCTGCAAGAACGAAGCGGTCTAATAGTAGAGTATTGTTGACTAGGGGGACTTTATTGCCTCCAGAGAGAACAAATTCGGAGTTATCTCTGGTGGTATCTCCAGATGAGCCACCACCTTGGAGTCTGGTGAGTTTATAGACTATATTTGGGTCATTACCAGCAATAGACTGACGAAAGACGTAGATATATTGGTCGTCAGAAAGTACCTGGAAAGGCGCATCTTCTGTTAGTCTGGCTGTGGTTGAGAGGAAGTCGTCAATTTCGTCAAGGTTTAAATTTTCTGGCTTGTCTTCAGTTTGTGTTCCTTTCTTAACTGTGGGCATTCTAGTTGCCCCTACCAACCCATAACCAACTTGGCCTATTTCATGAGAAAAATGTAGTTTGCTCGGATTTTTTGACCAGTATTCTACATCTATTGGTCCTTTGTTTTCATCACTGTCACTGAGGTCAAGGACTGTGTAATAGATACGTTGTTCATTGTCCATAGCAAAGGCAATCACCGTACCTTTGTGTCGCACCAGGGTGGGATGTTTGTAGGTTTTGTCCTCATAGGATTTGAGGAAATTATCAAAAATTGTTTGGTTACTCATCTCAAAAAAATCGATAGTTTGGAAACTTTTTACCTTCAGCTATGAGTGAGGAAAAATTTAGCTTCTTTAGCATGAATATATAAAATCTTCTATGAGATTTTATTACTTTAATTATTTTTTAATAATTGAAGTAATTTTTATTACGGCGTGTCATCAATTAAAGGGGTTGACAAAATGGCTATTGTATGTAGTGAGTCGATGGCGATCGCTTTACAGCGGTTTTCATTTGGGTAGACCACAGTAGGGACGTTCCATGGAACGTCCCTACAAAGTTTGATGTGTGAAGATGTGGTTCATCAAGAGTGAAAAGCGCTGTTATACACCATTTTTAGGGACGTTAACGATAGTTATGTGTAAGTCCTGATGGTGTTACTGTTAGTTTTTGAGCTATATTTTGGGCGTTGGTAAATTAGTGTATGATACTAATCTTAATTACTTAGGAGTCAGGAGTCAGGAGTCAGGAGTCAACCCACCCCTAACCCCTCCCAGGAGGGGAAGAAAGAAGAAGTAAAGAGGAATAGAAGGAGAAAGTTTTTCGGGCAGCGTAAAGGTCACGGAGTTCTATAGCGCTCTTATGTGGACATGATATCATACCTCAAATTACCAACGCCATATTTTGAACTAATAAACCGTCTACCTGCGATAGAGCTAACGCCATGTTCTGCGATCGCAAATCCTCAACGTCAACCATACCCAAGTGACCTAAGTGATTCAGAGTGGGAAATACTCAAGCCTCTCATACTTGAACCCAGAGGGTTTGCTCATCCTATTCAAGTAGATTTCAGAGAAATTTTCAACGCTATATTTTATGTACACTCGTACCGAATTTCATCTGACTCCTGACTCCTAATTATTCAAAAATATCAATAATATCATGTTCGGATAATCAGTTATAAAAAAACTTGATCCCTTTTAACCTTTTCTTCCCTTCAGCATAGCTGCCTTCAGCATAGCTGCCTTCCTGACTCCAAAGTGTAAGTATTCAACCGAACATGATATAATCTCATGTTTCGATAATCAGTTATAAACAGGACTTACGCACCAAGCACCACATCTAGTAGGGGCACCTGCGGAGTATGGGAAGCAAACGGCCGTTCGCCCCTACAAATGGTGTATAATTTCCTTTTTTGCGTAAGTCCTGATCAAAAAACTTGATCCCTTTTAACCTTTTCTTCCCTTCAGCATAGCTGCCTTCAGCATAGCTGCCTTCCTGACTCCAAAGTGTAAGTATTCAAGCGAACATGATATAAATCTCTCAAATTAAATGCCTCGAATTTGATGACTGAGAAAGGTCGTCAATAGCTAAAATGAAATATAATTCTGAAATTTTTTGATAATTATGAGTGTAGTTAGCCAAGTTATTCTCAAAGCAGACGATGAATTACGTTATCCCAGTAGTGGGGAACTTCAAGCCATAAATACTTTTTTAAAAACAGGCGAGCAGCGCGTGCGTATTGCTAGCGTGCTTTCTGAAAATGAGAAAAGAATTGTAGACAAAGCTAGTCAAGAGTTGTGGCGCAGGCGTCCAGATTTTATTGCCCCTGGTGGTAATGCTTTTGGTCAACGGGAGCGTGCCTTGTGCCTCCGGGATTATGGTTGGTACTTGCGTTTGATTACTTATGGGGTACTAGCTGGTGATAAAGATCCAATTGAAAGTATTGGTTTGATTGGTGTTCGGGAAATGTACAACTCATTGGGTGTACCAGTTCCTGGAATGGTAGAGTCAATCCGTTGTTTGAAGGAAGCTTCTCTTGCTTTACTTGATGATGAAGATGTTCAGGAAGCTGCTCCTTACTTTGACTATATCATTCAGGCCATGTCTTAAAAAGCGTTTAGCAGTTCAGCAATCAGCGGTCAGCTTTTTAGAAGGGGTTAAACCCCTCCTAAAATTGAACGACTTGCTCAGTTGAGGAGCTTTGACCCAAGCTTTTCCGTTCCGGAATGCTCCGCAAACAGATACTTAATTCTATGCACAAATTTTAGGCTAATAGCTGATAGCTAGTTAAGTTTTTTTTGTTTTTTGTAGCTTTAATTCCCATCTAAGAAATTCTTGGATGGGTTTAAATTTTATCTAAATTTTGGCATTTATACCCGCGCTCTCCTCGTCGGGAGCGTCGGGATGAATGGCAATCAATGTTGCGGTTCTTACAAGGGTATGCTACGCTAAATAAAATTAGGCTGCTGGGCTAGCAGTTTCAGTCTGTGGAGCGACCGTAAGACCAGAAAGAGGTTTGGCCTCCTCAGCAGGTGCTACGAAGCAGAAAGTCCTGAGTTGCGAGGTTTAGGAATCCCGCTGTGCCCTTGTAAGCGCAACGTCGGGAGGATGTCAAAGCAGAAATCTCCTGCAAAAGAGGGAGTAGAGGGAAAGAATTGATAACTTCTATTCAGCAACTGTTACATTGTCCCTATCCATTATTTCCAAACTTCAGTCCTTTCCTCTTCCTTCTTCCTTCTTCCTTCTTCCTTCTTCAAATTACACCACCAGCGATCGCCACTAAAATTAATACCCCAAAAGCTAATCTATACCAAACAAATATCCATGTATCTTGAGTTTGTAAGTATCTAATCAACCAAGCGATTGCTATATAAGAAAAAATTATTGCAGATATAATCCCAGCAATAGTAGGTGCTAAACCCACACCTCCAAAACCCTCATCCAATAAAGTCTTAAGTTCAACCAAACCTGCTAAAGTAATCGCTGGAAGACCCAATAAAAAAGAAAATTTAGCTGCTGTAGCCCTTTCTAACCCCATAAATAGGCCACCTGTAATAGTTGAGCCAGAACGAGATACTCCGGGGACTAATGCTAATGCTTGAGCTAATCCCATCAGTATGCCATCTTTAATATCTAGTTGTTCAAAATTACGTTTTCGGCTGCCAATTCTCTCTGCTATTCCTAATAATAAAGCCATAACTATTGAAGCAATAGCGATCGCTACTGTGCTGCGCAACGGAGAGTTATCAAAATCTGGAATAAATATTTTGATCAATAACCCGAAAATTACTATTGGCAAGGTTCCCAGAGCAATGCCCAATGCCATTTTGAAATCAGGGGACTGGTAATCTGATGTGACTAGAGATTTGTATGCACCTGTCGTGATTTTTGTCAAGTCATTCCAGAAATACCAGACAACCGAAACAATACTACCTAATTGAATAACGGCAGTAAAAGCCACACCAGGGTCTCCCCAACCCAGGGCAACAGGAACAATTTTGAGGTGAGCCGTACTACTAATGGGTAAAAATTCTGTTAACCCTTGTACCATCCCTAGAATAACTGCTTGAAAAATATTCATTTGTGATAGCTGCTCAGAGGTGGAAACTGGGTCCAAAGGCAATGATTGGCCTACTTTGTCGTCTAAAGATATAAAAATTAGGGCGCTGACAATAACAGCAAATAAGAATTTCATTAAGTAGGGTTTTAAGTAGAACTATTAATCGATTATAGCATCAGAAGTATCACCACTTTTTTGAGTTTTGAGGAGTGAAAACTCTTTATTTCATAGGATTTTTGTTTATTATTAACTCTTCCTAAAAAATCCCCTAGGAGGGGATAAAATACCTATTATTATCAAAGATGCCCCTGGAGGGGATAATAAATGTGATATGTTAAATTAGATAAACTTAAGTAAAAAATATTAAAAATATCTTGTTGAATAATACTTTGTTTGCTAGAGTCACAATGCTTTACCCAGAAAAATTGGGGACAAATTTATTTTTCGGCGTTGCTGAAAAAATTAGAATCAGCCAAAAATGGGCTGTGTTTTGTGCTGCCATATTTCTAGTGTCAGTGCCAGTCTTTTTTCAAGCTCCAATGGTACGTCAACTACCTTGGTTAAGTTTGGCGATGACAGGGTTTTGGTTATGGCTAAGTTTAAAACTACTAAAAGATAGACATACCCATATCTGGGGCGATTTATTATTAGGATTTACTTGGAGTTGGTTCACAGGCTCAATATACTGGGGTTGGCTACGACAGGAACCACTCCTCCATTTACCAGTTGAGGCGATATGTGTACCTTTTGCTTTATGGTGTTTGGCGCACAAAAGAGAAATGATAGGTAACTGTTTTTACCTTGGTTCTCTACTAGGTACAGCAGTTACAGATGGATACTTCTACATAACTGGTCTTATTCCTTATTGGCGACGATTAATGATAGTTGAACCAGATATGGCCTTAGAAGTATTCCAAGATGCTTTAACTCAAGTATGTACTTCCTGGGGAATAATTTGGATATTTGTTTTGGTGGGAATTCTATTGCTTTTTGGTCTTGTACCTTTGCAATCAAACAAGTTATACTTTTGGACCTTTGGAGCAGCAGTATTAAGTACAATTTTAGTGGACAGTCTATTTCTATTAGCTGCTTGTTTAGCCTAATACTAAGTAATATAGTCAGAGGGGGTGCAATAGAAGAAGAAATTGGTAATAATCCTCTAGAAACCTATGCTATTTTAGGGGCAATCAGTTGATTAGTGATATATTAATGCTGACCAAAAGAGAATTCACACAAGTTTAGAGCTTGTGTTACCATGAGTGCCACTGTCGTGACTTTGCAACCTCCTCATATGATCCTTCGTACCGAAGCAGGCGATCGCTACCTACCTCTAGTAGGAAATAATTGTTGGACTATTGGTAGAGGTAGAGATAACACTTTTGTCCTGACTGATAGATGGATATCCCGCAACCATGCCATGATACAACAGATGGACAAAGGAGATTTTTATCTGATTGACTTAGGCAGTCGTAATGGTTCTTTTGTAAATAGTCGTCGTGTGAGTATTCCTGTAATTTTAAAGGATTCTGATCGCTTAGTATTTGGTCAAACAGAACTAGAATTTAATTGTCCATTACTAGGTCTGGACAAACAGTCGGGTATAGATGGTGATTCTCAAGATTTTACAGCTACCTTGCATGTTCGTCGCCTAATATCAGTGATGGTAATGGATATCCGAGATTTTACAGTACTGACTAGAAAACTGGACGAGAGAGTATTGTCTGAAGTTATTGGTAGTTGGTTTCGGCAGGCAGGGGATATTATCAGGAAGAATGGAAGTTGGGTGGATAAATATATTGGTGATGCGATTATGGCTGTTTGGTTTCATGGAGCTGAGGGAGTTAGTAGTGCAGAAATGATTCGTATTTTTCAAGCTCTCAAAGATTTATATGAAGTAACAAGAGAACTAAGTAAAATCTACCCTTTACCGTTTCCTTTAAGAGTAGGAGCAGGAATAAATACAGGTTATGCAATGGTGAGTAATGCTGGTAGTAGTGAACGCTCGGACTATACTGCTTTGGGAGATACTGTAAATGCAGCATTTCGCCTAGAATCATCTACTAAAGAAATTGGTATGGATATTGCTTTGGGAGAAGGTACTTATCAGTATATTTGCGATTTAGAAAATGTGCATCAAATATTTAAGCAGTATCAAGTAAATCTGAAAGGCTATGATAGTTCAACTATTACTTATGGTGGTACTTTTAATAATCTCAATACTTTTTTGGGCAAAAAATTGTTCTCTGCAAAAAATCAAAATTTGTTTTAGATCAAATCAACTATAACTTTTTACAGATCATAACTACATGGTTTTTCAATCCATATAGTTACGATCTGTCAAGCAAAAGCTTAGATTGTAGATGTGCCAAGTGTATAAACTCAAGAAAAAACTTTGTATAGCGCTGTGCGCAGGCAACAGCTCCGGAAAGCAACAGCTCCGGAAGGGGGAATAAAAGGCTGATAATATAAGACTTTTAGCTATTGGACACCTCCTGTGATTTGTAAATATGCCAGCGCACATTGCTATAGTTTAATATCCCATGAGACTTCTGACGATGGGACATATCAGCTGATCGTTAACATCAAAAGGCTTGGAATTAACTTCAATACAGCATGATAAGATAACTGAGGGAAAAAGCAAAAGTAGCTGTATGGTACACTCAACCTTCTATAACAATGGTGATTTAGCTGCTGCAAAAGTAATTGAAAATAGAGGGTTAATAACTGTAGGGTGCACTGTCAAAGAAAAGCGCACCGCCTGCGAGTCAACGGTTTCTGATGCGTAAAGACGGAGCAAGAAAGTTTGTGGAGATGGTAGTAGCGGGAGTACCACTCAACTTGTTTGATTTGTTACCTAGTCCGAGAATCTGTGTTTCGCTCCGCGACATTAAACGCGTAGCGTTGCGTCAGCAAAACAAGAATACCCCGTTATCATCTTTGATTTAACGGCGGGAGTGTCAAAAAAAAGGTTAGTTTAAGCCGTAGAACCTGATAGGGTATAGTGAATATGGCTTAATAGTCTATGACTAAATTTGTCTTGTTGGACAAAAATATATCTCCCAAAGTTTCTATAGGATTAGAGGAAGGAAGAGATAATTTGCGAGACGTTTAAGCAGTGGAAACCGACAAGTAGAAAAATTATTTTCATAGACTTTCTGAGTCTGGAGAATAGTAAACTGTATCATGCAGTCGTTACTTGATTAACCCACTAACAATTAAGTAAACTGTAGAAATTTAAACAGTTTAATTTTTACCGTTAGGTACTTAAAAAACTGTGTATATCAATAAAGATGAGGAGAAATAGAATAATGAAACAAATAGGCTTACTGCTAGCAATATTAGGGTTATGTCTAGGTTGTGTAGGATTAATGCCATACCATCAAGCTTATGCAGGTAACTTAAGTTTAACTGTATGGCCTTCAACGTCAATTCTAGCAGTAGAATCTGGAAGGGTTAACAAGGCAGACAGAAAATTAGGAGAGATTGGAGAGAAGCTCGACCTTAACAATAGTCCTTTACGAAGCTTTCGGAAATACCGGGGAATGTTCCCAACTATAGCTGCGAAGATAGTAGATAATGCTCCTTACAAAAAAGTAGAGGATGTACTAGAAATTCCCGATCTAACTGAAAGACAGAAAAAGCTTTTAGAAGCTAACCTTGAAAATTTTACAGTGACTCAAACTGCTGATGTATATAATGAAGGTGACTTCAGATTGAATACTGGTTCATACGACTAAGATTAGCATAGACTAAACTCTCAAACATTAGTCAATTTTCAATGTTGCTATGTAATACTTGAGTACTTGATTAAATATTGGAAATTACCAATTGATTGTTGAAGTTAAGTATTAGAAACTCTACGGGTTAAAACCGTATTTATTCTACTTGTGTCGGTGTTGCGAAATAAAAGAAGTTTAAATTAGGTGAATTTATATCTAATTTAAGCTTCTTATTAAGTTGAAGGTGATACATAATGTCCTAAAATTATACAGCACAATCATTACTGAAGTAGATAGGATAGATAATCATGCTTATAATAAAAACACAGGGTTCGCTGATCATCTGCTATACAAACAGCGATTCCAAATGCTAATTGAAGAACCCCAAGGAGTTGAGCTATGGGTAACATCAGGAGTATGTCAATTGCTTCAAGTTTCTAGAGTTTAGTTTTCACATTCAACAATTAATAATTAACAATTAACAGTTATCTCTTCTTAAAAAGAAATATCAATGACTTTTCTCCTTATCCTTTAAAAGGATAGACTTCAAAGCTGAAATTATTAATTATTCGGTAAACTAATATTAGTTTTGATAAAATGCCTGATATACTTATTAACCTCAGCGATTAGTTCTTAAATTTATTGTTTTCAGACTAACTGATATTATCGATGCGTTTTAGAGATAAATTGAAAAAATTACGACATGAATTATTAAACTTAATTAACCCTAAAGTTTTAATCACGACCAGAAATAAACATAGTAGATTAACCCTATAGATAGCTATTTAGTATTTAAATGAAAAAGAGGTAATATTAGAGCTGATTTATCAAGTAAATATTAAGAGGCTGAATTCCTTGGAATACAAGGGTTTTGGGATTTATAGCCCAATATACCTAAATCCCTGATAGTTAGATTACATAAGGATTTTAGCTAGGTTTACAAATAAGCTCTTAGAACGCCCCTCCACCTTTTTTACTGTCTCCAGATGTACCATTATTGTCTGGTGTATATTTTGCAAGATATAGATGATTTTAAAAAATAGGTATCAACATCTGTGTAAGTCTGATTAGAGCTATAGTAATTAATACCAATACTGGTTCCCACTGGTACAATATGGTCTTCTAATTTAAAAGTTTGATTAATTGTGTTGCGAATTTTGTCAGCCACTCTGGAAGCTCCTATTTGTCCTGGAATACCTGGTAAAATCACAGTAAACTCATCACCTCCAAGTCGGGAAACTGTATCACTTCCTCTTAAGCACCCTGACAATCTTTGTGCTACTAATTTTAATAATAAGTCTCCTATATTATGACCCAGGGTATCATTAACAGCTTTAAATCCGTTGAGGTCTAGAAATAGTAGACCAACCATTTATTCATTCACATTTGCCCACTCAATAGCTTGACTTAAACCCTCATAAAATTGCTTACGATTAGGTAATCCTCTGAGGGGATCGTGATTAGCTTGATGATGTAAAGAATCTCCTAAAAGCTTTAGTTGATCATTATCAATCTTTAGTCTTGTTGCTGTTTCCTTCAGGTTTTCCTCCATTTTTTTTCATTCGGTAATATCTCTAATTAGGGTTTGCTGAAAAAGTATGAGTGGTAGGGTAGGGGTAGGAGACAGGAGACAGGAGACAGGAGACAGGAGACAGGAGACAGGAGACAGGAGAAATTGGAATTTATAGGAGGTAGGAGCGGGCGTTTTGTAAGAATGATTTTTCTGCCCAACTATGCGCCTAAAATACGCTCCATGCATGAGCATAAAGAGGTGAAAAATTTGCACTGCAATTCGACTCCAAAAATTCTTTAGTCTTTATATGTCAATGCTTTTAGATTTAATCAGCAAGCCCTAATTACTCCTACTAAAAATAGATTTCCTGTGGCATCTTGATGAAGAGTTCTTTTCGTAGCAACTATGTGAGTAATTCCACGGTAATCTGTCAAATATTCTTCATTTTCTTGCTGTTGATTAGTTTGAAATACTAACTCATCTTGTTACCAAAATATATTAGCTTCATTTTGAGCAAATAATTCGTAATCTGTTTTGATGAGTAGATCGTCTACAGAATAACCGAGAAATTTACCATAAGCTTCATTCAAAACAATGCGACGATGATATTTATCCTTGACAAATATAGGGTCAGGAATTGCATTAATAACTGACTGTAGAAATTCTGTAGATCTCTGCCATTCTTCTTTTAAGTGAGGACGAGCTAATTTTATATCTGCAACTTCATATTTATTACTTTCAAAATAGTTTTATAAATTTTATATGAATTGACATTATACTTAACTTTTATGAGTGTCTATGTAACTAGAGTTACTCAAACCATTGCCCTGTTTAATACCAAATTAATAAAAAGTTACTATAGAATAAAAGTTGAATCACAGTTAACTACAAATAAATAATGAAAAATTAATAAATTCATAATTATGTGCAGCCTTAAATAGAATTGGTATTAATATAAATTCCTCATGTTATAATTAAAGCTACTATACCAATAGTAATTCTATTTATAGAAAAAAAATAGATCTACAGCTTAACTAATTAGATAATATTCAGATGAATAGATTACCTAAAAAGAATGTAGAAGCGATACATTAAAAATATATAACTTCACTAATTTTAATAGTAGCTATCCAGATTAGATAATTTCTATAAACCACAATTTTAATTGCTAATCCCAACATTAATATCTACGTCTTAACTACATTAAGTCGGAACATTTTATTAGTGTCTAGATTCACGGCAAAAGGTAAATCTTTATCATCATTAAATATAAATATAAATATAGGTCAAAAAACTCCATAGGTTGAGCATACCAAATATTTCAGTATAGAGACTAATTAAGACTTCTGAATCATGATCATTAAGGCCAACTATTGTGGTACATATTTAATAAATCATCAAGTATATGATGTGGCTAATGTTGTCGCTCCTTCTCTTGTCACCCACACAAAGGCACAAAGTTAAAAATATTAACTTTTAACTGATAATTTGTAACAGATGACTGATAATTTGACTATAGTGCCATAGACTCTTTAGTACACTTATGGTGGCGATCGCCACCATAACTTCACTTGACCACTGCTTTAATCCATAGGTTAGAGTTTCGGTGAACCATAATTTACATTTATATTTTTGATTCCTAATTTTTTAGAGGAGAAGGCCAATTTTTAGTTTCTTTTTGCCAATTTTCATTATCTTGTCTCTGATTCGATAAACTTCGCTGAGTAGCTTCCACAAACTGACTCACGCGAATAGGATCTATCGGTTGGTCTATTTGACCATGTCGCTTCAGCGAGCTAGATACAATAACACCATCTACAGCTGGCATCAAGGTAGAAATATTGTTCCAGTTAGCGCCACTGCCGATAAATATAGGTGTATCTGATGCTGCTGCACTAGCTAATTTTAAATCTTCCAAGGTAGGGGGACTTCCAGTAGTCCAACCGGAGAGAATTATTCCATCAGCTAGACCACGTTCAATTGTTTCTTGGACAACTGTAGTTAAATTGGGTTCACCCAATGGTTGGGCGTGTTTGACTAGAACATCTGCAAAGATTTTGACATCACTACCCAATTCTCGACGATAGCGTAAAAGTTGATGTGCTTTTCCTTCAATTAACCCTTGATCCGTAGACATAACTCCGGTTAGGACATTAACACGAATAAATTGGGCCTGCACACAGGAGGCGATCGCCATCGCACTTTGGCCATCATTACGCAAAACGTTGATTCCAATTGGTAGGGAAACCAAGTTCATAATCTTTTGTACTAATAATGTCATGGCACTAACTACGGCCGGGTCAACTTGGTCTTTGACAAAAGGAGCATCAAAAAAGTTTTCTACGATAATGCCATCTACACCACCTGATGCAAGGGCTGTGGCTTCTCTTTCTGCTCTACTAATAATAGCTTGGAGGTCGCCTCCCCAACGGGGTGAGGTTGGCAGAGGCTGTAAATGTACTACCCCAATGATTGGATGTCTGGTTTTAAATATTTGCTTTAAGTCCACGGGTTTACCTGAAACCACGGTTATTTGGCAATAACATAACAGAATTTACATGAGAAATTATGGCCTAGGATATATCTATTATCTAGACTCTGCTACTATATTGTCAATTTTTGGTCATCATCATTTTAAAGCTTTATCTGCAATGGTATCTCTGGAAGGTATGTATAAGTATTTGTAGGGTGGTTTGGTAGGCTAATTTTACAGAACTTAGAGGATAGGTTTTAGGGGCTGGGGGTTAGGGTGAAAATCAGATAAAAATGTGCCTTCTCGCTTCATTTTCAGATTCTTTGTTTTAGCGTTTATTTATGTCCACTTACTAACTTAAAGAGAATTTACGAATTTTTCAGTTGTTAACATTATGAATAATCTGGCAATATAGTTTTTTTGCATAAGTACCATAAAAATTTGATTTTTATGTATGATTTTTTAGTATTAATGATGTTTATACTTTAAATATTATTAAATACTATCAACAGTCAAAAATTGCTAAGATGACTCCCGCTATAATCTGTGATTTAGCTATGAGAGTATTAATAAATTAAATGCTTAGATTTGAGGGTTATTTTGATGAGGCATTGTGAGCTATAATTTATTCAATATGGGAAAGATAGATATAGCAATATGATTTAAGTGGTGAGATATTGAATACTTTTAGGGAACAGGGAACACCGGTTATGGGAGCAGAGAAGAAGAAAAAAATGAATACATAAGAATAAGATAAATGCTATATTGTATCCTTTTAAGGAATATCTAAATTCTCACATCTGATTCGGTGATTTCTATATCCATAATAAATTTAATTTTAGTTGTAATTTTTGTGGATTTTGGAACTTATAGGATATTTTTTTAGCAGGAATTTCAGCAATTTTTACTTGATTTTATTCATTATTTATTGAGTTAAAATATTTATAATTAGTAAATAATAATGTATGTAATTTATCAGCTCTGATTTATCTGGTAAATATTAAGAGGATAAATGCTTTACAGTGTAAGGATTTTGCACTATAATATGCCTCCAAAGGCATAATTTTCTACAAACCTTACTAGAAATAGGTTTAAACTCACTTGATAAATTAGCTCTTTAAAAAAAATATTTATTAGCCTCAAGACTACAGACTAAATCATTGAAAATCAAATTGATTAATTAATTTAATTTAGATTAGTGAAAATTCTACTTATAATTTCAGCACTTATACTTGGGTTATTGGGGATCTTGGAAATAGGACTCCGAGTTATAGTGGGTTTTGGTAATCCTCTAACTTATATTGCAGATAATCAAATTGGTTATCTCTTAACACCAAATCAAAATGTTAGTCGCTTTGGAAATCGCATCAAAATCAATCAGTATTCTATGCGGTCAAAACCAATAGAAGAGTCAAAAGAAAATAATACATTGAGAATATTTCTCGTAGGAGATTCTGTAGCTAATGGTAATTGGTGGACTGACCAAAATAACACAGTTTCCGCAATTATAGAGAATTCTTTAAGTGAAAAATTAGGTAAAGATAAAATTGTTGAAGTTCTTAATGCTTCAGCTAATTCTTGGGGTCCGAGAAATGAATTGGCTTATTTAGAAAAGTTCGGTTTGTTTAATTCTCAAATAGTAATATTACTAATTAATACCGATGATTTATTTGCCAAAGCACCTAGTTCATCAGTGGTAGGAGTAGACCGGAATTATCCAGATAAAAAACCTCCTTCAGCTATTGCAGAATTGATAAATCGTTATTTTTTTAAGGCTCCAAAAGTTCCTGAAATTAAAGAAGAAGGCGACCGGGTTGGTTTTAATTTAGTAGCAATTAAAAAAATTTATGAATTGGCTAATCAAAACAATGCGAAATTCATTCTAGCAATGACTCCTTTACTACGGGAAGTAGGTGAACCTGGACCCCGCGATTATGAAATTAAAACTCGTAAACGTTTAGAAAAATTTACTCAGGCAGAGAATATTTTATATCTAGATTTACGACCTATCTTTAAATCTATCTCAGAACCAGATAGTTTATATCGAGACCATATTCATTTAAGTCCTGAAGGCAATTTAGTTATTAGTGAAGTAATTAGTAAATCAATTCTAGAGCAGAATCAACTATAAAAATCTGTACAGAATTTGTCAGAAACTCAACACTGTAAATCATAAAGTCAGAAACTATTACCACTTTTCCCTAACCAGGAACTACTACATACTAAAAAAATAGTTTAGAGCAAAATTTTTGGAGTAATTATGTCTAACGAAATAGAATATAAAGAGATAAATACATCTACTATTTCCTCTGATGAATCTTTCTCATCACAACAAAATTCAAGGGAGTTAGAATTATCAGAAAGAGTGGCTCGACTAGAAGAAAAATTAGACCAAGCACTAATGTTAATTTCTGATATTTACCGCTATGGCAAATTGAGAGATTTACTATCCGCAGGAAAATGGAAAGAAGCAGACCAAGAAACTGCAAAAGTCATGTTAGAAATATCTGGTCAAACTGATAAAGAAAAACTGACTCCTGACGATGTTATCAAATTTCCATGTAGTGTAATAAATTTAATCGACGAGCTTTGGACTAATTATAGTAAAGGTCATTTTGGCTTTAGTATACAAAAGAAAATTTATGAAAATATGGGAGGAACTTATGATATTTCTCAAATAGATATGAAAGTTTTGAATATGACCTGTGAAAAACTTGGATTGTTATCAAATAATAAATCAGTACCTTATGAAAAACTAAACTTTAGCCTAGAAGCACCTAAAGGTTGTTTTCCTGTTGCTTGGTGGGACTCTCCTTATGGAGCTAAACTAGCAGTATACTTTTTAGCTCGCCTTAATGCCTGTAACATTGATTGAATTTTGATGAATTTTTTGACTTTTAATATTTGAAAATAGTCGAAATTATGCTAGAAAAAAAGTATAGCGTTTTTATATGGAATGTGTAGAACAAGTGTGATGAAAAAGGGAGTAGGGAATAGTCACTTCAGTTATCAGTACCTCCTGTAATAGGGAGGCAAGAAAATACGGAATTCTTTTTTTTATGTTCTAAAAAGGGGGGACTTAAGACCTTATTTTTTGGTCAAGGGGGGAAAACAGCATTAAATAGTAGAAAACACAAGGATATAAGGTACTAAATTCAGCAATTTTTTTCTGATAAAAAACTTCAATATAGATTTACATCTCATACCAAATCTGGTTATCATGCATCACGTTTTTCGCCCTTCCTCTCTAATCCTTTTTCCTTACCTTCATAAATATTGCTTCTGTCGATCGCCGGATTTAGTATCAAATAAAAATACTATGATATGCCGTCTTTATCTGGGATGTTGAAACCAAGTACTATGAAAAAGGTATGGAGGGAATAGTAAAGGAGGGAAAATAGCATTAAAAGTAGCAAAAATAAGGATATTAATGTACTAAATTCAGCAAGTTTTTTCTTAGAAAAAAAGCAAAAACCTCAATCTATATCTATATCATGTCCGGTTGAATACTTATAAATAAACGAGGGAGGAGTCAGGAGTCACGAGTCAGGCAGTCACGAGGGAAGAAAGAAGAAGAAACAGTAGGAAAAGGAGAAAGTTTTCGATCGCTAATTATCCGGACATGATATTATATATCAAATAAAAACACTATATAATATATCAACAATTTAAATTAAAATTATGGAGGTTAATTAGTAATGGAAGAAAAAACAATTAATTTAAAGCTAGTAATATTTTCTGGCTTGATGATGGCTTTGATAGGTTCAGTAATTGGATTAGCTGCTGCCGAGATGAGTAAAAGTCGTTATCAATGTTGTAATTTTACGAAAGTAGATAAAGGTTATAGCAGTGCAAAAGCACCTCGTACTTATGCAACAGTAGGTGCAATTATGGGATTTGTTATAGGGTCAATTCAAGAAACTGTACGATCTCTAAAACCAGAAGATGAGTAGTAAGCATTTCCTGCGGAATGCTGCACAAACAGCGGTCAGCTATCAGCTTCATTACCTTTAATTAACAACTAAAACTCGTCGTTCTTGTGCTTAAATTCTCTGGTTGAAAATGTAGTAGAGCTTAAGCGAATGCTTGCTTCATTCGTTAAAAATATCAGAGCTAACTGCTAATAGCTAAATGCTTAGGATAAGTTATTTCAGTTATCAGTTATCAGTTATCAGTACCTCTGCAATAAGGAGGCAAGAAAATACGGAATTTTCTTTTTTTATCCCCTTAAAAGGGGAAGCTTTAGACCACGATTTTTCGGTAAGATTAAAAAAGTCGATATCTTGAATTATTTAAGAGCAATAAATGTAGTAGAAAAATATTAATTATCAACTGTGGAAATTGTCTCAGCGGATAAAGAATTTTGCCAAGGGTCTAAAATATCTTTAAATAATGTTTCCTCTATCCAAGTTTTAGCTACTACTGTTAAAGGTAAAGCTAAAATTAGACCTAAAATTCCAAAAAATGTAGTGAAGAAAATTTGAGATGCTAGAGTAACAGCAGGTAAAAGTGAGACTTGTTTTGCCATAACAGTTGGACTTAACCAGTAACTTTCAAGATTCTGAATAATAATATATAAAATTCCTACCGCAGCTATTTTCCAAGGAGCATCTAAAAGAGCAATCATTATGGGAAAAACTACACTCATAGTCGGACCAATATTAGGAATAAAATTGAGTAAACCTGCCAGTAAAGCATGAGTCAGAACTAAATCAATTTGTAATATTAATAAACCAATACCACTGCAGGTCGCCACAAAAAGAGAGTTAATTACTATTCCACCAAACCAATTGCCTAAAGCTACCTCGCACTTTGATAGAATTTCATCTGCACGTCGCCGATAAAAAGAAGGAAATAAAAGTAATCCTACTCTTCGATAAGCTTGAGTATTAACTAAAAACATTATTGTTAATACAAATACGAAAAGTACCTGCAAGAATACTATAAAAGTATTAGAAAAAATCTTAAAAAAGTTGCTAAATAACTGAGTACCGAATGTTTGTGTTTGTACTAGCATATCAGTAGCAGTGGGTGGTGCTGGAAATAAATCGGGTCTTTGTCGATATAACTGCACAAGTTGAGAGCGAACTTCTGTAAATACATCAGGTATCAAGGCAACTAATTTTTCAAACTGGGTAATAAAAGGCGGTACAACTAGCAACAAAAATAGAAGCATAATTAATGTGGCTAAACTTAAAGTAGCAATTACAGCTAAGTTTCTTTTAATTCCCCATCTATAAAATTTCTGTACTAATCTATTCAAGGCAGTTGCTAAAACTATTGCAGCAAATATTAATAGTACAAGTTGTCTAATTTCCCAAAGGATATATAGGGAAATAAGCAAACTAAAAAAGCCTAACCATTTACCAAAATTCATATTTTTTGTTGTTTGAGAGTTGTTGGAGTTACTATTGCTGTGAAAATTTAAAGTTGAGGAATAAACCATTAAATTTTCTTCGTTGTCTACTTTTCCTTTTTGTCTTCCAGATAAGTATCTCAATTTATTAATATAAAGCTTTTAAAGTACTACCTTGACTCTGGCAGTTCAAGAAAATATATTAATCTAGCTATTATTATAAAGCTGAAAAGATAAAACTTGAGAAAATTACAGTAACAGAATCTTTATAATTAGAGTTTGCTCAAAAAGTCTTTTGGTAGAGATAGGAGGACTGAGTCAGTCTTCAGGAGTCACAGGGAATTTAGAGTAGGTAGTCTGATATTTTATCCCTTGATTTTTCTCCAATTATTCTGCCCAAAATCCTAGCTTTTTGGTCGCTCAAGCTTAAAAATTTGCACTTTTTTTCGCCCCTATTAAGGCTAAAACCTTTATCTGTCAATGCTTTTATATTTAATCAGCAAGCCCTAATTAACAACTCTGTTTAAGAATAGGGAGCTTAGATTCAGAATAGTCGATAAATACTTTGAAACTTCTCTCTAACTCTAGATAGTAAATATTTTGATAATTTTCTCAATCTCCCACTTGAATTCTTACGTTAGAGGTGAGCTATCAGCTATTAGCTATTAATTTATTGCCTGATCAGCAGGAATTAGTATTAATATATTTAAGGAAAATTAAAAGTATTGGAAAAAACTGACTTTGACCTAGAAAGTGTATATTCATTATTTATGAAACAGCTAAAAGCTGACCGCTATTAGCAATGAGTAATAAAAATGAAAAATTAATAGGTGTTAGCCATATAATTCTTGAAAATTTTTCTTTTTCCTTAAAAAAGGTATAATTTTTTCGGTAAATAGAGTAGGTTAAACTAATCTGCTTTTACTAATATTTTTAATTATCCCTCAGTCTCGCAATATTGATTCATATTTATCTGGCAATAAGCTAATGTCTAATAACTAAAAGTTGTTTGCGCAGAATTCCGCAGGAAATGCTTACTTTTTTATTTAACTATAAGGAAGGGGGAAAAGGAAAAAAATTTGACTAAATTTTTAGAGTAAAAGTGCCTCTTTCTTAAGCAGTTTTATGGGGAGCAAGAGTTAAAATTTCCCACAAATTAAAGTGACTTACATTCGGTTAGGGATTTGACCCCAACGGAATTCTTTTAATTCTTTCTTCTTATACTATTTATCAATCATTTTGCTTGAGCATGAAAACTACTTTATATTTTAGGATTTTTCCCCAGTCTCTAATACTAATTACCAACAACTGTGCTATATTTTGATTTTCCATTAATCTGAAGTACAGATATTAGCGATAAAATACCTACAGTGCAGGTATATTGACCGTTATCGGTGTACCTCACCAAGATGGAATCCACTGTAATTATTAATTATTAATTATTGAAGTCTACCTTTTTGTGATGCTAATTTTGAGGTGTAATCTAGATGAATTTATCAAAAAATCAAGTCTTATCATTGTCAATAGTTTTACTTTCTTTAACAGTCAATGGATGTAGAGTCTCTAACAAAAAATTACCACCATCTCCTGAAGTAACTCAAGAGCAGCAACAAAAAGCATTAACTCCTGAAGAAATACATGAAAAAGTTTTAACAATTGATGGTCATATTGATTGGCCTTATCGTCAATTTAGATATCCTGATTTTCAACCCAATATCAGACATCAACCAGGAGAATTAGACAGTGGTCAATGGGATATTGTGCGGATGGAAGAAGGTGGGTTAGATGCTGTATTTATGTCAATATTTACTTTTCAAAAAGAGCGAAACCAGCAAGGACACGATCAGGCAAAAGCTGAAGCAATCAAAATGATTGAAATAACAAAAAAGATGGCAGAAGAAAATTCGGAAAAAGTTGAAATTGCCTTAAATCCAGAGGATGCTGAACGGTTGGATAAAATGGGAAAAATGGCAATATTTATAGGAATGGAAAATGGCTATCCAATTGGTAAAGATATTAGTAATGTTAAATTTTTCTACGACCAAGGTATTAGATATATAACAATCACTCATTCCAGAAACAACGAACTAGCAGATTCTTCTACTGATAAAAAACAAGAATGGAATGGGTTAAGTGACCTGGGAGAAAAAGTTGTCAAAGAAATGAATAGTTTGGGTATCATGGTCGATATTTCTCACGTCCATGATGATACATTTTGGGATGTAATTAAGTTAACAAAAGCACCAGTCATCGCATCTCATTCTAGTGCTAGGTCACTAGAAAATCATCCTCGAAATATGAGTGATGAAATGTTAAAAGCTGTTAAAGATAATGGTGGGGTAGTACAAGTTTGTATTTTTGATACCTATGTAAAAAAACTACCCCAGACAGCAGAAAGAAAAAAAGCAATGAAAACAATTAAAAAAGAAATAACTGCCTTTAGAAAGGGAAAACTAAACCAAGCAGAAATAGAAGCATTCCAAGAAAAATATCACCAAATTAATCAGAAATATCCTAAAAATAAACCCACTGTTGCTGATGTAGTAGACCATATAGATTATATGGTAAAAGTTATGGGTATCAATCATGTTGGCATTGGTTCAGATTTAGATGGCGGTGGTGGAGTTAGAGGAATGAATGATGTTTCAGAAATGCCAAATATTACAAAAGAATTAGTAGCACGGGGATATACTGAAGAGGATATTCAAAAAATTTGGGGTGGAAACTTAATGAGAGTTTTTAGTGAAGCGCAAAAAGTAGCGAGAGAAATTCAGAACGAAGAAATATCTGGAAAATAACTTTGTAAAATGATTTATTTATACGAAATTCACAAAAGTAAGTTACATCTTAATTTGTGATTTATTCCTATAGTAAATCAATATATAAATCCTCTTTTATTCGTTTCAAAAATCTTGCCAATGCTTGGAAATAGGTTTAGAGGCAATAGTAAATTAGTAAGAGTTTCAGAGTTTATTTAGAGTTTTTGAATTGTAATATTTTATCTAACGAGGTTTGGTCTCCAAACCAGAGCAAAGAAGGGATTTTAGAGACCAAACCCATACAGTTTTTTCTCTCATCTCATTCCTGATTGTTATAAATTAGTATTATACTATGATTGAGCTTTTCTTTTCGGTTGTATCTGCTGTTTTTCCAGTAGGGTGTATAGTTTTAATTGGTTTTATATTTGGCAAAAATTTTTCCATTGATGAACCGACACTTTCCAAACTGGCTTTGTATGTTTTATTTCCGGCATTATTAACCGATATAATGTATCGGACTACTCTTAGTATTGAGTCAGCAATAGGAATATTTATAGCCTTTGGATTAACCTATCTTTTACTCTGTTTAATATCTTGGGGAATAGGAAGAAGATTAGGTTTTTCGGAGTCTCTACAAAAAAGTTTATTGGCGACTACAGCTTTACCTAATTCTGGAAATATGGGGTTACCTGTAACTTTATTTGCATTAGGAGAAGCGGGGTTAGAAAGAGCAGTAATTTATTTAATATCATGGAATATAATTGTGATGAGTACAATGCCTGCTATCCTTAAAGGGGGAGGGTTTCGGTCTGGTATTATTTTTACTTTTAAAGTACCGATAATTTGGGGCATGATTTTAGGTGTAATTCTTAACTCATTTAATATTGAATTACCTCTAAAACTTGATGATGGTTTACATCTTTTGAGAGAAGCTGCAATTCCAGTTGCTTTATTATTGATGGGAATACAAATATCTAAGAATCGTTTTCAACCAGGTACTTATGACTTAAGTGCTAGTTTAATCCGTTTGTTAGGAGGAGCATCTGTTGCTTATTTAGTTGGTAAAATTCTGAATTTAGAAATGCTTGATTTACAAGTATTAGTCTTACAAAGTGCGATGCCAAGTGCTTTAACTTCTTTTTTAATAGTTAATGAATTTGGTGGGGATGCGACAAGAACTTCTAAGATTGTAGTAGTATCAACGCTCTTATCTTTTTTAACTTTGCCTATAGTATTGTGGGCGATTGGAGCAACATCTTGATGTGTAAGCATTCAGCTGTCAGCTATCAGCTATCAGCTATTAATTTATTGCTTTTATATTAGAAATTAGTGCTGAATGCTGACATAAATTAATTGCTAAAATCTAGAATGAAATGACCCTGAGTGAAGTAGAACAATCTGTAAGCATTCAGCTCTTAGCAGTGAGCACTTCCCTGCGGGATGCTACGCAAACAGCAAATAATTAATAATTCCTTATAAGCTTAAAAGTTGCGTAATTTGACAGTAAGTTTTAACTCTATCCAAATTTATCAATTGCTTTTATCTTCTCCTATAATCAATAGCTGATAGCTAATAGCTGACCGCTGTTTGTGCAGCATTCCGGAGGAAATGCTTACAACCATCTTGATGTATATTTCTCTAATTTAATTGAACATTCCCACCAGATATTATCGGGTAATTTTCTATTAAGTCACGTTTAAGTCGGTTTCCATTACTTTTTCTATGTCTTTAATAATTTGAGTTAAATTTTGTTCGATTTTATTAAGCTCGTTGAGTTTATTATTCCACTTATTAAGCTGTTCTTCTTGTTTCTTCCGTTTTTCCTTAACTTGATTTTTTTTCTGAACAAAAATTTGATCTTTAATCTGTTGAAATTGTTTATTTATAGCTAATTCTAAATCTTTTTGGATACTGTTAAATAATTCGATAATCCTTCTCTTATTTTCAATTTTTTTATTTTCTTGATTCATTTATTCGACGTTTTTTACCAATCCATTGAATATAAAAAATCCTATTAATAATCCACCAAAAAATTCTGCAAAGTTTCCAATTATTTGAGCTGCCTCAATACGCTGACTTCGCTCATCAAGATTTTCAATGAGTTGATGTAACTTACTCCCTTCAACTTGCTCTTTTGATAGGAATAAAGATTTAGAAGCTGTCACTTCTTCTTGAGCTTTTTTAACTTCTTCTTGAGCTTTTTCAACTTCTTGTTCCAATTGAACTTTTGTCAGATCGAGAGAAGCAATATTAGCATCATCAGTAATTAGTCTTTCTTGATATTCTTGATATATTTTTTGACAATTATCATAATTTTTTTGAGCTTCTTCTAATTTACTAGCAGCATTTGCTTGTTTCTCTCTTGTATTTTCATTAGTAACCCATTTTTGAATTTGAGAACCTAAACTTTCTGCACCTTCTATCATAACAAAAGGTCTCAGTCCGTTGAGAATAGACTTTAACTCAGATGGTATTTTATTCTGATTTGCTTGTATATATTTTTGAATATCTTGCGACAACTGATTCTTTTCCAATTCATTAAGATTATCATTTAATGAAGAAAATGATTTAAGAGAAGCATCCTTAATTTTAGCCTGAGTTTCTGCATAATACTGCCTTACTTTTAGATTACTTTGTTCTCTTGAGAACTCTAACAAACTAGGCTTATTTGTTAAAACTTCAAGTAACATTTCACCTTGTTCCATAATTTTTGCAGACTGTTCTTGAATTATTTTATCTTTGACACTTTCAAGTTTTGCTTGTTCTTTTTCTACTTCTTTTTCTGCACGATTATATTCTTCTTTTAGAGCTTCTGCTAAAGTTTCTATAGTATTTTTTTGTTCCTCCAAATTAGTTTTAGCTTGGTTTAAAGATTCAATTGTAATCCGTACAGGTGTATCGTAATGAGCTAAAGACCCCCGACGTTCAATAAAATTATTGACGACTTTTTTAAAAGTATCAAAGTTACTACTATTTTTCCTATTTTCATTATTTTTTTCAATACCTTTACAATAATCTTTAGCATCAATAAAACAAACAGGAAACTCACTAAGACTGTGGGGAGAAAGTGCTTTATTTAGGCTTTGACTATAGTTCTCTTTTTTTTCAGAATATGTTCCCACCTCTCTCGACATTTTGTTCACAACTAAAATTATTTTCCATTGATAATGTTTTTCATAGGCATACTCCTTAAATTTAGCTATTGTTAATTCATCAAACAATTCAGTTGTGATACAAAAAACCAATAAATCTGATTTTTCAATAGCTGTTTCTGTTATCTCATCATGTTCTTTATAGCCAGTCCAAAGTCCGGGAGTATCTATTAGTTTAATACAATTCCAATCATAATAAGTAGTTTTGTCAATAGTTCATTTTCCCATTTTTTAACTATTCCTTTTGTGACAAAATTTGATTCAGTCTCTCTATCGACCCTTCCCTTAAACAAACCAGGGACGACAGATGATACTTCTTTAGATAAATTAGAACCTCTAGACACTTTCTGTCTATTATTATTGTTATTATTTTGATATTCAAAGAATTCAGAAACAGATTTTTCTGCTCGTTTCTTTAATTTTTCTAACCCATTATCATCAAGATTCCAATACCAAATTTTAGCCACTTTTTTGACCATTTCTAATTCTGAAGGAGCAAAAAAACCATCAATACCTGCCATTATTAGCATTTGCTCCATTACCTTCATTTGCTCACTGGATGGAACTCTATCAGCTACATAATTTAAAGATAGACAATTTTCGTTTTTTGTAATAATGTTCTCCTTTTCTTCAAGAGTATCTTGTTTAATTTCCCATTGTTGTTCTAATACAGTAAGATATTTTAATTCCTTGTTATGAATTTGCTGATCGGCACAAACCATATACACAACTAAGAGAAATGAATAATTTAGTGATTCAGCAGTTTTAAGAGACATATTCAAAATAATAAATTCAACAGGTGACGTTTTTTTGAGGTAGTTTTTGATTCACAATCAGCTAATTTTAATTTTAGATATTTATTCTCCTCATTCAAGTATTTTATTTTAAGTTTTAGTTTTTTTATTTGCCTAAAAATTAAGCTATAAATCTTCTTGATTCATGGAAAAAAAGAAAAAATTTCTTTTAGCTAATCCTTCTATTACTGAAGAGGTAATTATTAAAATATATCGTTAGTATTGCCAAGATTGTACTATATCTACTAGACCTCTCCGAAAATTAATCTCAAATGTTTAAATTTACTAGGCAAAAATTTAGTTTCCGGAAATGTATAGTGTAAAAATATTCATTTTGCGTAAGTCTTTTTACAATTAGATTAATTAAAATTATATAGTCGCTCTATCAGAGTTTCCTTAATTTTTATATTCGCTGTGAATAAATAGAATTATGAATTCTAGAAGTTTTCATTTAGATAGACCAAAGATACTCTTCCTTAAAGGAGAGAGGTAGAAATTAGAGAGCAGAAGTTATTTATTTAATTAAAGTGAAAAGCGCTATAAGCTAGGGAAATTTTTAACCCTTAATATTCTGTCTCTCAAGAAGGATTTAAATTACTAAATACCTGACTCAGATTTTAGTCTAATTTTTTTGTTTGACAATCACTCTATTCCTAACTTGTAACCATTCAGCTATTAGCACTCAGCTTTTAGATGTTTCATAAATAATGAATATACACTTTCCCTCGTCAAGGTCAGTTTTTTTACAATACTTTTAATTATCCTTAAATCTATCAATACTAATTCCTGCTCAAAAAGTAATAAATTAATAGCTGATAGCTGAGTGCTGAATGCTTACCCTGACTTTGACAAGATTTAGCATAAGAAATTTGGCATAATTTTTCAGTAAACTGATGAAAAATTAAGACAGGTGAATTTATCCCCCTATCTTAACAATTTTTGCTTCCCAACTTTGACGTTTTTCATGTCACGAAGGGAAACATAATCTACGCGACTTTAGTCTGTGGAGTGTCAGTTATTATCCATTCTAAAGCCTGTTCTTTTTCTGACCAAGAAAAACATTTTACCTCTATATGAGTCATATTGCTAAAAATTTTATTACCAGCAATAGTCAATTTATTTACCCAAGCTGCGTCACATACAACTGCTTTTTTATCAAAATATTTCAGATGTCCCAGAGCAAATTTTAAATCTTCCCATAAAGCTTCCACAGATATTCCTTGAAAACTTTTAACTTCAACATAAACTCGTAATTTAGGTTGAGATTTTAATCTTTCCTCAACTAAATTTTTGATTTTTTCAATGTCACTTATTTCAATTTTGCCATCAATACTAAGACCAATGATGTTCTGATTTGCTAGAGGTATAATTTCCATCATAGTATTTTTCTCCTTCTGAGATACTTCTAATTTTAATCTGATATTTTTTGGTAGAGCTTCCCCAGATTTTTTATCCCTTGGTACAGTAATTATGATTTCTCTATTTCCTTGATTTTTCCCTATTAATTGAAGGGTATAAACCCATATATTTTTCCTGCATAAATTGACATACTCAGATTACTTAGTATATTGCTAAGTATTAAGTATTATTAGCTTTAACTAGCTATCAGCTATCAGCTATCATCCTAAAAATTTACGCAATTAGGTATCTGTTTGCGGAGCATTCCGGACCGAAACGCTTTTTAACTTTAAACTTGAAAGTAAAAGGCATCGACCTAATACTTACTCCTACCCTATAACCTAAATTTAACGCAAGTAGATTAAAACTGCCACCAAAGAAGTTTATTGGTTTACATTTATTAAAATAAGGGAGTATTTTTTTATCCCCTTGCTGAAGTATAGAATTTTTGGAAAGGCGAATCTTTGTTAGGAAAAGTTTTTATTTGTCAATCAAAACTGTTTGTAAAAATGCTTGCTTTTTATTCTCTCTGCAAACTGATGGAAGTGTTCAAGAATTTAGAATTAATAATTTAGAATTTAGAATTATTTCTTCTTATAAAGAATATCATGTCCGGCTAATTAGTGATAAAAAACTTTCTCCTTCAACTCCAGTTCTTCTTCTTCCTTCTTCTTCTTTCTTCTTTCTTCCCTCCTGACTCCTGAGGACTGACTCGGTCCTCCTCCGTCGTTATTTATTTATAACTGTTCAACCGGACATGATATAAGAGGATTGGATCAAAGGATTTTTTTCTTCTCTTGGTCTCATGGATATGGCGAGGAGATCCGCTCTTGACAGAGCCGCTACCTCTTACAGAGGAGCTTTCCTATGGTCATGCTGCGCAAACGCTAACGCTAACGCCATCCCACCCTTCGGGAAGCTACGCTAACGACCGTTTTTTTCTCCATGAATGGAGAGGCTTTATACCTGAATTTTTCGGTAAAAAAAAATGGTTTGAGTTAGGTTAGTTAGGCAACGGAAAGTTTAAGCAAATATACAACTTTTTTTTGTGAATAAGAAAAAACATTTACTGAGAATATCGGTAGTGGTGTATAAATAGTAATATCCTCAAAAAAGTCAAGTATTCAAGGGAAGACTATCTTTTTGAAAAGAATAATTTAGGTACTTTCTATTCCCTATTCCCTGTTCACTATTCGCCACCTCTACCCTAGATCGCTACATTTACAGGACTACCAAAATATCTAAGGTTTCTAGATGTACTTTGACTAATAGCAAAGTTACGATTAAGGAAACTGACTGACGACTAAATACTTACAAGATATTAACTAAACTGTTGCTGATAAAAACGAGCGTAAAGCGTACCTTTTTCTAATAATTCTGTGTGAGTTCCTGATTCTAAGATTTCACCATTTTCCATAACCAAAATCCGATTAGCACGACGTACAGTAGCTAGTCTATGAGCAATAATAAATACCGTTCTTCCTTGCATCAATCTTTCTAACGCTTCTTGTACTAAAAATTCAGATTCAGAGTCAAGAGAAGAAGTAGCTTCATCTAATATTAATATCTTCGGATTTTCTAGTATTGCACGAGCGATCGCTATTCTTTGTCTTTGCCCTCCAGATAAATTAACACCCCTTTCTCCTACCCAAGTTTGATAACCTTTTGAAAGCTTAGTAATAAACTGATGAGCATTAGCAACTTTAGCCGCCTTTTTTACTGCATCAATATTATAATCTAACTGACCAAAAGCAATATTTTGTGAGATAGTTCCTGAAAATAAAATTACTTCTTGAGGCACAATTCCAATTTGTCTTCTAAGACTTGTAAGAGTAACATCCTTGATATTTATATCATCAATTAATATTTCCCCTGACTGAACATCATAAAATCTAGGTAACAAATTTGCCAGTGTAGTTTTACCTGCTCCAGAAGCTCCTACCAAAGCAATTATTTCTCCTGAATTTACTAACAAATTTAGATTCTTTAAAACCTTTTTTTCTGACTGATAAGAAAAACATACATTTTGATATTCTACCTTTCCCAGTACCGGAGGAAGAGCAATAGCATCTAATTTTTCTGTAACTTGAGGTTGAATATTTAAAAGTTCAAAAATCCGGTCACAGGATGCTTCTCCTTGTTTAAACTCACTATAATTACTCGTTGTTAAAGAAATCGGATCGATTAACAACGCCACACCTGTTAAATAACTAATAAAACCTTCTCCAGACAAGTTTCCTTCAGATATTTGCCACGCCCCCAAAAAAAACAAAAAAGCCACACTCATTGCCTCTAAAAAACCCACTACTACAAACTGGAGTGCTTTAACTTTTTCTGCCATATATTTTGCTTGTCGATTTTGTTCAGCTTCCACAGAAAATATAGCAATTTGATATTCCTCAGCAGCAAATGCTTGTACTATTCTAATACCACTAAATACCTCTGTTATTAAAGCTGATAAATTAGAAGTCCGATTTTGACTTTGATGGGAAAAAGAAAGTAATAATTCTCCGAACCAACCTATTAATAACGCCATTAACGGTGCAACTACTAGAGTTACAACAGTTAATTGCCAGTTGAGATAAATCATGTAACCCAACACAACTATCAACTGTAAAATACAAGGAACAAATTGGTGAAAAAATTTATTGACAACCTCTCCAGTACGGTCAATATCCTCTGTAAGTCGATAAGAAAGGTCTCCTGTTTTTGACTTTTCAAAGTAACTAATATTGAGTCTTTGTAAGTGAGAATAAACTTCCTTCCGCAAGTCTAGGGCAATAGTAAAAGCAGCTTTTGCCATGAAAGTATCTTGACCATACTGTACAGTTCCTTTGATCAGGAAAATAATAGCTGCAAGACCTGCTAGTTGAGCGATCGCCCCTACATCTCCCCTACCAATATGACCTGCCATTTCACCCAATAGCCATGCTAAAATCGGCCAGAAAATTGTAAAAGCCAATGTACAAGCTAATGCTTTTACAATGGTAGGCCAATGTTCATAGATATAGGGTAAGAGCTTCCAATAATTGGATCTAGGTTTCAAGAAATCAAACTTAATACTGTTTTTCAAAATATGAGATTTCTATATTAATTATAAAAAAACTTGCTTTTAGTTGTTTAGTCATGATAGAACCATTTTAAGTCAAGTCTGAGGCCAAATTTGGTCTAGCATATAAGTCCATTTATTCTGTTATGTGTAGAGGCCAGCTAAGTTTTTTGATAATTTGACTTGAATAATGTATTTTTTGTGATATTCTAGATATGCCAACGTAAATCTTCTTGCAAGGGTTTTGGCATACCCAGGTTAGTGTATCTAGCAAACCCCAAAAATAACTTTTACGTCCTATGTATGGCCTAGCTTCAGAGGCTTATCAAGATGTAACTGTTATGCGGGATTTCATTTAATTTAACTAAACAAACAGAGGAATTCATGGAAATATTAGCATTTTCCCATTTAGCTTTCAACGAAGAAGACTCTACTAACAAAGAGTTTACTGCTTGTGTAGATTTCAAAAAGCTATCTAGTGTTGGAGCAATGGGTTTATTATCTGCTGCTACTTTAGCTGTAGGAATGAATGTAACTGCTGATTCTGCCTCCGCTTATTACGGTGGTGGTAGCTATGGTCGTTATGGTGGCTATGGTGCCTACGGTAGTTCTGGTGGTTATGGTAGCTATGGTCGTAGCTCTGGCCATTATTATAAGAAAGTTGTGAGTCGTTCCTACAGCCGTTCCTATGGTAGCTATGGTGGCTACAGTCGCTATGGTCGTTCTGGTGGTTATGGTGGCTACGGTAGTAGTTACGGTGGTGGCTATGGTGGCTACGGTGGTGGTTGCTACTAAGTTTTTAATCGCCTAAGGGTCCACAATTATCTGAAAATTGTGGACTTTTAAATTTTTTTGAATATTCTGCATAAATAATCTACCTAACATGGTAGCTTAGTAATGCAACCAGGGAAATCATCAGATTTCCTTGGTTGTTAACAGCCTAAATTAAGGCTCTACCAAAATTAAATTTCCTTTTTTTGAGTGTCGCACTGCAAAAGAAACCCAAAACGCTATAAGGCAAGTGGGTAAGACACTTATAAAAAAAAGTTGTAAAACATTACTCATCAGAGGAGTTATGGAAACACTAGCATATTCCCATCTAGCTACTGCCGAAGAAAGTTCTATAGTTGAGCCTACCTTTGAAGGAGTGAACTGGAAAAAGTTCTCTACATTAGGTATGATGAGTCTTCTATCAGCTGCTACTATTCTAGGTGCTATTAGCGCGACTGCTAATTCTGCTGCTGCATGTCACTATAAGAACCCTTGCAGTGGTTATGGTCACGCTCGCCATTATGGCAAAGGTTATTATCGTCCCAAGTATCGTCATGCTTCTTATAAGGGACATCGCCGTCATCGTGGATATTATTTGAGCTATGGTAGTCGTGGACATAAAGTATCCAAGTTGCAACACCAATTAGGAATGATGGGCTATTTTCATCATCATCGTGCAACTGGCTATTTTGGGCCTAAGACTAAATATGCAGTTAAAGCATTCCAACGCGATCATGGCTTAAGGCCAGATGGAATTGTTGGACGTCACACTAGAGCAGCTTTAGGTTTCTATTAAAAATAAAATTTAGCTTCATTGCTAATGGTGATGAGGGTAAAAAATGAGTAGGTGGAGTTATCGCCGATTTTAAGTCTATGGAAAGAATAAGGTTACAGACTGCGGTCAGTGGTTCTCATGGAAACAGGGAGCTAACTCCACAGCTGCTCATATGCTTTTGGGTAAGTTTGGGTAAGTTTAGTAGAACGGTTACTCAAATAATAAAACATCAGAGCTTTTAACCTCAAAGCATTTCAAGATTAATAGTTAATTCCAGGAGCAATACTCCAAACCAATTGCTCCTGTTCATCTAAATATAAGTATCCCTAAAATACCCAATCTCATATATCAAAAGTATTTAGTTGTTTTACCCAGAAACTGTAATACTAACCAATAGAATCTTAACAGAAAGCTTGGAACCTAATATAAAGCTCTGAAAATGATTAAGGTTATTGATAATCTGGCTGATTGATAATTTGAGTATAAAGCCTCCTCCTAGAAAGCTCCTAGAAGGGAGAGTTGATGTTTACTCCAAAAATCGAAAGTGATCGAGGTATTTAACCGCTCTAAACACCTAGCTATCTAGCCAATAAACTGACCTTGAAAACTATAGTGAATTTTCATCAGCTAATATTCATAGTTTTTTGCCAAGGTGGAGAGGCAGTATATTTACCATAAAATAGACTAAATTTCCAAAAAGATTTCAGCCAATAGAGAATAATTTGCTTGAGATGTTGGAATAGTGTTTGGTATTGATTGACATGAAATGTAGGAGTTCTTAACATATTTCCTACTCCCCTATTTGATAAAGATAACTCTATATAATTATTGTAATCTCCTGACTAATCATTTAGGTTAGTCCTCTTAATTAAAGTTAATAAATAATAAATTAAAATTTAAAGAAAGCAGATTTTTCTCATTGAAGGTAAAATCTGGTTTTTAATTTACCGAAAAATTATGTCTAAAGCCTTGCTCTTAAGCAGCCAATTTTATGTTATGGCAGGTAACAGGCAATAGTGAGAAAAATATTTCCCTGTCTAAGGTTCATTGTTAGTCTATGTCCTAACTAACTCATTCCTTGCTATAAGTGGACTAAATCTTGGCGTACCCTTGCGGAGCGCAAACCAAGAATCCTGCTTTCAGAAGAATCTCCTTGTCTGACTACCAGAGAGTATATCAATTTCGTAGAACTAAAACAGGACAATGAGAATACCTGACAATTCGTTCAGCAACCGATCCTAGTAAAAATCGACCAAGACCACTATTTCCTTGGGAGGGAATGACAATCAACTCTGCTTTTTTTTCCTGAGCATAGTCCAAAATTTCTGAGCTAGGAGTTCCGATGGCCACACGAAAATTAATACCTTCATATTTAGCACCTTGAATCCGTTCGTGAAATACCTTTTCGGTGTGCTGTTTGCGACTCTGGTCATCTACAGTATGCCACCTTACTCCTGGTTCAGCAGGATTAAGACAAGGTAATACATGAAGAATCCATAAATAAGAAGGATCTCGAACAAATTCTAGAGCTACATCGATCGCCTCAACAGATTCATCGGAAAAATCTATGGGCACAAGTACAGAATTTTTGGAAAATATATTCATTATCTGGCGTTACTGAATTAGTGTATGATATTAATTTTAATTACTTAGGAGTTAGGAGTCAGGAGTCAGGAGTCAGGAGGGAAGAAAGAAGAAGAAAGAGAAAGTTTTTTTATCACGCTCTTATCCAGAAGACATCTCCAAAAATTAAAAATAAAATCAATTCTTATCCATAAATTATCAATTATTCTTCCCTGTTCCCTGTTCCCTGTTCCCTGTTCCCTCTTTTCTGCAGATGTCTAGAGATGCTCTAACTTCCTTGAAACGGTATTACCTGGACTATTACGACATTAGACATCTCCAAAAATCAAAAATAAACAGGACTTACCCATGAGGTACGAAAAACTAGGACTTGAGATTGTTTTCCGTTCCGGAATGCTCCGCAAACCCTATCGGTCGCTTCGGACAGAAATATGTTGAGGTGGGTAAGTCCTAATAAAATCAATTATCCTACTCTTATTCATCAATTCTTTGTCCCTACTCCCTACTCCCCTACTCCCCACTTAGCAGGTCCATCTCTCCTTTACTGAGACGACCCATATAATTTTGTAAATCCTTTGCTACTTGAACGGATAAAAAATAGCCCCCCAAGATATTAGGAAAAGCCATCGAAATCAGAGTCGCATCACTAAAATCAATTACTGAAGAAGGGTTAGATACCGAACCAACAAAAGCAGCAACCAAAAACAAGATTTTGTAAATAATCAACCCTCTACCACCAGACAAATAATCCCAACAACGTTCGCCGTAGTAACTCCAAGAAATCATTGTGGAAAAGGCAAAACAGAAAACAGCGATCGCTAATAAAATGGGAAACCATGCCAAAACAGTACCAAAAGCAGCAGAAGTTAACTCTGCGCCTTTCTTAGATTCGCGCAAAGCAGCAAATTCATCTGCACTATATACCTTAGTAATCACAATTACCAAAGCAGTCATATTACAGACCACAATAGTATCAATAAATGGCTCCAACAGTGCTACCAAACCCTCGCGAATAGGTTCATCAGTTTTGGCCGCAGAGTGAGCTATCGCTGCCGAACCCACACCAGCTTCATTAGAAAAAGCGGAACGCTGAAACCCTTGAATAATCACGCCAATAATACCACCCTCTACAGCTTTAGGAACAAAAGCACCAGAGATAATAGTAGCGATCGCCCCAGGAATTTCTGTAATATTAACCAACAGAATAAATAAGGAAGCCAAAACATATAGCAAACACATCAAAGGCACAAGAGTACCTGCCACCATACCAATGCGTTGAATTCCACCAATAATTACTAATCCCACTAAAACTACCAGCACCAAACCATAAACCCAACTAGGCAAACCTGGCAATACATTAGCAACTGCACCGTAAGACTGATTGGCCTGGAACATATTAGCGCCACCGAAAGCAGCAGAAATGCACAAAATAGAGAATAGCACAGCTAACACTCGGCCAAAAGTCCTCTGTCCCATTTCTGCTAAACCTGCCGACAAATAACGCATTGGGCCACCAGAAATAGTACCGTCTGGTTGAACAATGCGATATTTTTGAGCCAAAGTACATTCCACAAATTTACTGGTCATGCCAAAAAAACCAGCAATTGTCATCCAGAATGCGGCACCAGGACCACCCATACTCACAGCTACAGCTACACCTGCGATATTACCCAATCCTACTGTTCCGGACAATGCTGTTGCTAAAGCTTGAAAGTGAGAAACTTCTCCTTGATCGTTGGGGTCGTCATATTTTCCACGCACGATATCAATAGCGTGTTTAAAGGCTCGAATATTAATAAATTGCATTCGGATGGTGAAAAATATTGCACCAACAATTAACCATAAAACTATGAAGGGAAAGCCGCCAATTTTAAAGAAAAGAATATTAAATATTACACCTACGAAACTTGAAAAGGTTTGATCGATGGTTTCAATAAAAGTCTGTCCTGTTTCAGGTTCTTGGGCTAAGGCAACAGTTGGTATTAATAGAAATAGGAGTATATATAGCCAAGTTTGTCTTTTCATATTTTAATTTTACCTACTAATCATTTTTGTTGAATTAGACATTTATACCATGAATTTACAAATATTTCCGGCATATAGAGGTCTGATTTTCGTCGTACATAAAACATCTTGAAATTGGGAAATAGGGATAGGGAACAATTAATAATTAATAATTAATAATTAATAATTAACAATTACCTCTTCTTTTCAAGGAGAGGATTGACGCGGAGTGTGAAAATTTTTTCTTTTTTCTTGGTCGATGGTCGGACAGCGAGGAGACCCGCTCTTGATAGAGTCACTGCCTCTTTCCTCCTCCGGAGGAGCTTTCCTATGGTCATGCTGCGCAAACGCTAACGCTTTACATGTTGCGGAGCAAAACGCCATCCCACCCTTAGGGAAGCTCCGAAGATCGACCGCTTTTCTCCTTTAAAGGAGAGGCTTTAAACCTTAATTATTCGGTAAGAGATTTTTTTGAGGAACAAGACTACGAAAAATGATTTATTTTGTGAATTTTACAACTCTATTGTTGTTCGATCAAATGGTTAAATAAAATGCTTATTTATTTTTCATATAATAATAGATATTTAATACTACTATATATAAGTAGGCAAGCCTTAATTAAAGGCAAAATAGAGAAGTAGTAAAAATTAACGCTCATAATTATTCCAGCTAGATTAAAAATTAATCTCATAGAGTCAGAATACCAAGAAATATTGAATTTTAGTCACACTCTAAATGTTCTATTCTATGACGGATTAAATTAACAAATTACTAATTGGAAAATTACACTTAATTTGTTTGTTAATTATTTACATCAGATTTACTATGACTACAGTCATTCTAATCAAATCGATATAAATTTTAGTCAAATTGAGTACAAAAAGAACAAATTTATTGATTGATATAGTAATTTCATTTGAGTTGCGTAAAAAACCTGGTAGCTTTTAGACAACAGGCAACAGGTAAGAAGGTTTCCCGGACTTTTTACTGTTAGTAAATAACCAACTCTTATTTGACATATCATTTAAAAACGCTATAGTCCTGCGCGCATAATGGTAGATGGGGATGAACAACGGCGCTTCATGGGAGAAAGATACGAGCAAGGGAGCAAGATGCTCCCACTGTTTTTGTCCTTGAGCAAAATAATTACAATAGACCACCAATGAAAATGCACCACCACCTATTGATTTTATATTTATAGCAGTTGCCATTACTCTATTTAACACATCAAAAGGGCTTTGTTGCACAAAGGGAGAAATTACGGTAGAAAGATTCAGTAAGTGGTAAAAAAACCTGAACTAGGTACAGATGAGTAAGTCCAAGTCCAAGTCTTCCTATAGAGTAAGTAACTGGTCAGAATATAATGCTGCCTTAAAGCAAAGGGGAAGTCTAACATTTTGGCTATCTGAAGAAGTGATAGAACAGTGGCTCAACCTTGAAAAAACAGGGAGTCAGGGAGCATCCAACACCTATAGTGATGTGGTTATTGAACTAATGGCTACCCTGGGATCTTTGTTTAGTTTGGCAGGACGGCAAACCGAAGGTTTTTGAGAATCTATATTTGGTTTGATGGAAATAGATTTACCAGTACCAGACCATAGCACTTTGTCTCGGCGCTTGAGTAAATTGACCATAGAAATACCAGTGAAGCCAACAACAGAGGCCATGCACCTGGTAGTATACTCTACAGGGGTTAAAATATATGGTGAGGGAGAATGGAAAACCAGAGTTGATGGTGTAGGTAAGCGTCGGACTTGGTGTAAGTTGCATCTGGGGGTAAATGAAGCAACCGGAGAGATTGTTAGCGCTGTGGTAACAACTAACTATGTTAGTGATGACCAAGTATTTTCTGACTTGCTCAATGGAGTAGAAGGTGAGATCGTCCAAGTTTCAGGTGATGGTGCTGATGACAAATATCAGTGTTATGAGGAGGCCAGTAACAAAGGAGCAAAAACGACAATTCCTTCACGAAAAAATGCTGTGATTTGTCAGCATGGGAACTGTAATACCCCGGGCCTATCCCAGAGATGAGAACCTCAGAAGAATCAGAAAATTAGGATGCCAAAAATGGAAACGTGAATGTGGCTACCATCGACGCTCCCTATCTGTTTGCGTTTGCGTAGCATCCCGTAGGGAAGCATTCGGTAGGAAAACCACAATGTTTAGGCTGAAAGTGATGTTTGGAGGCAAGTTACGACGAGGAAAATTCGATAGTCAGGAAGTGGAATTATTCATACAATGTGCCATGCTCAACCTCATGATTCAAAATGGTAAGTCAAAGAGCTACAAAGTTGAAATCTAGTTCACTCCACCATAGGGGTTTTTTGCGATTCCGGAACGGATCGCGGAGCGAATCGCTACTTTCATGCAACAAACCCCATCAAAAGCTTAAAACTCAGACAACACCAGATTTTTTATTTTTCCTGATTTCTTCTACTATAATTTTTAGTCTTAAATACTGTCTTTGAAACTATGGTAAAATTTAATTTTATCGGCATTGGTGATTTGAGGAACGAAATCAGTAATATCATGTCCGGTTGAACAGTTATAAAATAAATAACGACCGAGGAGGACCGAGTCAGGAGGGAAGAAAAAAGAAGGAGAAAGTTTTTTGGTCGCGTAAGCAGAACGGAGTTCTATCGCGTTATTATCCGGACATGATATTATAATTTAGGTAAATTAAGAGTCATTCAAAGATGGCAAAATTAGATGTTGTCTTTACTTAATTTCAGGAAAAGCACTTTTCTTTCTCCTGACTCCTGTACGGGTAAACGGCCGTTTGCCTCTACTGACTCCTGACTCCTAAATAATTAAAATTAATATCATACACTAATTCAGCAACGCCATTCGATCGAGGTTTACTTGAAAATTATGTGGCAACACGCAATTATCACGGGTGGTTCTAGTGGTATAGGTAAAGAAATAGCTAAACTACTTGCTAAAGAAGGAAGCAATATATCAATTATTGCTCGTAACCCGAAAAAACTGGAGGCAGTAAAAGCGGAAATAACTGCTACTATTGTTAACCCAGAACAAAAAATTATTACTATTCCCACAGATGTTGCGCACCGGGAAGCAACAGAAACTGCTATACATCAAGCAGTCAAAGAAATAGGTACGCCAGATTTGTTGATTACTGCTGCTGGTATTTCTCACCCTGGTTATTTTCGAGAGTTGCCAATAGAAATTTTTGAGCAGACCATGGCAATTAATTATTTTGGTTCTCTCTATTGCGTGCGGGCAGTTTTACCAATGATGGAACAACAAAAAAAAGGGCATATTGTGATGATTTCTTCTGGTGCTGGTTTGATTGGAATTTATGGTTATACTCCTTATTGCCCGAGTAAGTTTGCAATTAGAGGTTTGGCAGAGTCCCTGCGTGGAGAGTTGAAATTGTCTGGAATTTCTGTTTCTGTAGTTTATCCGCCAGATACAGATACGCCACAGTTGGAGGAAGAGAATAAAACCAAGCCTTTAGAAACTAAACGTATTACTGCAACTTCTGGAGTCTGGAGTGCAGAAGATATGGCTGTTGAAATTGTGCGGGGAATGAAGAAGAAAACTTTTGCGATCGCTCCTGGTTTAGAAATGACTTTGCTGGATAAACTTCATAGTTTATTGGGGCCAATAATTCAGTGGTATATGGATTTAATTGTGATTCAAACTTTAGATAGTTCCAAAAAATAGGGAGTAGGAAGTAGGGGTTCAACAATTAATAATTAATAATTAATAATTAATAATTACCTCTTCTTTTCAAGGAGAGGATTGACGGGGTAGGGAAAATTTTTTCTTGTTTCTCCTTTAAAGGAAAAGAATTTTACCTTAATTATTCGGTAAAGAATGGACAATTTCTGTCCAACAGTGGGTCAAAAAAAGTGGATATTAGTTAAGCTTATATTTTTTGTAAAATATATTTTGAATTTAAACTGAATTTTCCCAAAAAAGTTCAAATGAGCTATTTAGGGGGAAAAATAGGGGTAAAAAGGGTGCGATCGCGCTTTTGGAGGCCATCCTTCAAAAGTATTGATATGTAAGGAATATATCAGTATTGATTTGAAGGAAATTTTGGTGTATTTTTGAAGTAAGTGATTAGCTCTGCGTAGGTGCTGATTAAGATGAATTAACAAAAATAATCAGAAAAAGTGAGTGGGAGTGCGATCGCGTCAGCGTTTAGCGGAGCTATGCGTCAGCAAAACGTAATTTTATCGCGAAGTGGAACGGAGTTCTATTGCGTCAGCAAAACGTAGTTTTATCGCAATTTGCCTGAAATATGCTGTAACTTCTGCCTTCTGCCCTCTGCCTTCTGCCTTCTTCCCTAACCACGAACTAAACCACTAAGCGTGAGGTAACTAGTCGCGGGCAAGATGCCCGCACTACAATGTTTTCATCATTTAACCTGTACCTCATTTGCCTGAAATATGCTGTAACTTCTGCCTTCTGGCTTCTGCCTTCTTCCCTAACCACGAACTAAACCACTGAAACCTGCTACCCAGAGAGATGTTAATATCCAACCAAAGATTATGTGAACCCATAAGTACCATCTTAATAAGCGACCTGCTTTTACTTTGAATAATATTAATGGAATTTCTTGACCTTTTTGAGAATTTGGCAGCCAATATGTTTGTTGATGTAGGTCAACTATGGGGATGAATGTGTCTAATGAATATAACCAGAAGTTAAATTCTGGATAGTCTATATCAATCTTTTTATTGTCGTTAGTTTTTTGATCTTCAGTTCCTTGATTTTCAATATATGGACTGATTGTTGAGATTTCTTTTAATATTTGCTGCTGTTAAATCTACTTCACCGTTCTACTAAACTTATCCAAACTGACCCAAAATAACATCTTGAGCTTTGGAGCTAGCTTCCTGTTTCACTGAAGACCACTGACCGCAGTCTGTAACTTATCTTCTCCACAGGCTTAAAATCGCTTGGAACTCAAGCTACTGATGTATATAGTTTTCCAAATTGACAGCAGCGTTAAAGTCTCTGTCAGCAGTAAAACCACAAGCTGTACATTCGTAAGTCCTATTATGTAATGGCATTTTCTGTTGATGCCCACAATGAGAACACAACTGAGAACTTGGATAAAATCTATCAGCTATTACTAACTTTGAGTCGTACCACTCACACTTGTATGTTAGCTGGCGCTTAAACTCATAAAAGCCACAATCTGCTATTGCACTTGCTAGTTTGTGGTTTTTGAGCATACCACTCACATTTAAATCCTCAATTATAATGGTGCTGTGGTTTTTAGCTAACCATGTCGTAAGTTTATGGAGTGTGTCTGCTCTAAGATCGGCTACCTTCTTGTGAACTTTGGCTAGTTTTTTTACCGCTTTGGCTCTGTTTCTGGAACCAGGCTCTTTTTTGTTGACACGGCGTTGATAACGAGTTAGTCGTTTTTTGGCTTGCTTATAGGCTTTGACGTTCGCAAATTTCGTTCCATCACTGCAAGTTGCTAGAGTATTTATACCAACATCTACACCGATAATATTTTGTCCTTTTGCAGTAGGGTTTGTTTGATAGTCATATTTAAAACTGATGTACCAATGATCTGCTCTTTTTGATATTGTGACATTTTTTACTGGTACAGTGGGTAAGATTTCATAAGTTTTTACTATTCCTATTCTTGGTAGTTTTATGTAGTTTCCTTGAAGAATTTTAATACTTCCTTCAAGATAGAAACTGTCTTTTTTCCCTTTTTTCTTAAATTTAGGGAATCCAAATTTAGGGATAGTTAAAAAGTTTTTAAATGCCCTTTCTAAGTCTCTTAATGCTTGTTGTGGGGCACATTTAGATACCTCATAGTACCAAGGATTAATTGATTTAACTTCAGCTACTAAACGCTTATGCAAACTGATAGCACTAGGGCGTTTCTTGGTTGATTCGTACTCAGAAATGCAAGTAGCTAATCCCCAGTTATATGCATGACGAGCCACACCAGCGTGTCTAGCGAGCAGTGTTTTTTGTTTGTTATTGACTTTGAGTTTAGTCTTGATTGATTTCATTTTAAGTAGTCAGCTGCTTCTTTTATTTGTTGATACTCCCATGAATTCTGCTGCTTCAGATATTGTTAATAAGTTAGATATAAATCTAGTATATCACAGTAAATATTTAATTTGTGTAATTATTTGAACTTAGTATTATATCGCAGTTGTGGTACAATTTTAATTTAGAATTATTTATTTCAAGGGGTAGCAGATGGACGCTAATTTAACAGTAGAGATTGCCAAATTTGTCATCATTTTCTTGGCAAATCAACGTCTGAGAAATGATGAAAGCTTTAACAAAACAGACAAGTCAGATTTAGTGAGTTTTGCCAATCTTCTCATTGCTTTTGGGGTATCTATTTCCGAGAAAGAAGACAAAATATCTAAGAAACTGGATAAATTAATAGGTGGTCCTTTTAAGACTGCACTTCTACACCTTGAAGATGCCTCAGATAATGATAGAAGTAAGTCTGGGGTTCTTCAATCCTATGAAAAAGCTAAAGATGAATTTTATAGAGCAAAAGGTAACTTAGATGAGAATTTGGCTGACGATAAATGTAAATTAGCTATCATTGACTATTACATAGGCAATTGTCGTTCAGCTTTAAATGAGAGTGCTGCAACTATCAGTTTTAACAGTTCCTGTAGCTTTGCAATTGAATATACAAAAATAGCAATGAAAGCTAAAAACAGAGCGTTATTGAACTATTGCTATTCCTCAGACATGGCTATAATTACTGGACCTATCAGTATGACTATTTTTGGATGGTCTTATCTTTTCGAGGTTTTACTAGGGCCTGACAAGGTTGAAAATTCTTTCAGTCCAGTTGTTTTTGACTCAATTTACAAAACTGTCATTTGGTTGTTCACTTCATTGAATGAGGTGAAGTTGAATATTGAAAGTTCTCATCTACAATGGAATGACTTGCATGTGAAAAATGCCCTAAATTGGTATCATGACTTACGCCAAGATTGTTGTACTGATAATTTATTATTACCCAAGAAAAGATGGTCTTTAGAAGGACCCATTGATGATTGAATTAGAATCGTCAGAATTCTTTTAGTGGAGAGCTAACGTCTCCATCTGTTGTAGTTTGAAAGCTTGGGATACTGATCATTTCTATGATAGTTGCCAGTGTCGAGCAGTGAAAGGTGTTGTCTAACTCAAGCGTTTCCAAAGATCATCAATTCTCAAGGTGGAGTGCAAAAGTAACTGCATCTGTACATAACCACTCAATAAATTTAGCCGATAATATCCGCTTTTCTCCCTATGATTGTGCTGTAGCTGGATTATTAAATTCCTTTTCTTTAGCGATCGCTGCTAATAACTGTTTTAACTGTTCTGGATGTTCTGACTTTTCTAACTCCTTTAACTTTTCTAAGTCTAAATCTTCCAAATCTTCTAAATTTTCTACATCTTCTAACCCTTTTAACTGTTCTTTTAACAGTTCTAAATCTAACTGTTCCTTAAGCAAAATAAGTTCTGGGGATTTAACTTGATAATCAGCTACCTCTCCTTTAACAATAGCCTTTAATAACTGTTGCTCAACAGAAGTAAGTGTTATTCTGTACCTCTGCTTTGCTAGTGCAAGAAAACTCTTAAATTTGTCAGTCATAGTTTTTCAGATTTTAGGAATGCCGTTAATATTATATCTGTATAGTTTCTTTCATGGACTAGCATTTTCAGGTAAAAGCTACAATATATAGCAATTCCTACACTAGACATCTCCTCCAAATGAGGGAGTAGGGAGTAGGGAGTAGGGAACCCACCCCTCGCCCCTCCCCCTCCCAGGAGGGGAAGAATTTAGAATTTATGTAGGATAATTGATTTTATTTTTTATTATTGGAGATGTCTACTGGTGAGGTACAAAATTCCTTTGTTTTAGAAAGTAGGGAGTAGAAAAGATAGGATAATGAGGAGTAGAAAATAAGAACAACAACTGTACCTCATGTAAGCATTCAGCGGTCAGCTATCAGCTATCAGCTATTGCTTTTAATTTAGGATAAAAGCTCTATTAATTGTCTTACTACAAAAGTTGGTTTCCTTGCCCTTAAAGCCTATTTTAATTTAAACACTATCCCATAAGATAGAGTATTATTGCTAATAGCTGTTTGCGCAGCATTCCGCAGGAAATGCTTGCCGAATAATTAATAATTAATAATTAAATGATTCTGGTTTAAAGCCTCCCCTTTTAAGGGGAAAAAGCGGTCGCTCTTCGCAGCTTCCCGAAGGGTGGGATGGATGGGTTTCCTAACCATATCCAATCGACTCCTGTGAAGAAATAATATTTCCTTATATTCAATTCCGTAGCGGTTTTAACCAGAGGTAATTATCAATTATCAATTAATGAATACCTCATTAGCTTGAGAAACGCTATATAATAAATTAAGCCTAATTTTATTTTACTATATTTTTTCTGAAAGTTCAGCCATCATACTATCAGATAAAATTATATGTACCAGATAAAATTATCTGTACAATTTTTGCTCTAGATGTAAATTTATGAATATAGATAAAAGTATTATTTTTTCTCCCTGTATTCTCACACCCTCAACAAGTTTAAATGAAGCTATTAATCTAATGACAAAAGCAAAAGGAAGTTCTTGTCAAGTTAGTTATAACGACAAAAGATTTTTCTAAATTTATAACTGGACTTTCGGAAAAAATTAAATAAGTTAGTCTTCAAGAATTTAGAATTTAGAATGCGCGAATTTAGAATTACCTCTCCTTGAAAAGAAGAGGATTGACTCAAAGGAAAATTTTCATTTATTATCCCCTTAAAAGGGGAGGCTTTAAACCAAAATATTTCGGTAAGCATTCAGCAGTCAGCTTTAATCTCTAAAATATGCAGAGCAAATTTGCATCTATAGTACTGTACAAGGTGTCGTTTTTCTCTCTATTATTACCGCATTATTAAATTTTGCATTTCAAAAGTTGTCGCAGAAAATAAGGCAGAGCATTACACTCTTGTTTTGCCCTCGGTTCTAAACAGGCAGTAATATGCTGATAGGTAACGGCATGATGTAAAGCACACAAGGGCTTTGCTAATTTCCAAGCTTCTAATAAACGCGGCTTTGATTCATAAATTTCCCATTGGCTTAAGTATTCATATCGCAAACTTTTTAAGGGCGAGAAAAAAGGATTTTTCTTCTGTATAAAAAATAATGGAAACATATCAAAAAAAGGATGAGAAATACAGCTATCTGTCCAATCAAAAATGAGATATTTATTGTTATACAAAGCAACATTTCCTAAATGCAAGTCTCCATGAACTAATGTTTGAGGTATTTTATATTCTGCCAGTTGAGAACATAAGTTTTTCAGATGTGGAGCAAGTGTTTGTAGTTTCTGAATTTCAGTTTCTTTGAATTGAGATAGAACATTTTTATCGTTAAATAAAACATCTATTTGAGTCGATAATTTTTCCAAACGTCGGTCTAAGCATCCGATATTCAATAAATTATCAATATGCTGAATTGATTTGATTTGTATTTGAGCAAGTAAACGATAAACATTTTTTTGCAACTTAATGGATGAATTTCTACCAATAGGTTCTCCAAAATCAGCTAATAACATCCAATGATGCTCAGAATTGATACTAAGGACCGTAGGAATATTTTCGGGAAATAAATTTGCTAATTCGGTTGTGACTAATGGTTCGTTGCAAAAAAGAGGTAGTGTAGAAGCTTGCTTGAAATAAATATTTCCGGCTGTGGTTTTAACCTGCAATACACAAGATATCCCCCAACTTTTGATACATTCTACGGGAGAAAGTTGTTGATAATTTAATTCTAATAATTGCTCTTCAATCCATTTTTTTGCAGAGTATAACCAACCTTTTCTAGCCCAAGATGGACGTAGTTCTGGAATTTCACTAATTTCAATTTCTGTTAAATATTCTTGGATAACTGATTTATGTTCTGGTAATTTTAGAGATATATTTTTCAAAGTTTCAAGGTCAACCCAAGAAGCATCTTTGAATTTTTCTATAAGCTCTTTTATCAAATAATTATGTTCCAGTACATATATTGTGTGAATTTCACATTTAGATTTATCGTCATAATTATGAGCGTAATATAAAATGTTTGCCGAAATTCCAAGTTCTTGTTCTATTACTTTTTGAATAGTTGCAAATTCACTAGGGTGTATATCTTCATTTATACAACTATTGGGTAGAAACCAACTATTTTCGTCATCGGATAGCATCAAAATTTTAGCTTCAGTGGGATGAGGTAAAATTGCATAGAAATGAAATTTCCAACGCTGGAAAAATCTGTTGAATATCCAATTTATTCTTGACAAGAATTTAATCATTTTCACATATAGCATACAAACTTTATTGACTATTATAAATCAAACTTTTTTAAGGCAGGTTTAAACGAAAAACTAAAACTTAATTCCACAATTATTTCTCTATGAGTTTCCTGAATTCGTTAACATTTGAAGAAAAACTTCAGTTCTCCTTTTTGTTGTTCAACTTGAGCCAACTTGAAATTACTATAAATTTTGTTGCGTCTTTCTTCCCGGATGTATTGTTTTAACAACAATTGAATTTCTTCCTTTTCATCTGTCGAAAGACCTTTGATTATTTCTACTACATCATTAAATGTCATAATTTTTCAGACTTCATCATACCAAATCAATTTTATCAGTTATGATAGAACCCATTTGGTATCTTTTGAGAAAGTTGAGGTTGAAAACCTCTAAAATCTTACTTTTGACTTTTGAATTTTGAATTTTGAATTTATCCATAATGTCTGAAATAATAGCAGAAGAAATTCGAGTTTATGGCACTGTACAAGGTGTCGGTTTTCGCCCTACTGTCTACCGCATTGCTAAAACATTAGGGTTGCGCGGTGAAGTTAGTAACGATGGACAAGGTGTACTAATCAAAGTTGTGGGCGATCGCTCTACCATTGACGAATTTATTGAAAAAATTCATTCTGAACGCCCTCTCCTGGCAAACATCGAAACCATAACCAGACACCAACTCCCCAAACAAAATTTCGCGGATTTTATCATTGCCTCCAGCACCACCAATACAGTTTGTACCCAAATAGCTCCCGATGCTGCCACCTGCTCGATGTGCAAAAGCGAAATATTCGACCCCATGAGTCGCTGGTATCGTTACCCATTCACCAATTGTACGCACTGCGGACCTCGTCTGAGTATTATCAAAAAATTACCTTACGACCGCCAAAATACTACTATGGCAGATTTTCACCTTTGCCCGGAATGTCAGGAAAACTATTCCGAACCACTTAACCGTCGCTTCCACGCTCAACCTACCGCTTGTCATGTTTGCGGACCGAAAGCTTGGTTAGAAAGAGCGGATGGTAAACCTGTAACTGCTGATATGTTTTCAATGTTGGATGATGTGGATGCGGTCTGTACTCTTGTTCAACGGGGTATGATAGTTGCTATTAAAGGGTTAGGGGGTTTTCATCTTGCCTGCGATGCCACTAATGAGGAGGCGGTGCAAAAGTTACGTCATCGCAAACGCCGTCCGGACAAACCTCTGGCTTTGATGGCGCGAGATATAGAGGTAATTTCTGAATATTGTCATATTACTGATGCGGAACAGAAATTATTGGAAAGTGTTGCTGCTCCTATTGTGTTGTTGCAGAAAACTATTGGACAACAGTTAGCACCTAGTGTTGCTGCTCCTATTGTGTTGCCGCAGAAAACTATTGGACAACAGTTAGCACCTAGTGTTGCTCCCGGACAAAATACTTTGGGTTTTATGCTTCCGTATACGCCATTGCATCATTTAGCTTTGCGTCGTTTGGATGTTCCCATAGTATTAACAAGTGCCAATTTTTCTGACGAACCTCAGTGTATTGATAATGAAGAAGCGCGGGAGAAACTATCAGAAATTGCTGATTATTTTCTAATACATAATCGCCCTATTTTTAATCGAGTTGATGATTCGGTAGTACGAGTTATTAAGAAAGTTCCACAAGTGTTACGTCGCGCTCGTGGTTATGCGCCAGCACCGATTAATTTACCCTCAGGATTTGCAAATATTTCTCCGATTTTAGCCATGGGAAGTGAGTTGAAAAATACCTTTTGTTTATTGCGTAATGGGCAGGCTATTTTGTCTCAACATATTGGGGATTTGGAAAATAATTTAGCTGCTACAGCTTATGAAAAAACTTTGAATCTTTTTTTAGGTTTATTGGAGGCTGAACCGAATACAATTGTTGTAGATAAACACCCAGAATATCTATCAACAAAACTAGGAAAAGATTTGGCTGTAGTTAATGATTTAAAATTGATTGAAGTGCAGCATCATCATAGTCATATTGCAGCTTCTATGGCAGAAAATGGTTTAGATATTGATTCAAATCCAGTTTTAGGAATTGCTTTGGATGGGTTGGGTTATGGAGAAGATGGAAGTATTTGGGGTGGAGAATTTTTATTGGCAGATTATCGTGGGTTTGAACGTTTAGGAACTTTTAAACCTGTGGCAATGATTGGGGGAGAAAAAGCTATTTATCAACCTTGGCGCAATACTTATGCTCATTTAGTAACTGCTTTTGGTTTAGATTTTCTTAAGGATTACGAAGATTTAGAATTATTTAATTTTTTCCAAACAAAACCTCTAGCCACTCTTAATCAAATGATGGAAAAAGGGATTAATTCTCCCCTAGCTTCTTCTTGCGGGCGGTTATTTGATGCGGTGGCTGCTGCGATTGGAATTTGCCGAGAATTTTGTAGTTATGAAGGCCAAGCAGCGATAAATTTGGAGGCTTTGGCAACAGAGTATTTATTAAATGATGCTAAAGAAATAGAAGGTTATCAATTTAATATGCTCAAGTTAGATAAAGATAGTAAATTCCCTCTTACTTATCTGGTGCCACAGTCGATGTGGCAATCCTTACTGATAGACATAAAACAAAGTGCTTCTCCAGCTCTGATGGCAGCGAAGTTTCATCAAGGATTAGCGATCGCTATTTCTGAGATGGTGGCTGAGTTACATCAGAGTTGTGAGTTTAATCAAGTGGCTTTGAGCGGTGGGGTATTTCAAAATAAGTTGTTGCTTTCTGGAGTGAGCGATCGTCTAATTAAAATGGGGTTGGAGGTGTTGACTCACAGTCAGGTTCCACCTAATGATGGCGGTTTATCTCTGGGTCAAGTTGTTATTGCTGCGGCTAGAATGGGAGGGCAAGACAAGGATTTTGCCACGGATGCGCGGATTTGAAAAAATTTTGATTAGTGAGCGATCGTCTAATTAAAATGGGGTTGGAAGTTTTGACTCACAGTCAAGTTCCACCTAATGATAGTGGTTTATCTCTGGGTCAAGTTGTTATTGCTGTGGCAGGGAGTAGGGAGTAGGGGAGCAGGGGAGTAGGGGAGTAGGGAGGTAATATTTTAATTTTACCTACACTATATTGATGCACTCTCTAGCAACTCAAAAATGGATAAAAAAATTTGTTTTAATTTTAATTAAACGTTGATTAATTTAAGAAAAATGTGTTTAGGAATTCCTGGTCAAATTATTGAAATAACGGATATTGTCAATAAATTGGCAACAGTTAATATTAGTGGGGTGAAACGAGAGGTTAATATTGCCTGTATTGTTGATGAGGAACATCCGGTTGAATCTTGTGTTGGTGACTGGGTGTTAGTTCATGTTGGTTTTGCCATGAACCGTTTGGATGAAGAAGAGGCAGCAGAAACTTTAAAATTATTGCAGGAAGTTGCTGCGGTGATGAATTAAAACGTAGGTTGGGTTGAGTCCGCGAAACCCAACATATTTGGTCTATATATTTATTATTTATTATTAGGTTGGGTTGAAGCAGAAAGAAGCAGGATATCTATTATTTAGGAGTTGCACAGTGACGAATTATTTTAGGTTTTTGATGAAAATGATTTTGGATTTGATAATTCCTAGAATGATTAATTAATGGTTTTTTGAGTCAAAGTCTAAACTAATTTTTGGCGATATCATTCCATAATGTGCAACCCCATTATCTATATGTATATATAGCAATCAGAAATCAGATGTGACAATTTTATTACTTCGGTATTTCCCATTCCCTGTTCCCTAAAAATCTACTTTTACGACTTTTCGCTGTTCACTGCTATAGATATTTGTTGGGTGGCGCTACCGCTTAACCCAACCTACGGTGTTTTATACGAGATTTCAATTTTATTTATTTATATTAGGAGAAAATATATGAAATACGTTAAAGAATTTCGCGACCCCCACAAAGCACAAGGTTTAGTTAAAGAAATTGATGAACTCAGTCAAAAATTAGGATACAGTAGCGATCGCCCACTCAAAATCATGGAAGTTTGTGGCGGTCACACTCACTCTATTTTCAAATATGGCATTGAGGAAGTTTTACCTAATAATATCGAACTAATACATGGCCCTGGATGTCCAGTTTGTGTAATGCCACGGGGTAGATTAGATGATGCGATCGCTCTGGCGGAAAAACCCAATGTTATTTTTACTACTTTCGGCGATGCGATGCGGGTGCCTGGTTCTCAAAAAAGTTTGTTGCAAGCGAAAGCTCAAGGTGCAGATATTCGGATGGTTTATTCTCCTTTGGATAGTTTGAAGATAGCTAGGGAAAATCCAGACAAAGAGATTATTTTCTTTGGTTTAGGTTTTGAAACTACTGCTCCCAGTGCAGCTTTAACTATTTTGCAAGCAGAAACGGAAGGTATTGAAAACTTTAGTATTTTTAGTAATCACGTTTTAGTTGTACCTGCTTTAGAAGCATTATTGAGTAACCCAGATTTAGAATTGCAAGGTTTTGTCGGACCTGGTCATGTGAGTATGGTTATTGGTACTCAACCCTACCGCATAATTTCCGAAAAATATCAGAAACCTTTAGTGGTATCAGGATTTGAACCTCTGGATATTCTGCAATCTATTTGGATGTTGTTACAGCAAATGTTAGAAGGTCGTTGCGAGGTAGAAAACCAATATAGTCGGGTGGTGAAAGAAGGCGGGAATAAGGTAGCACTGGAAGCAATGGCGAAAGTATTTGAAGTGCGAGAAAAGTTTGAGTGGCGTGGTTTAGGAGACATTCCTGAGTCTGGGTTAAAAATTACTGATGCTTATGGCTGTTTTGATGCCGAAATTAAATTTTGTGTGCCTAACAAAAAAGTTGCTGATGCTAAAGCTTGCCAATGTGGGGAAATTCTCAAAGGTGTTTTGAAACCTTGGCAATGTAAAGTATTTGGTACTGCTTGTACTCCAGAAAATCCGATCGGCACTTGTATGGTTTCCTCTGAAGGTGCTTGTGCTGCTTATTATAAATATGGAAGGTTGTTTAAGAAGGAAGAGGAAAGAAGGAAGAAGGAAGAAGATAAGGTATTTAGTTTTAATATGAAATAAGCATAAGAAGGAAGAGGGAAGAAGATAAGGTAATTTAGTTTTAATATCAAATAGACATCTCCAATAATCAAAAATCAAATCAATTATCGCACATAAATTATCAATTCTTTCCCCTACTCCCTACTCCCTGCCCCCTCTTTTATAGAGATGTCTAATACCATTTATCAAAAACTTTTCTACACTTTCTTGAGTAGGGGAGTTGGGGAGAAGTAAAAATAATAATAACTAATATTAAATTGACTAAAATTAGCGAAAATTTTATTATATTTGTATTAATTATTTAACCGACATTCCGCAGGTCTAGCTTGTAGTGTCAGGTATTTATTGCTCAGATTTTTACATGATAGGCATTACGAGCAAGGTTTAAGTATAAATACATACTACATTAACTATTGACTATAATTCTTAATATTAGAATCTGTGTTCCACCATCTTCGTGGAAAAAGGTACTGTAGTATGTTTGTCGTGCGGAATGTGGGATTTAATAGCTGAAGTGTAGCCCAAGTATAGCATTACTTTTGGTAATTGGTCCAATATATTCAATAAGGGTTCTATATATATTAATAAAATAGGAGGAAAAAATCATGCCATTCATAACTATCCAAATTGCTGACGGTCATTCGGTTGAATTAAAACGCAAACTAGCAAAAGCTGTAACTGATACTGTAGTTTCTACTTTAGGAACAAAGCCAGAATGGGTGACAGTTCATATCGACGAATTTAGTCGAGAAAATTGGGCAGTCGGCGGTCAACTTCATATTGATAAACATCCCGGTCGTCATGCAGAAAAAGTAGAAAATAATAGTTAATTTGTCTGGTAAAAGTTGACGGTTAATTTGAAAAAGTAAGCAATTAATTCTTTGAAAATTACCGTCTAAAAATTATGCTGAATCAAGAAATAGTAATCAGAGATGCAGTTCCCAGTGACATAAAAACCATAATGGAACTGCTGTATTTAAAAGCAGAATTTGACGGTTGCCCCGAATCTTTAAAAGCAACAAGCGAGCAATTAAAGCAAGATTTATTCTGCTCAAAACCCCTAACTTCTATTTTATTAGCTGAAGTAGGAGGTAATGTTGTAGGTTTTGCTAGTTATCATAGAATTTATTCCACCTTTTTAGCAAAACCTGGTATTTGGCTAGACGATTTGTATTTGAAGGTTGAATATAGAGGGCAAAAAATCGGTAAAGCTTTAATAATTCGTCTGCGCCAAATAGCTGAAGAAACAGGTTGCGGTAGAATTGATTGGACTGTCAATATTCACAATTCTCATGGTATTCAATTCTACGAAAAAATGGGAGCTTCTATTATAGAAGAAGTGAGATTATGTCGGCTGAATATTGAATAAGTAAGAAGTAAATAGAGTGGTTGGGTTGAGGTCTCCGAAACTCAACCTAAATAATTTAATTGAACATTAAAAAAACAGATAAAATAACCAGTTTGAATGACTAACGAACCTGCTCAACATCCTTTATTTAAAAAAATCGAACAAGCGCGACGTCGCCCAACAAAAGTACGCGACACCAACGTTAACCTTGCCCATGGTAGCGGTGGTAAAGCAATGCGTGACCTCATAGAAGATATTTTTGTCCACAACTTCGACAACTCTACCCTCTCCCAACTCGAAGACCAAGCAACATTTGACCTAGCAACTCTCACCGCTCAAGGAGACAGACTTGCTTTTACCACCGACTCTTATGTAGTTGACCCCATCTTTTTTCCCGGAGGCAATATTGGCGAACTGGCAGTCAATGGTACAGTTAATGATTTAGCGATGAGTGGAGCAAAACCTCTGTATCTCTCCTGCGGAATGATTATTGAAGAAGGTTTTCCCGTTGACTCCCTGCGAGAAATAGCAAAAAGTATGAAAGTTGCAGCAGATGTTGCTGGAGTGAAAATTGTTACTGGAGACACAAAAGTTGTTCACCGAGGTGCTGCGGACAAATTATTTATCAATACTGCGGGGGTGGGTGTAATTCGCTCCGGCGTTTCTATTTCTGCCCAAAATCTCCAACCAGGGGATGCCGTTATTGTAAATGGTTATCTTGGCGACCACGGAGCAGCAATAACGATCGCTCGTGGAGACTTAGCTCTGGCAACAGAAGTTAAAAGCGATACTCAACCTTTGAATGGTTTGGTGGATACTATTCTGGATGTTTGTCCGGAAGTTAGGGCGATGCGAGATGCTACCCGTGGGGGTGTAGCAACAGTATTAAATGAATTTGCCATGAGTTCGGAAGTAGGGATACGACTTTTTGAATCTTCTCTACCAGTACGGGAGGAGGTACAGGGAGTCTGTGAAATTCTCGGTCTCGACCCTTTATATTTTGCGAATGAAGGTAAGTTAGTGACAGTGGTTCCGGGAGAAAAGGCGGAATTTGTTTTAGCAGCAATGAAATCTCATCCTGCGGGTATTGATGCTGCTATTGTGGGCGAAGTTATTGTTTCTCCTCCGGGAATTTTGTTGTTGCAAACTACTTTTGGCACCGAGCGTATTGTAGATATGTTAGTCGGAGACCAACTGCCAAGAATTTGTTAGGAAGGAGCAAGACAAGAGCAAGACAAGGATTTTTTCACGGATGTACAGATGATGGAAATTTTGTAGGGGTTTGGAAACCAAACCCTCCCATTCATGGAAGTTAAAAGTAAGATTTTATAGGCTAAAAACTTTGACGGTTGATCAAAAAATCTTTTCCCTTTGAACCTTTCTTTTGCTTCTGCCTTCCTTCCTCCAAAGTGTTATACCAATTTGAAAAAAGAATGTTACGAATAGTAAGAGCGATAAAAAGACAAATGCAGGAGATATTCCTTTGACAAAAAAAGATGATTTAAACCCTAAAAATGGTATTAAATAAATTCATTATGACTCCTGACTCCTGACTTATGACTCATAATAAATACCCTAGATATTTGTAGTAAACATTTATCAATTTGGTATTAAGTATTCAACCGGACATTATATTAATATCAATTTTTGAAGCTCAAAACGTGAATATTTAAAGAACATGAAAACTTTTTTTGATGCTAAAATTGAGATTATAGAAATTAATAAGTATCAAGAGCGCTCCGGATTTTCCGGTAAGTATCATCTAGTTAAGTTCTTGCTCCAGTCAGGGGGAATAAATTCGTTTGAAGTTAATATTTGGGTTCATTCTAATTATCCAGAAGCAGAAATAATTAAAGTTGCTAGAACTTTTTTAAATCGTCGTTTACAAGATTTTGTGGAATTAACAACTGAAGAGATTTATACATCTGATGAAGTTGATGCTTTGTGGCAGTCTGTAAAACCTGAAAATTTTTGCAGTCGAAAAGAATCTAATTGATTAGAATTTTCTCTTTTGATTTAATCACAAATAAGGAAAAAAATTATGTCTACATTATCAACACAAACAAATATTGAATCATCCCCCAAAAGTTTCAAAAATCAACCAGAAGATTTTGAATTTGTAGAACCAGATATTAGTGATGTTATTACTGAGGATGATACTCCTGTGGATAATTTAATTACTGAGAAACAACAAAGATTATTAACAACTACTTTATACAGTTCTTTTCAAACAGACTTACCATTTTTAGCAACTGTGAATGTCGGGCTTTTTTACAGTGAAAAAATACCACAACTTGTACCAGACATTATTTTAAGTTTACGAGTCCAAGTACCGGAAGATTGGAGTCAAAAACAGAATCGTTCTTATTTTGTTTGGTATTTTGGCAAACCTCCAGAAGTAGCTATCGAAATTGTCTCTAATAAAATCGGTAATGAGTTGGGTAGTAAATTACAAGATTATGCTTTTGCAGGGGTTGGTTATTATGTCGTTTTTGACCCACTAAAACAACTTGGGGAAACTATTTTACGAGTATATGAATTACGAGGTAATAGTTATGTAGATCTAGGAAATTTCTATTTGTCTCAAGTGGGATTGGGTTTAACAATTTGGCATGGTATTTTTGAAGGAAAAGAATATGATTGGTTGCGCTGGTGTGATGATTCGGAGAATATTCTATTAACTGGAGATGAACGAGCAGAACAGGAGAAACAACGTGCTGAACAGGAAAAACAACGTGCTGACCGACTAGCAGAAATTCTCAGGGAAAGAGGTATTAATCCTGATGAAGTTTTGTAGTTAAAAAATGTGGTGAGCGATCGCTTACTACTAATATTTTTTTGGGATAGAGAAAATAGTTTTTTTCATCAGTAAATATAAATAGTCTGGAACTGAATTTTTGAGACTGAAAATTCTCTCCCTATCTTCTAACTTTTAATTTAAAAATTACCTGAAAAACTGGAAAAAATTTGTAAATATGCACGAATTAGGAATCACTCAAAATATTGTTGCCATAGTTGCTGAAAATGCTCAGGAAAAATTAGTCAAACGAGTCACCTTAGAAATAGGCGAACTTTCTGCCATTATGTCTGATGCGATTGAATTTTGTTTTGACGTTTGTAGTAAAGGTACTGTTTTAGAAGGGGCAACTTTAGAAATTATCAAAATTCCAGGTTTAGGAAAATGTCGTCAATGTGGAGCAGAATTTTCTCTAGAGCAACCATTTGGTATTTGTCATGTTTGTAATAGTGTGGAAATAGATATTATTCAAGGTCAAGAACTGAAAATTAAGGAAATGGAAGTAGAAGAATTATGTGTTTAATATCAAGGGTAAAAAAGTAAGTCCTGATTATATTTGGAAGCTCGGAAAAATAACTGTCAAATATTATGCAATGAAAGCTAGTGAATTACTGAGGCGATATAGAGAAGGTGAAAGAAATTTCCAAGGGGTAAAACTCAGGGGTGAATCTCTGAGAGGACAAAACCTTTCGGGAGCAGATTTTAGTGGTGCGGATATTAGAGGAGCAGATTTTACAAATGCTAATCTTAAAGGTGCAAAGTTTTGTAGGGTTAAAACTGGATTGCAAAATTATTGGATAACTTTATTGCTTGTTGTGACATGGTTTCTCTCCGCACTACTAGGATTTCTTACAACTATAACTTGCCTCTACACAACAAGTATTTTAATCCCTAAAAATACTCAAATTTTAATTTTAGTTCCTGGATTAGTTATCCTGTAAAATGGTGCATTAGAATAGCCAGTCAAAAGTTACTCTTGCTAAGACAAGCGATATAGCTGCCGCACTTGCTCCGCCAACGCAAAAAACAGACAACCAAAAACAAGCGATCGTTAAAAACAGACAGCCAAAAATAGACGTTCTGGACGCTCCACAACTAAAATAGTGGAATAGAATAGCCAGCAATATGAGGACAATAATTATGGGAAGA
>NZ_JAAHGM010000036.1:0-74583 GCF_010692625.1 Okeania sp. SIO2C2
GAAGCCTTTCCGGCTCCCGAAGCCCACCCTCTAGCTAGATGCCTAGAAATCTATCATACTCCCCGTAATGGCAGTTGGTTAAATGTGGCAGAGATTGAATTGAGTATTTTAACTAAACAATGTTTAGTTAGAGGCAACTAAAAGAACACCTTTGTTTTTAGAAGTAGAAGAAAGTGGTTGTTTGACTGAGTTAGGTTATCTAGTGAAAAGCTATGAAAAGAATTTTTTTGATGTCATTCATCTCACAGGTCATGCAACATTTCGGAATAACAAACCTTGCTTTATTACTGAGACAGAATATGGAGAAGCAGAATATAGTAGTGCGGAAGATATTGCCACAGAATTACAATTTCAGCATCCTAAACTAATTTTTCTGTGCAGTTGTCGGAGTGGATATTCACCGGAGGAAAATATTCCATCAATGGCAGAATCTTTATTAAGTCAAGGTGCAACAGCAGTTTTAGGATGGGGCGATCGGGTATTAGATACAGACGCAACAACAGCAGCAGCAAAATTATATCAGGGGTTGTCTTCTGGTAAGGGAGTAACGGAAGCATTAGGGGAAACTTACCAGGAATTAATTAAGGTTAATGCGAGAGATTGGCATAAATTACGACTTTATGTAGCGGGTAGTTTACCGGGAGCGTTGGTAACTCGTTTGAGAGAGCGAGGTCGCAAACCTGCACCCCGTTACCAGAAAACTATTGAATTTAGAGACCCAGAAGGTAAACTTAGGGTTGCCACTCGTGAAGATTTTGTTGGTCGTCGTCGTCAGTTACAAAATTGTCTCCGTGCTTTTAAGTTAGATGATAAGTTGGGAGTATTAATTCATGGTATGGGAGGTTTGGGAAAAAGTACTATTGCTTCTCGACTTTGGGAACGTTTATCGGAATATGAAAAGGTTTTCTGGTGGCGACAAATTGATAATTCTAATTTTGTGGAAAAATTGGCAGATAAATTGAGAGATCCTGACCTACGTTTTGCTTTAAAAAATAATCAAAATGAACTTAAATATAGGTTGCGAGATTTGTTTGAAAATTTGATTGAAGCTGGAGAAAAACCTTTTCTTTTCCTCTTTGATGACTTTGAATGGAATCTCGAACTTCGTGAAAGGGGATATGTTTTAAAACCTGAAGCAGCAGAAGTTTTAAATGCTTTGGTTTGGGCTATTCAAGAAATAGGTGCGAGGTAAAAATTTATTATTACTTGTCGTTATAACTTTCAAAATGATGAATTATTAAGTGAGTTTTGGGTACAAGGATTCAAGCCACTTCGCGAAGCTGACTTAGATAAAAAATTGAAACGTCTAGAGAATTTTAATTCTGGAAAAGTTGATAAAAAGTTAATCGAAAGAGCGTTAAAACTTGCCGACGGAAATGCTCGTTTATTGGAATGGTTGGATAATGAGGTACTTGTTTGTGAGGATATTGAGGGGAAGTTAAGTCAGCTTGAATGTAGTTCTGAAGATTGGCAAGGGAAAATTATTTGGTCTGAACTTTATGCACAAATTGATAAAAAAATTGTGCGGGTATTGAGTCATTGTTTGGTGTTTGAAATTCCTGTACCGATGTCAGCTTTAGAGGCGGTTTGTGAGTCTATTTATGGTGCTCAAGAACAACTGAATAGAAGTATTGATTTAGGTTTGATAGAAGTTAGTTCGGAAGTAGAAGAATCTGAGCGTCTTTATCGAGTTTCGCGGATTTTACTTCGTATTATTTCGAGTATTAAATTGCCAGAAGTGCCTGAAGTTTATTCTTTGTATGAAAAAGGTTCTGAAAAGTTATTTGAGTTGTGGGATACGAGATACAATGAAAGCGAGGAAAAATGGCGTGAGATTTTCCGGTTAAAGTTTGCCAATAAAAAAAATCCTGAGAGATTTCGACAAGGGTTTTCTCAAATGCTTGAGTCAGGAGAACGTCATGAAGCTGATAAAACTTTTGAGTCTGAACTTAGGCAAAACAAAACTGAACTACCAGAGGATAGTTTGTGTGTCCAACTAGAAGAATATATGTGTCAAGGTGAATGGAGAAAAGCTGATGAGGAGACTTTATTTATTTTTTATCAAGTAATGGCATTCAAGGATATTGAAAAACATAATATTTATGACGAGATTCCACTTTCAATACTGAGAGAAATAGACCAACTTTGGGTAAAATATAGTGATGGTAAGTTTGGCTTTTCTGTCCACAAGAAAATTTATCAGAGTGTGGGTGGTAGGAAAAAGTATGATGAGGAAGTATGGGAAGCGTTCGGTAACGAAGTTGGATGGCGTCAAGGAGGAGAATGGTTGTATTGGGATGACCTAACTTATCGCTTAGATACGCATTGTGTGGGGACTTTGCCTTCAGACATAGCAGGCGTTTGCAGTGAGGTGTGGGTGGTACCTGAGAGTGGGGTGTGGGTGTTGCTCGCACAGAGACTTGTAGACTTTAAACATATAAGCGTTTCAGCCGTCAATAGAAAAAACTTTTAGGAACTCAATTTTAGGAATTTTCTTTATTTCAGCATTTTTGATACCTGGCACAGTTCAGTTATCAGTTATCAGTTTTTTATAATCCATTTATTGGCGATCGCTCTATCTACCAGTTATCAGTATTAAAAAATTGCATTGCCACCTCTTGTTGTGAGGTACTTCTACTTTTCTATTCAACCTCCTAGAGTTTCCTTTGATAAATGTAGCGATAAGTGACATTAATTAATTTGTAATAGGGTTGGGTAGAACTCAGTGAAACCCAACAAATAATAGCAAATTCCAAACAGGTAGTTAGAGTTGGGTTTATCCTGCGGATCAGCTTCGCTTTTCATGTCGCGCAGCGTTTAATGTCGGCTCTTAGCCGAAAACGTTACCTCAACCCAACCTACAAAAACTATAACGTTGCAGTTAGGGGTTTAATCCCTCATAGCGCCAAAAAATCAGAAAACATTACCGTAGGGGTTTGGAAACCAAACCCTCATCTAAAATCAGGAACCCAACCTACAAAAACTATAACGTTGCAGTTAGGGGTTTAACCCCTCATAGCGTGAAAAAATCAGAAAACATTACCGTAGGGGTTTGGAAACCAAACCCTCATCTAAAATCAGGAACCCAACCTACAAAAACTATAACGTTGCAGTTAGGGGTTTAACCCCTCATAGCGTGAAAAAATCAGAAAACATTACCGTAGGGGTTTGGAAACCAAACCCTCATCTAAAATCAGGAACCCAACCTACAAACTGAAGGTAAAATTAATTAATTTGAATATCTGACAACTGAGCAGCAGCAATTCCCATAGTTACGAAGCAAATTTAAAATCCCCCTAAATCCCCCTTTGAAAGGGGGACTTTGAAGGCTCCCCTAACTGAAATTACCATGACTAAAACATTATTAAAACCAGAAAATTCAACTCTATTAATCGGAATTATATGGGAAACCTATCAAGCATTATTGTTAGATTTAGCAGAAAATCCTAGTAAAAAATTGACCTACAACCAAGGTACATTATAAATTATAACTCCCTTACCAGAATATGAAATTAATAAAGGTTTTTTAGGACGACTGGTACAAACAACTACAGAAGTATTAGGATTAGAAATATCAAGTCTTGGTTCGACAACATTAAGTCGAAAAGATTTGCAAAAAGGAGTTGAACCAGATGAATGTTATTACATCACCAATGAGGAATTAGTACATACAACTACATCAAAAGAATGACTGTTAAATGGCAATGAATGAACAGATGCTTGTTGAAACTTAACGTTAGAATAAGCCTGATATTTTTTCCTAGCTACATTTAACATATTTTCAGATATATCAACTCCTATAATTTCTTGTTTTGGATTTTTGTTAAGCAAAAGTCTTTCAAATTCCCCAGTGCCACAAGCAACATCTAAAATACTTGCTTGTGGCTCAATTTCCTGCCAGTTATGTAGAAAGGTAAGAGTATTAATTATATAATTACGCCAGCGTAAATCGTAAATATTAGCAAGTTCATCGTATTGCCTTTGAATTTTAATTTCGTTCATGTTATTTCAGTTATCAGTTATTAGTACTATAAATTTGAAAAAAGAATATTACGAATAATAAGGGCAGTCAAAATATTTTACCGAATAATTAAGGTTTAAAACCTCTCCTTTAAAGGAGAAAAAAGCGGTCGTTAGCGCAGCTTCCCGAAGGGTGGGATGGCGTTTGCTACCGCAAAGCTTTCCGTTCCGGAATGCTACCGCAAACGCTAACAGCGGAGCGGCTCTGTCAAGAGCGGGTTTCCTCGCCATATCCAATCGACCAAAAGAAGAAAAAATTTTCCCTTTTGCGTCAATTCTCTTCTTTTCAAGGAGAGGTAATTATTAATTATTAATTGTTGAAAGGAGAGGTAATTATTAATTATTAATTGTTGAAAGGAGATGTCTGTTTGACTAATAAGATAAGTTTTTAACTAATAAATGGTATCGAAGCTATTCATTCTGACTCCTGACTTCCCCTCCTGGGAGGGGTTAGGGGTGGGTTGACACCTAAAAAATTCCCCTAGCTATTTGTAGCAAACATTTATCAAATTGGTATACCTCCAGTTAAAGCTATAACCTTGAAATACTGAGGTTTATTTTTTCATCAATTTTTGAAGGTTATAGCTTGCCTAAACTTTTTCAATATATCAATACTTTTGACTTTTAACTTTTAACTTCCGCGTAGCGACACTAGATACATCAATTATTTATTCCTACTCCCTATTTTATGGAGAAGTTTAATATAGATACTTAACTTGGGGATATTTAGACAAAAATTTCACAAAATATAGCGTTTCCCAAGCTAATGAGGTACAGTTTTTTTTCTTATTTATCGATTCCTACAAAACCAGAATTACCGAATAATTAAGGTTTAAAGCCTCTCCTTTAAAGGAGAAACAAGAAAAAAATTTCATGATTAGTCAATCCTTTTCTTTTCAAGGAGAGGTAATTATTAATTATTAATTGTTGAATACTCCCTACTCCCTAAAACCAAGGAATTTTGTACCTCACGCTTTTTGGGAATTGCTATATACTTGACCAAATATTGATATAAAAAGTAAACTCTAGGAAAAATTAATTAATCATTTAACTAATCAAACATTATGATTTCTCTGAATAATCTGGGGGTAACTTACCAAGATGGCACAATAGCTTTACAGAACATTTCTGTTGAATTTACTCAAGGAGAATTCACGGTAATTTTAGGGTCTTCTGGGGCGGGAAAATCTACCCTCTTACGCTGTATAAACTTTCTTACTCATCCTACAAGTGGTCAAGTCATTACTGAAGGTAACAGTAATTTACATCACCCCAAAATATTACAAAAACATCGTCAAAGGACAGGAATGATTTTTCAACAACATCAATTAATTCCTCGACAAACAGCTCTGAAAAATGTTCTAGTAGGTCGTTTAGCTTATCATTCTACCCTGAGAAGTTTATTCCCTCTTCCTAAAAAAGATCAATATATTGCCTTAAACTGTCTAGAAAGAGTAGGTTTATTAGACAAAGCTTTAACACCTGTGAAAGCTTTAAGTGGAGGACAACAACAACGAGTAGGAATTGCTCGTGCTTTGGCCCAAAAACCTAAATTTCTCTTAGCTGATGAACCGATCGCTAGTTTAGACCCTGCCAGTTCTCATCAAGTTTTATCCAATTTACGAAAGATTTGTCAGGAAGATGGAATTGGAGCTTTAGTTAGTTTACACCAAGTTGATTTAGCTTTAGAATATGCCGATCGTATTATTGGATTAGGTAAGGGGACTATTCTCTTTGATGGTAGTCCTTCAGAGATTAAAAACCAACAACTTGAAGAAATTTATCAAAGGGAACAGGGAACAGGGAATAGGGAATAGAAAAGAAGAAAAACAACTCTACCTCATAACTTTGGGAATTGCTATATAGCAATATGATTTTAGTTGTGAGATATTGGAGACTTTTGCTTTAGGGAATAGGGAATAGGGAATAGGGAAAAAACGAATATAATAATAAAACTGTTATATTCTATGCTTTAAAGGAAAACCTCAATTCTCACATCTGATTCCTAATTGCTATATATCAAACTCTACCTTTAAGTAAAACTGCATAAATGTTATGTATAACACATTAGAAAAAAAGGGGATTGACTTTTGAGAGACAAGATTTATAATTTCATTAATGTAAGTATTCAGCTATTAGTAGTCAGATGGTGATTTTTAATTATTCTTGGATTGGAGACTAATTATTCCTTCCAAACAGTATGAATTAATAATACCAATTCCCAAAAGTATTGCTATACTTTTGTAGAACTTCAGTTGTCAATTAATCAGAACAAGCAAAATTATTTTTTGCTAATTTAAGCTAAGTTAATGTTAATTATTCTTATGTTTAGTTATCCCTCACTCCCCCACTCCTCTACTTCCCTGCTCAACAAAATGCAGAAAAGTTTTTGATAAATGGTATAATTCATAGCTGATGGCTGATAGCTGATAGCTGAATGCTTACTCATTAATTGTTTAGTCAAGAAAGATTATGTTAAGTTTAATCCTCAAAAAAAATTTTTTGATAGTGGTTTTTTTGGCTTGGTTAGGTTTAGTTAGTTGTAGTAATTCTAATACTCACACATCAAGTACAGAAAATCAGCCTACACAAGCAGATACAAAAGCTAACCCTGAGAAATTAGTTGTTGCTTTATTACCAGATGAATCTGCAGCTACTGTCATTCAAAATAATCAAGGACTAGAGACTTATTTAGAAAATAAACTAAGTAAAGATATTGAATTATTTGTCAGCACTGATTATTCTTCTATGATTGAAGTGGCTAGCAAAGGACCTTTAGATTTAGCCTATTTTGGTCCATTATCTTACGTTTTAGCGAAAACTAAAAGTAATATTGAACCCTTTGCTGCTTTAGAAAAAGATGGAAAAACCACTTATCAAGCTCTAGTTATTGGTAATGCAGAATCAGGAATTGATTCCTATGAAAAAATAGAAGGAAAAGTCATGGCATACGGCGATCAAGCTTCTACTTCTAGTCACTTAATTCCCAAGTCAATGTTAATGGAAAAAGGATTAAAAGCTGGGGAAAATTATGAAGAAGTTTTTGCGGGTGCCCATGATGCTGTTGCTGTTGCTGTTGCTAATGGAAAAGCACAAGCGGGAGGGTTGAGCAAACCCATTTTCACTGCCTTAGTTGAGAGGGGAACAATTGATAAAAGTAAGGTAATTATTATTGCTGAATCTAAACCTTTTCCTCAATATCCTTGGACAATGCGTTCTGATTTAGAACCTGAACTTAAAGCACAAATTCAACAGGCATTTTTCGAATTAGAAGATGAAGCGATACTAAAACCATTTAAAGCAGATGGATTTCAATCAATTACAGATGAAGATTATAATGTGGTGAGAGACTTAGGAAAACTACTAGATCTTGATTTTGCTGAATTGAGTAAATAATAGACTAAACAGAAGTATTCAGTTATTAGCTATTAGACCTCTGGTGAAAAAGATATAGATTTTTTGGAGGAGTAGGCAACAGGCAACAGGCAACAGGCAACAGGTAAGATATTTTTACGCGCGAAGGCACGAAAAAGAATTTTTTAGGGTGAATTTTTCGTATCCTTAGCCTGCTCTAATTAAAAGGTTTATTTATTTTCTGGAGATGTCTATTAGCTATTAGCTTCCGAAACACATCTCAAATTTCTCGCTACACAATTGTATGAGTTAACAACTTAAGTTAGTCATTATTGTGTTTCAACTCTATAGTTAAAAATGTAGCATAAGTTAAACGAAAAGCTTGCTTCATTTATGAAAAAAATTCAAGAGCTGAGACCTGACTGCTAATAGCTGTTTGCGCAGCAGTCCGCAGGAAATGCTTACAAAAAATTAGTCGATTTTCTTGTAAAAATTATCTTTGAGATATATGACAGTTACTCCTAATAAATTTGATAGTTTGCTCCGTCAACAACAAAGAAGTTGGTATATTTCTTTGACTAAAACATTGACTTTGTTAGGCATTATTTTAGTGAGTTTTGGGAGTGTGGGATTATTGGATGGACAACGATTATCTGAGGGAGTTCCTGATTTAATTGGGATGGTTGGAGAAATGTTCCCGCCAGATTTTAGTCGTGCTCTAGACTGGATTAAACCTTTAGTTGATACTATTGCTATGAGTATTGCTGGTACAGGTATGGCTATTGCTCTTTCTCTTCCCATTTCTTTAGGAGCTGCTCGTAATACTACACCTCATCCTTTTGTTTATTTCCTGTCAAGAATGATTCTGAACATAGCGAGGGCAATTCCTGAATTAATTCTAGGAATTCTGTTTGTGGCAGCAGTTGGATTTGGCACACTTCCTGGGGTATTAGCATTAGGATTTCATTCAATTGGTATGGTGGGAAAATTCTTTGCTGAGGCTATAGAACATACGGATAATTCTCCTATAGAAGCTGCAAAATCTGCGGGTGCTAATCATTTACAAATTATTTTTCATAGTATTTTTCCTCAAATTTTTCCTCAAATCGCTGACGTGACTTTTTACCGTTGGGAATACAATTTTCGAGCCTCAATGGTATTAGGAGCTGTGGGAGCTGGTGGCATTGGATTTGAAATTATTGGAGCCTTACGTTTACTTAAATATGAGGAAGTTTCTGCACTTTTATTGGTTGTGTTAATAATGGTTACTTTAGTTGATAGTTTAAGTAATTATTTACGTCAAAAATTTATTTAATTCTAGTCAAAGAAAGAAGGAAGAAGGAAGAAGGAAGAGGGAACAAAGAAGAAGGAAGAAGGAGTAAATATTGAAAAAAAGGGAAAAACTATAGGGTGCATCTCATATTTGCAAAAATACTTTTTTTCTATATATTCCCTATTCTCTATTCCCTGTTGCCTGTTGCCTAAAAACTATAAATTTTTGGCTTTATTCTTGCATTGAGATGCACCCAAACGATAGATATAACTATCTAAAATTAATTAGAGCAGCTATCTTTTTGTAGCATTTTTTTTTAATGTGGTATTACGCTGGCGAAGCCAGAAACTCGGTTTTTGATGTTTACTATTAAAAATCAACCTTCTTCCTTTTTCCTTCCTCCTTCTTCCTTCTTCCCTCTTCCTTCCTCCTTCTTCCTTCTTCCCTCTTCCTTCTTCCTTCCTCATTCTTCCTTCTTCCCTCTTCCTTCCTCCTTCTTCCTTCTTCCTTCCTCATTATGAATAAAAAACCTAAAGTTGTTATTACCCATTGGATTCATCCTGAAGTTATTGATTATTTGAGTCAAAGTTGTGATGTTATTCTCAATCAAACTCAAGACACATTATCTCGTGAAGAAATTATCAAACGAACTAAAGAAGCTGAAGGTTTAATGGTATTTATGCCTGACTATATTGAATCGAGTTTTTTAGATGCTTGTCCCCAATTAAAAGTTATTGCAGGAGCTTTAAGAGGTTATGATAATTTTGATATAAATGCTTGTACAAAACGAGGTATTTGGTTCACTATTGTTCCCGATTTATTAGCAGCATCCACAGCAGAATTAACCATTGGTTTACTAATTGGATTAGGTCGTCGAATGTTAGAAGGCGATCGCCTAATTCGTGATGGTAATTTTCAAGGATGGAAACCACAACTTTATAGTAGGGGGTTATTAAATCAAACTCTAGGAATTGTGGGAATGGGAAAATTAGGAAAAGCTTTAGCTCAAAGATTAGTAGGATTTGAAATGAATTTACTCTACAGCGATCCTATTCCTTTATCTGTAGAACAAGAAACTGTCTGGAAAATCTCTAGAGTGTCTTTATTAGAACTCTTAAAAAATAGTGATTATGTAGTGTTAATGGTACCCTTAATTCCTAATACCTATCATCTGATTAATCAAGATACCTTAGCGAAGATGAAAGCAAATAGTTTCCTAATTAATCCTTGTCGGGGGTCAGTTGTAGATGAGAAAGCGATCGCCTCAGCAATTCAATCAGGACATTTAGCTGGATATGCTGCTGATGTATTTGAGATGGAAGATTGGGCAATTCCTCATCGTCCTCAAGACATTTGTGAGACATTAATAACCGAGAAAAATCAGACTTTTTTTACACCTCATATAGGTTCCGCTGTTGATGAAATTCGCCATGATATTGCTCTTGAAGCAGCTAAAAATATTATTCAAGTTTTATCAGGAAATATGCCTCAAGGAGCAATTAATAAGCTATAATATAGAATCAATTTGAATAATTACTATTCAAAAGACTAGAGGCAGATATGCAAAACCCCTAGTCTCTCATCAGTAACCTAATTATTTAAAACTTTATGATTGTAAATTTAGTTAATTTACAGCTTGACAATATTCTTCATAAACACCATCAAGCAATAAATTTAAAGCATCTACTGCCTTAGCTGCTGCTGATAATGCTTCCTGTTTTTCAACATCAGTTTCGCACATTTTTACTAATGCTTCTCTTGTAACTTGGCTGTGAATTTCATCAGCTTTTTCATGTACTTGAAAAAAGGCTAAAGCTGCTTCAGAATTAATGCCATAAAATTCTTTCAAACCAGCAATTTTAGTAGTAGCTACTTCCGGAATTTGAGACTCATAAGCATAAAGAGCAGCTAAACCTTTTGCCGGATTTTCACTGCGGGATAACTCTTTGAGAATACTTACAGATTCCTTGGTTTTTGCTAAATGTTGCCTATTCTTAACTGCCTCTCGTTTTACACCCAAACCTTCCGCAAAACGTAACCATAATTCCGGATGATTTGCTGCTCCCATTTCCTCTTCCATGAGATTTTCCAAGAGCATTTTACGAGTTTCTAAATCATCACAAGCTGCATGAGTAGCACTAACATAAGTGGGGAAATAATGAACTTGTAGATAATATTCTTGAGCATACTCTTGCAACATTTCTAGAGAAAGTTTTCCTTCATTCCACATTTGGTAGAAAGAATGCTTAAGTAAATGTTGTTTTTCAATAATCTCATCAAGTTGTGCAAGGAAATCTTGTGCAGTCATTTGTGTATTTTGAAGCAACATACTTATTTAGTAAATTAATAGTTTCAGATATGGATATTATCATATGTTGCTCTATAGTGCTACGCGCAAGTCAGAAGTCAGAAGTCAGAAGTAATCCCTGATTGAGTTTGAGTGTTTACAATTGCCCTAACCTATTTGCGTAGTGCTATAACTAAAATTTATCGTCCTCACTAAAAGATGTAGTGCTATAGTTTGGAAGATATTTAGCTATTACCACATATTTGTAACTACGTCAAACCCTTGTTAGAGCAACTGATGAAAATTAGTCAATCTTTGTTGAATAAATATCAGGTAATTTCTTGAAAAACAACGAAATAATCATGGTTTTGGGCTGAAAAATCTTATTAAGTCACAAATACCCTTGGATTATTATCTATTAATTTTATCATGGGAAAGCTGAAACTATTGAAACTCCGTTAGCTAATTGAGGCTTTTTTTGATGTTTTTTGTCAGAGGTTGATGACAAAGTTGAAAAATTTAAAATTAGAAGCTGAAATTGATAATTAAAACTTTTCAAATAGCGATCGCTGAAGTCAGGAATGAGGATTCAATAATGGGACTTACACAAAGTAGAGTGATAAAATAGCTTCAAATATCGGTACTTTGATATTTTTTACAGCGAAAATGCCTTCAAAGCTAGTAGGGGTAAGGGAAATACGTTGCTCTGGCTAAAAATGGCTCTTTGCGTAGCATTCCGCAGGAAAACCTAGATATATCAGGAAAAAGGTTGGTAAAATGTAAAACCTAGACTATATAAGGGTTTGATGCTGTTTTTAACATATTTTTTGCCAAAGTACCGATATATACAGGTAGAAAGTTTAACTAGCTATCAGCTATCAGCATTTCAGCTAGCCTCCTAGGTCGGAACTGCGTTAACAGCTTTTTGACCTTGGGTTGAAATCCCCGACGAGGGCGTAAAAAAAAGTCCTAATGCTGACCACTGACTGCTGACTGCTATTTAAGTCAAAAAGTTATAAATCCTTAACTAACAAGGGTTCCAGCCCTTTTTAAGGGATTGATATCAAATCCGTTTAATTAGGTATAAAAATATTGTCTATCTTCACCATTGCCAAATCTTTATAACTGTTTTCCCTCCTGACTCCTACCTTCAAAAGATTTTATACCGATGCTACCGGATTTGATATAACGTAATTCCCTTGCCTAAACTGACTCTTAGCCATTTTTAGACCATAAAATGTCTAAGTACCACTAAGTCCTATTAGGACCACCAAGATGATGAAGAATGCCCTCGGCAAGTTGTTTGCCGACAAAAGGTTTAGGAACTAACTCATCAGCACCACTGGCAAATACTTCATCGCGCATATCTGCACCTGTATGAACACTGAGATACAACACAGGTAATCTAGACCAGCAAGGATAACTCCGAAGCACTTTACATAATTCAATTCCGCTAGAGCAAGGCATTTCGATATCCAGTACCAGTAAGCCAGCTAGTTTGAATTTTTTTCGTCAGTTTCTCAGATTGGATAATTGGATAGCTCATAGAGAACGAGGATACATATTTTTCGGAAAATCCTTATATTCCAACAACTAACAGCAAGTTGTTACTAGTTACATCTTTAAAAATCTTGAAATTTAGGATAGACTGTACCCGCCTCATCACAAATGCGGGATTTTTTTTGAAAAACAATAACTAAAATACTAACAGACTCCATAAAAATATCTTAATCAAGTAACAAAAAAATGATTATCAACGATCCTCAAAAACTATTAACTACCCCAATCGATGATAACTGGAAAATACCAAATAGGGTACTAGAAATTCCCCCTCATAGTATTCCTTTACATCCAAAAAGCCTAGAAAAATTATTACTTACAGCCAAAGAAGATAATTCCATAATTGTTTTTCAACCAACTTTGCCTATTCTCTCAGAATTAGGTTTACCCACTTATCCGATATTAGCCTATTTATATCCCCAACAATTCAGTAACATCTGGCATAAATTACAGCCACAAATTGAAGATTTCTTAACAGGTAAAAAAAACGATCGCATTCCTTTTACCTTAATATCTGAAATTGATATTGATGAACAACTACATTACTTTACTAACCATTATGGAAAAGCAATTAACCCCTCTTATGTCAGAGTAATTGTCGGTAATACTTGTAATCTTAAATGTGTCATGTGTCCCTATCACAGTTCTCTATTAAAACCAACTCATACCACAGATTTTTTTCAAGGGAAAAAACAGATGTCTTGGCAGATGATGGAACGGCTAGCACAAGACTGTGGCAAAGCCGGAATTAGTATTTTAATTGGCAGCGTTGAAGAACCACTCCTTCATCCTCAACTTGTGGATTTTATTCAACTTTCTAGACAGCAAGGAGTTCCTAAAGTTCATCTGACAACTAATGGTCAACTACTGGATGAGACTAGAGCTACAGCATTATTAAAAGCCGGATTAACCAGTATTGATATTAGTATTGATGCAGCAACTCCAGAAACTTATTTAAAAGTTAGAGGAGCAGATTTTAACCGAGTAGAATCTAATGTAATTAACTTCCTGAAAATTAGAGATAAACTAGGAATTTCCTGTGAAGTCAGAACATCCTTTGTGAGAAATAAAGATGTAACAGAAGCAGAGGAAAAACAATTTTTCAATCGTTGGTTCTCGAAAGTAAATAGTATTTTTATTTTAAATGTCGCCGAATATCAACAAACCAATATGCGACTCAAAAATACTAATCAAGCAGTACAAAAATCTCTCCAATATTATCAACAAAAAGCTCAAGTCAGGTGGCCTTGTTTATTTCCTTTTATAGAAATGGCAGTCTTGCCCGATGGCAGAATATATTATTGTATAGAAACTTTATTTAGATTAGGCTTTGATAAAGATATTGAAAGTTTAGGAGATTATCATCAACAAACATTACAAGAAATTTGGTCTGGAGAATTATTTGAGCAACTGCGACGAGATTTAATATTGAATGAATTAGAAAAAAGAACAGCTTGTAAAGATTGCGATATGTGGATGTCACAAGTTATTAATATGGAAAAAAAAGATGAATGTCAAGTTCTGACAACTACAGTCACAGAAATTTATTCTCAAGTCTAATTAAATTTTATCCTTAACTTCGGGTGAGCCTTTTAGAATGTGGTGACGGTTGGATGAAGAATACAAAAATTTACATTGGGAATTCTAAAATATATGGTAAAATTTCCCCATCTTAACCTGATATTTCTCAAATAATTGAGTTTATTGACTCTAACAATTTAATCTTTGCCTTAGATGATCCACACATGGATCGTTAATTGATGTTATTAGAAAAGTTGTAGAGTTTTGATGAAAATCATCTCAGGAGATGGTGAAAAAGATTGTTTGGAATAATCCTATATGTTTCTGTAAGTAAAAAAAAGGAGAGAACTTATGCCTGGATTTGGCGGTCGTAATTTTTTTCATCAAGCTAAGAAATTACATCAATACCAGTCTGTTGTACCAAAAGAATCAAAAGCATCGGTAGAAGCTATATTGCGTATGTATCAGCAAGCAAAAGAAATTTCTCAAATCATTGCTTATATTTGGCGATGGAGTGATGATGATCAAGAATTAGATGAACCTTTTGAGATTGATGGTAATAAGTATACCAAGAAACAGGATATTGCTCGTAAATTAAATAATTATTTTATGCATCCCACTGACTTTAGTCAGAAATCTACTGATAATAACTTAAATGATAATTTGAAGAAATTGTTCAGAGCTTCGCCTGGAGATGGTAGTAAAGAAGGGAATTTCCTGAAAGCTGTTTTTGGTGCTAATATAGTAGAAGAGAATGGACAATATATTTTCCCTATATTTAACGATTTTGAACGAGGTGAATCAAATAATGGATTATTTGGTTATTTGTTTATAATCGATACTAATGTTTTTCAAGGAAAAATAGAAGATCCAGAAATCCATGGTTCATACCATATGAAGCTTACTATTCCCTATCCTCCACGTCCCCAACTAGGAGAGGTATTGCTGAAGGACACTGATTTGGATGATTGGATAAGTAATAGAGAAAAAGGAGAATTTATTGCATCAAATCCTTTTATACCAGCAAGCTGCTCTTAATTGTTTTTAGCTGAATCTATCCGGTAGTGCATCAGCAAAGTGTGGGATAAGCAATTAGGTCGTTCCAACTCCAAGGAGCGATCGCCAACTCAGCTCTTTGTGCAGCAGTATTTTCTTTGCGACTATGAACCCAAATCCAATTGAAGTACGCGATCGCTAACCTAACCGTTATCTCTGTCTGGGCCCAGACCTTACCAAATTTATTCTGTCGGCGATGCCACCGACCTATCTGCTGTCTGATCATCCCGTTAGTTCGCTCTAACTGCTGCGTCTGGTCTTTACCAATGATGTGCTTTACTTCAGGAGGGAGAACTCGCTCATATCCACCCCAATCATCAGTATGCCAATGTTTACAGTTAGTTTTCCCTTCTGTGTTGGCGATTAATTCTGCGATGAATTGGTCAGTGTGTTTGCCGACACGAGTGGCCAAAATTAATCCACTTGATGATGCTTGAGTCATCCCAATCCAACAATCACCTTCTGTCAATTCATTCATCTGACAGTGTTTTTGTTTTTTTGGACAAATGACCAAAATTCGTCACTACTGACTTGTGAGGTTTCTATATTTTGTACATGGGCATTATGAATCATTTGCCCTTTTTTAGAGGCTGCTCTAACCAAACTAACTACTGTATTATAGGCTAGATTGACTGTGCGACTAATTCCTCTTAAGCTACTGCCCTCAACATGAGCTTGTAGAACAATGCGCATTTTTTCTGGTTCAATTTGCCGACGATAGTATAGAGTGTCAAAAGTTTCAGTGAAAGTTTGTCCGCATTCGGGACAATAGTATCGTTGAGTTCCTTTACTGGTTTTTCCGTGTTTATGGGGTTTATGATAACCACACAGAGGACATTCCATAATTATTTCCACGATTTAGGGACTATATTCATCTGATCATTCCCACACTTTCTTGATGCACTACCATCTATCCCAATAATACAAATTTTAAGCATTTCATAATTTGTCAGTTAGCTTAATGTAAAGGTTTGAACAATAGTGGGATAGATTCCTAAATCTTTATCTTGAAATCAAGGTTAGACTTTACCCGCTTCACGCAAATGCGGGATTTTTTTTTATGAGTAACAAATTAAAAGTTTAGGAGATTATGACCAGCAAATATTACAAGAGATTTGTTCTGGAGATTTATTTCAACAACTGCGACGAGATTTAATCCTGAATGAGTTAGAAAAAAAGAACAGCTTGTAAAGATTGCAGTATGTAGATATCACAAGTTATTAATCGAGAAATCTAAAGATAAGTACCAAGTTCTGACAACCACAGTAATATAAATTTATTCTCAGGTATAATTACAAAAATTAATAACAATGCTTATTCTAGACTTACCCCTGTAAAAACTAACAAGCTAAAAACCTTATTTCTATAAAGATTATGAAAGATTATGAGATTCTCAAAAAAATCTATGAAAGTCCCAATTCCTTAGTTTATAAAGCTATTCTCAAGCTAGATAATCAACCTATTATTCTTAAAGTACTTAAAGAAAACTACCCTACTGCTTCTGAACTCACCCGCTATAAACAAGAATATGAAATTACTCGTTCCTTGAATGTAGATACTATTGTAAAAGCTTACAACCTACAAAGATACGAGAATAGTTTAGCAATACTTCTAGAAGACTTCGGCGGTCAATCTCTAAAATCACTACTATCCCAAAGTCAATTAAACTTAGAAAACTTTCTAACCATCGCCATCAAAACAACAGAAAGTTTAGCAGCAATTCATCAGGCTAATATTATCCACAAAGACATTAACCCCTCAAATATTGTCTATAACCCCCAAACAGAAGAACTCAAAATCATTGACTTTGGCATATCTACCCGTTTATCCCAAGAATTTCTCACAGTCGTTCCCCCCAACCAACTAGAAGGAACCTTAGCATATATCGCCCCAGAACAAACAGGTAGAATGAACCGAGGCATAGATTATCGTAGCGACTTTTATTCCCTGGGCGTAACATTCTATGAACTTTTAACCAATAAACTACCTTTTGAAACAACTGACCCCATGGAATTAGTTCATTGTCATATTGCCCAACAACCATTACCAGTACATCAACTAATTCCCGATATTCCTAATTCTGTATCTAATATCATCAACAAACTATTAGCAAAAACCCCAGAAGAAAGATATCAAAGTGCTTGGGGAATCAAAGCAGATCTACAAACCTGTCTGGATCAATTAAAGACTTTAGGAGAAATTTCAGATTTTCCAATAGCTACTCAAGATATTTGTGAGAAATTTCAGATTCCTCAAAAACTCTATGGTAGAGAACAAGAAGTTACTCAACTGTTAACAGCATTCGAGGAAGTAAGTCTGGGAACCACAGGAATGATTCTAATTTCTGGTTATTCAGGAATAGGCAAATCAGCATTAGTCAATGAAATTCATAAACCCATCACAAAAAAACGAGGAAAATATATTAGTGGAAAATTTGACCAACTCCAGAGAGATATTCCTTATTCAGCAATTTCTCAAGCATTTCAAGAATTAATCCGTAAACTGCTAAGTGAACCAGAAACTACCCTACAAACATGGAAAAATAAATTATTAGAAGCTCTAGGAAATAACGGTCAAATTATTATTGATGTAATTCCCGAAGTTGAAAAAATCATCGGTAAACAACCACAAGTCGAACAATTAGGAGCTAGCGAAAGTCAAAATAGATTTAATTTATTCTTTCAAAGATTTTTGAGTGTATTTTGTCAAAAAGAACATCCTCTAGTTATCTTTATTGACGATTTACAATGGGCAGATTTACCATCTCTGAACTTAATTGAGCAATTAATTGCAGATCCTGACAACCAATATTTTCTTTTAATAGGAGCATATCGAGATAATGAAGTTAATTCGACTCACCCTCTAGTATGTACTTTAGAAAAAATCAAGCAAGCGAAAGTACCAGTTAATGAAATTACCCTTGACCCATTAAAAATTAATCATATTAATCAATTAACCGCTGAGACTCTAAATTGCTCCACAGAAATCACCAAACCTTTAGCAGAATTAGTTGCAAAAAAAACAGGAGGTAATCCATTTTTCCTGACTCAACTTCTTGATTCTTTATACCAAGAAAATTTCTTAGTATTTAACCCTGAGCAATCTCCTAGTTACTGGCAATGGAATATAGACGAAATTGAAAGTGTATCTATTACCGATAATGTAGTTGACTTAATGGTTAGAAAAATTGAAAATTTGGATAAAAAAACTCAACAAGTTCTCAAATTAGCTTCTTGTATTGGCAACCAATTTAATTTAGAAATTCTGGCGATCGTTAATAATAAATCTCAAACAGTCACAGCTAAAGAAATACAGTCAGCTCTAGATGAAAGTTTAATAATTCCTCTAGACAATAATTATAAAGTTCCTTTGCTTTGGCATTCAGAAAAATTATCAAATAATAGTTCAGAAACTTTTGATGAATATGCGAAATATATTCCCTACAAATTTTTACATGACCGAGTACAACAAGCAGCTTATTCTTTGATACCAGAAACAGAAAAAAAGCAGGTTCATCTACAAGTAGGTCGTTTGCTACTGAAAAATGTTCAAGATGCTCAGAATAAAGATGATGAGTTACAGAACAATATTTTTGATATTGTTAATCAACTGAACGAAGGTAGGGAGTTAATTACTGACCAATTAGAAAAAGGTGAGTTAGCTAAATTAAATCTTCAAGCTGGAAAAAAGGCTAAAGCATCGACTGCTTATGAAACGGCATTAAAGTATATAGAAACTGGGGTGAAATTTTTAGATTTTCACCAATGGAGTTATCAAAATTCATTAATATTTGAAGTTCATCTAGAATTTTTAGAAGTTCTTTATTTAACCGCCAATTATCAAAAAGTTCAAGATTACTCTGACATTTTGCTAAGTAAAAATTATGATACTCTCGACAAAGTGAAGATATATCAAATCAAAAGTTTGTCTTATATGTCCGATCTTAACCAACAAAAAGCAATAGAAAATTTTGTCAAAGCTTTAGCATTACCTAAAATAGACATAGATATACCTCAAAATGAAGAAGAAATAAAAGAAAGAACCGACCAAGAATATAAGCGTTTAAAATTTATTTTAAAAGATAAACAGATTCAGGATTTAGTCGATCTTCCACAACTAACAGATCCTTATAAAATTTCAGCTATAATAATATCACAACGGATGATACCTCTTCTAGTGAGTACAAGTTCACCTTTAGCATCTTTGATTATACTAACTATAATAAATCTCTGCATTCAATACGGTAATCCACCTCAAGCTGCTGGTAGCTATGCTGTTTACGGTATTTTATTCTCACCTTCTTCTCCCGAGGATATTGAATTAGGATATCAGTTTGGACAATTATCTCTGAAGTTGCAAGAAAAATATAATATATCTTCATTAGAACCTTTAGTCATCCATCTCTATTATGGACACGTCCGTTATTGGAAAGAATATTTAAGAAATACTGAGGCACAAGAACAATGCATTCATGGATTTCAGAAAGGTAGGGATATGGGAGATTATATTTGGGCTTTCTCCTGTTTCATTAGTTATTATCTTATCAATTTATTTGGAGGATATAGCTTAGAAATTATCTGGGAAAAAAGTGGAAAATATGTTCAGTTAATTAATGATTTTCAAATAGAGTATTGTACTAATTACACACACATATGTCATCAAATAGTAAACAATTTAATAAACAACTCGAAACATTTTGTTCTTATTGGTAATTCTTTGTCAGCAGAAGAATCTTATTTAGATAATTGGAATAAAAGTAAAAATATATGGTTGTTATTTATCACTTATGTTGCCAAAACATTTCTACTTTACTTTTTCAAGCAATATGATAGGGCGATTGATTATTCAATCAAAGGTCAAAAACACAATTATGGTGGTTGTTCCAAATATTTACCAGCTCCTCAACATAATTTCTATTCATCTCTTACTTTCCTAGCTAATTATCATAACTCAGATCCAATTAAACAAAAACAATTACTAGAGCAAGTAGAAAAAAATCAAGAAAGCATGAAAATGTGGACTGGGAATTGCCGTGAAAATTTCCAGCACAAATACGATTTAGTAGAAGCAGAAAAAGCCAGAATATTAGGACAAACTTTACAAGCGCAACAACTGTATGATCGCGCCATTCAAGGAGCAAAAAAATATGAATTTATCCATGAAGAAGCTTTAGCTTACGAACGAGCAGCAGAATTTTATCTTGCCCTTGACAGACAAGAAATAGGTCAACTTTACCTCAGAAACGCCCATCATTGTTACATCCGTTGGGGAGCAAAAGCTAAAGTCAAACAATTAGAAGAGGAATATCCTCAGTATTTATTAGGGGTAGTAAATAAAACTAAATCAAAAGGTATTAGTACAACTATTTCTACCTCCGGTAATGATGGAGAAATTCTCGACTTAACCACAGTAATGAAAGCATCTCAAGCAATTTCTGGTGAAATTAAGCTTGAAAATCTCCTGCACAACTTAATGAAAATTACCATCGAAAATGCCGGAGCACAAACAGGATTTTTAATTCTCTACCATCAAGGAAATTGGGTTATAGAAGCTCAAGGAAAAATAAACAGCGACGAAGTAAAAATTTTACAATCAATTCCCATCGAATCTACAGACCCTCAAACATCAATTCCCATATTACCAACTACCATTATTAACTATGTAATTCGCACTCAAGAAAATATTGCACTCAACGACGCAGCTAACCAAGGACAATTTATTAATGACCCTTATATTATCGCCACAAAAAGTAAATCAATTCTCTGTACACCCCTAATTAATCAAAGTCAATTAAGCGGAATAGTTTATTTAGAAAATAATTTAACCACAAATACATTCACCTCAGAAAGAGTCGAACTATTAAATATTTTATCTGCTCAAGCAGCAATTTCCATCGACAATTCCCGACTTTATCAAACCCTAGAACAAAGAGTAGAAGAACGCACAAAAGAACTATCTCAAACCTTAGACGTTCTCAAAGCAACTCAAGCAGAACTAATCTTTGAAAATGAACTACTAAAAACTGGCAAACCTGCCTCTAATTTTAACTATAAAGTAGGTGGAAGTTTGCCGATGAATGCCCCTACTTATGTAGTCCGGCAAGCCGATCGCACCCTCTACCAAGCCTTAAAACAAGGAGATTTTTGTTATATTTTGAATGCTCGACAAATGGGAAAATCTAGTCTCATGGTCAGAATGATACACCATCTTAACCATGAAGGACATCATTGTGCTGCAATAGATTTAACTCAAATTGGTAGTGAAAATGTGACAGTAGAACAATGGTATAAAGGATTAGCAGTGGATCTATTGCGCAGTTTTCGTTTAATGAAAAAATTTAATTTAATCAAATTAAAAACTTGGTGGAATGACAGATTAGATATTTCTCCCGTACAAAGATTAGGTCAATTTATTGAAGATATTTTATTAGTTGAACTGAATAATGAGAACGATGAATCTATCAAAAAAGTCTTCATTTTTCTTGATGAAGTTGATACAATTTTAAGCTTGAAATTTCCAGTAAATGACTTTTTTGCCCTGATACGCTCTTGCTACAATAAACGAATGATTCATCCAGAATCTATATACCAGAATCTCGCCTTTGCTTTTTTTGGGGTAGCAACTCCTTCAGAATTAATGACTGATATTAGAAGAACCCCTTTTAATATTGGTCAAACAATTGAACTAGAAAGCTTCAAAAAACATGAAGCACAACCTTTATTATATGGAATAACAGAAAAAGTTAGTAATCCTCAAACCATGCTCCAAGAAATATTAAACTGGACCGGAGGACAGCCTTTTTTAACTCAAAAACTATGTCAATTAATTCGTAATTCAGAAATACCAATTCCAGTCAATGGTGAAACTAAGTGGATAGAAAACTTAGTACAAGAAAAAATCCTGAAAAATTGGGAAAGTCAAGATGAACCAGAACATTTAAAAACAATACGCGATCGTATTTTTCATAGTAAAAATAGAAGACAAATGCTCGAAATTTATCAACAATTATTAGAGCAAAAAGAGATAATGAGAACAAACATTCCAGAAGAAAAAGAATTATGTTTATCAGGACTGGTAATTAAGCAAAATGATTTGCTGAAAATTCATAACCGCATTTATGAATTAATATTTAATCACAGTTGGACTGAAAAAAATCTGCTTGAGTTGAGCTAATAGTCAGGAGTTAGTCCTCAGAAGTCAGTTCTCAGAAGTCAGGAGTAATTGTGAAATATTCTATTCTGGTCTCCGTTCTACTAAACTTACCCAAACTTCGCTCTGTCTTTTTAAATTAAAAATATCTCAAACAGGTTCTATAACATTGCTCTTGCCCACTCAATAAATAACTTTGCCTGCTCTGCCCAAAAATCAGAACCCCAATAAACAAAACAACTGGTTTCACATAACAATAACGCTCTAGTTTTTTCAGCAGACCCCTTACCAGACTCTACAACCTTGGCATAATATTGACTCAACTTTTCAACTGCTGCCAATACCTGTTGTCTTAAGTCTCCCTCTTGCCATTGCTGATGACCGCCGATCCACGAACCCCCGGTTGACTTAAGTCTTACCTCTGTCGCTGAACCCTCTGATAAATATGTATCGATATATTGACTTACAGTCAGAAAACCTACATCAGACCAGCGATCGCTCTCCCGAAACAGAGGAGCAAAAGAGTTCTTAAAATATTCAAACATCATCACATTACCATTTTCCCCATCAGAAGTTGGCACTACCAAAGCAGGCGGTTTCATTCCCACTTCTTGCCCACGATATCGTACATCACTAATACAACCATCAGCATTTTGACCACTTTGCTGTCGAATACCCATATCCGTATCCCTAACCACACAGAGAATACGTTCCGACTCACCATCTGACTCTACCACCAACCAATGCACTCGATTTTCTAACTCTGGCGTACTCCAACCTTCAGGATGTTCCAACGCTGCATTAGGTAAAATAATCCATTCATAACCGCACTTCTTCAATAGACGTATAAATCTCAATGCTTCAGCAGAGTCTCCTGTCATACCCATCTCCGGCAACCAAAACCCTCTTATCCGCGATAGTGCCTCTGTCCCAAATAAATCGGCAAAGACTCGTCGCCATTCCATAATTTGAGCTTCGTGGTCTCGTTCGGGAGTGGCCGGAAAATAGCAATGACTATATGCACTACCAGTAAATTCTATTGTGTCTGAATATTCTGTGAGAACTTCTCGCCAGAGACTAATCACATCTCCTACTGGTTCATTATCAACGTGAAGATGAGAAAAAATGCCATTGGTAGAAAGTTTGGCCATTTCTTCAAGCAATACTCCAGAGTAATCTACCATCATCCGGGGTTGATGACCTTCTTGTGTGAGTTGTTTCGCATAACGGGCAGGATTTTTGTATGCTTGAGCAAACCATTGAGCATTCCAATGCTCTTCAGAGTTTTCTTCACTGCCAAGCATTTTTTCTAAGTTGCCCTGTAGTTGACCATTATTCCAAATCGGAGGTTGGTGAAAATGTAACCAGGGGACAAATATGGACAGAGGATTGGGATTTGACACTTTCTGACACTCTTCCTGGTACTAAACCATTAGTGGATTTATTACTTATAACACTATTAAGAAAAGTTAGGACAAGTTCTCATACCGTTTCACGGAATTCAAAAGTCAAAAGCCAAAAGTTATGCATTATGATTTTATAGCTCAAAACTTTTATTTTTCAGTAATTTCAGCAAATTATTCTACATCTAAAGTTTGAAACTATTTGTAACATTCTTTTTTCAAATTGGTATCAAATCTTGAAGCTCGATGGAACTTTTGGGAAGTTTCAGAAGCCAAACTTCAAATCAACAACTATTAGTTGACCCTCAAAAGCGTAGAAACTAACTTTGTGAATGTTCTGGGCATTCACAGTTAATTGAGCATTTGGGGAAATATGTGAATTAGAGTTAAGTAAGTTTGAGGCGGAGGTTTCGTCTTTGGCCAGAAGTTTTTCATTTTGATTATAAGCTGATAAGACTGTTCGGCGAGAACTGGTGACTACTCCACTGACAAACTTGACTGGAGATTTAAAGTGAATTTCTATTAGGCCACTTTTTGGCGCTCCCATTAAGACTTTGACGCCTGGAGGCACTGCAAAAGCAGGGTTTGATGGTTCAATCGCAATTGCATTAGAGAAAGTTAGGCCCCAATTTTTAAACTGATGGTCTACTACTTCAAAGGATTTTAAATTTTCTAGGTCAAGGCTAATACAACTAGGCATTGTTGAGAGTTGTAAGAATTCTGATTCAGTCATTTCATCGTCAGGAATGGCTACGGTATATCTGTTGAAATTGTTGACTCTGAAGTTATTGCTGAAAGGATTGATATTTCGCGTTGTATCAATGGGAAAAGTCTTTAGCATTGGACATCCTTGATAAATTTGTCATCGCATCGAGGGGCTATACCCCTCATTGTATTATTACTTATAGCTTATTCTTGAGAACTTTGCTTTGATCGGGAAAGTTTTCATTTTCTTTAGAACTTCACTTTGAACAAGGGAATTTTCGGTTTGTATCGATGACTAAGATTGACCATTTCTGATTATGACTTTATTTGAGTTACAAATAAAAATGATTTATTGAAAGTTGTAATAAGGGAATAGGGAATATTAGGAAAAACATTAGCATCAGTCAAATACCAACTCGTTCTTTGCTATATGTAGCTTCTAAAATTTGATATTGATAAAGATTAAGATATAAAAAATTAACCGAGTATCTGACTAAAACAATGCTTGATACTCGGTATCTGGAATTTTTGACCCAATTTTACAGCACTTTTTAGGAAGCGTGAAGTACAGTTTTAAGATGAATATTTTTTTCCCTACTCCCTACCTAAAGTCTTAAAATTTTGTACCTCATCAACTCCAAAACTGCTGTAAGTTTTAAGAATCATTCGTTGCTGACAAAACGTTAAGAGATAAAGCCAATTTCACCTTCAACATTAAATTTTTTTTGAGGATGTTCTTTTAAGAACAATTCCACACCTTGTCGTACTTGTTGTCCCCAATAATCTAAACCAACATCATGAAGAATTATTGTTCCTTCTGGTTTAATATAACTAGAAAGTAGTGTTAGGTCTTGTTTGACCGCCTCCGTTCTATGATCTGCATCCAGAAATGCTAGATCGAATTTTCCATATTCTTCACATACTTCTCGACCAATAATTTCTCTGTCTTCAAGGTTAATCCCATAATTTACAACTTTATCTAAATCTTCTTGGTTGGGAAAACCGCAAGAAAAAAAACCTCGTTTTAAGGTAAATCTTGTCAAAATATCAAAGTGTTTAAGGACTTTTTCAACAAAATATAAATGAGTTTGTTTATTTTTAATTTCAAATTGTTTAACGCAAAGAAGATTGAGAAGTTCTACAGGAAGATCGGCATCGACACAAACAATTTCGGACTCTGGCAGACACAATCCTAATATAGCAGTGGAAACTCCGACAAATGTGCCAATTTCTAATACCTTTTGAGGATTTTTTTGACGGCTGATATTAATCAATTTTTCTGCATCATCAAGTTTGACTGAAGCATTTTCAATAAATTCTCTTTCAAGTCCTTGTTGACTAAGAAAAGATAATGCTTGTTCTCTTGCTTCTTTGACAGTTATCATTGTTACAGTGGCTTTTTTTTAATATGTAGTATCTTTATATTTTTAGCAGATTCTACAGGAGAATAATCTGTGAACTTCAAAAATTAAATCCTGAAAGAACAATTAGGATGCTTCAAAAATTAATTATTAATTATTAATTATTATCTCTCTTTGAAAAGAAGAGGATTGACGCAAAAGGGAAAAATTTTTCTTCTCTTGGTCGATTGGATATGGCTCCGAGACCCTTTCTTGCAGACCCGCTCCGAATGGCGCCATCCCACCCTACGGGAAGCTACGCTAACGACCACTTTTTTCTCCTTTAAAGCAGAAGGAGAGGCTTTAAACCTTCATTATTCGGTAAGGAACTTAATTTACTCTCAAATCTAATTTTCCTTGGCATCTCTTTTTTGCCAAAAATCATCACGCATTGCTTGCTCTGATTTTAACCGAGTAAGTTTTACTTTTTCTAGGTCTTCATTAAATTTACGAACTATTGCTTTTTCATACTGATAATTAACTATTTCTCGAGGTGTCAAAACAGGTTGTACAAGAGAAACAATTTTAGCTCCAATTGCAGTATGAATTTTTTCTTGAGTTTGCCTAGAATAATGTCTTCCAGTAATCACATACCAAGCAAACATTTCACAATTATTAGTATGAATATTGTACTTGCCAAATTTGTGTAAATATTCACAAGCTCGTTGTTCTTGTTCAACTGTTAATTCTGCCTCTTTTCCTTGATATTCAATTCCTAGAGGACCCCATCCAATTGAATTTTCAAATGTTCCGTCAGACGAAATAAAATAATGTCTAGCAATTCCAGCAGTGGATTCAATTGCAATACTATAAATTGAGGAATTCATATATTTTATACTCCTTTTATTTATACAGCTTTTACCATTTTTATGAGGTACAAAATTTTAGGTTTGAGGGAACAGGAAATAGGGAACAGGAAACACAAAAGAATCAAAACAACTCTACCTCATAGCTTCGGAAATTGCTGTATGTATTTTTTTAAGTTTATACTATGACAACTTGCTTAAGAGGGAACAAGGAATAGGGAACAGGGAACACAAAAGAATCAAAACAACTCTACCTCATAGCTTCGGAAACTGCTGTATGTATTTTTTTAAGTTTATACTATGACAACTTGCTTAATGTGTTTAACAAACTTATACAAAAGTTTCCTACTTGAGAAAGTACATATATTGATAATTTTAGGGACTAGGAAATAGAATGAATATAGACTTATCGCGTTCGAGAGCAGTTTTTTTTAATACTTTTAATTCTCTTTAAATCTCTCAATACTAATTACTGAATAATTAATAATTAATAATTAATAATGTAAGCATTTAGCTATCAGCTTCAGGACTTACGCAAAATAGAAATTATACACCATCTGTAGGGGAGAACGGCCGTTTGTTATATGTGGTGGTTATGGGTAAGTCCTGAGCTTTTGAAAGAAAGAATCAAGTAAAATAATTAAGCATTCAACTATTAGCATTCAGTTATCAGCTTTTGAAATGAAATAAATAATCAAGTAATTACCAAGGTTAGTTGAAAGGACTATTTCATTTCCTACGGAATGCTGCACAAACATATTTCACTCCTTAAATACTAATTCCTCCTTCCAAGATAATCAGTGAATAACTCATAGCTGATAGCTGACCGCTGAATGCTTACTTAATAATTAAATAATTCGCGCCTTGAACCCTCTCCTTTTAAGGGAAAAAAAAGTGCTAGGATATTTCCTTATATTCAATTCGGTAACGGTTAAAACCCGAGGTAATTATCAATTACCCATGATCAATTATCAATTAATCAACGATCTAAAGGCAATGAATTAATAGCTAATAGCTGATAGCTGAATGCTTACATGATAGAAACTTCCAAGTAAATCTTATCAACAATAGTCAGACTACTATAAATAATCTCTCCAACTGCAAAATTATTGTTAACTCTAACTTGGATAATAGCTATATTAAATAAGGTTAGTAGACGTGCTTTAAAAAATAGAAATCACCATCTTAGCTAAACGCTCCATTCCCTCTTGAATATCCTCATCAGAAGCTGTTAAGCTAATCCGAATACATTCTTGTTTATGAACCCATTCTTCTCGTAAACCAGGGAAAAAAGAACTGCCAGGCACAACAATAACCCCCACCTCCTTCAACTTTTGATAAAGCTCCCAGTCAGTCATCGGTAAATCTTTCAACCATAACCAAGCAAAAATTGCTCCCTCAAAACGATGGAGAAACCAGGGCAAATTTTTTGGTAAAGCTTTTGATAAAGTTGATTCTAAAATTGAAAATTTATTTTTGTAAAAAGGCCGAATCACTTCAGTAGAAATTTCTGCCAGAGCGCCAGAATTAATTGCATCAGTAGCGATCGCTTGTCCATAACGAGGAGAATGAATACACATATTAGTCTGGAAGGCTTGTAAAACCTCAATTATTCGTTCATCCCCAATAGCAATGCCGATTCTTTCTCCAGGAAGTCCAGCCTTCGATAAACTCATACAATGACAGATATTGTCCCCAAATATTGGCTCCATCTCCACAAAATTTAATCCTGGATATGGAGGAGCATAAGCAGCATCCACAAATACTGGCACATCATAAACAGCGGCCCGATCTGCAATTTTCTTGACCTCATCAGCACCAATCACATTACCAGTAGGATTACAGGGGCGTGAGAAAATGACACAACCAGTATTTTCATCAATGACCAACTGACTAAAGTCTGGACAATATTTGAAGCGATGAGATTCAGTATCTATTTCCAGAGTCGGTTTATAAGCAACTACCGCTTCTGGCACTAAACTCACTCCGCCATAACCCGTATAATCTGGACTGAGAGGCAAAACAATTTTTTTCAGAGTTTGACTGCTAGTATATCCACCAAAAGCATTAGCAGCATAGAAATATATAGACTGAGAACCTGGGGTAATTAAAATATTGCGATCGCTTAAATTAAGTCCATAGCGACGGTTAAAATCATTAATAACTGCATCAATAAACGGTTGATAACCCTGAGATGAACCGTAACGCCCCACAACTTCCCCATATTCTTGACTTGCCAATAAAATTGTGGTAATATTCCGCCACAACTTTTCTACTTCTGGCAAAACCAGGGGATTTCCTGAACTAAAGTTGAGAAACTCCTGACCCTGGCCTGCTCGTAGGGTAGCAATAATATCTGCCATAATTGCCCGCACACCTGTGAGGCGGGACATAGTTGCACCAAATTCACTCAGGGCAGGATTAACCATAGCATCTAATCAAATATAAATAGATTGACAATTTTTTAATTGTAGCCAAGAGTAATTCAACCAGGCAATTTTCCTTCTTTACTCCAAAAATAAATGAAAAATAGAACTATTTGGCAAGCAGATTATTATCGCCGTCCACTTAAGGATAAGCAAGGCCAACAGTTATGGGAATTATTAATTTGTACTCCCACTCGTAGCCTAGAATTTACGGCTATTTGTCCCCAGTCAGAAGTTAATGCCCATTGGGTAGTAGAACAACTACAAAAAGTGGGTCAAGGCCAGGATTTACCAGGTACAATTCAAGTATTTCGACCTCAATCTTTGGATTTAATTGAAACCGCAGCTCAAATGTTGGGGGTAAAAGTGGAAGCGACTAGACGTACTACTGCTTTAAAACAATGGTTGCTGGAGAGGGTGCAAGAATATCAGGGAATGGAAACATATACTAGAGAATTTTACGATCCCTTAAAATTAGATTCTCCTCCACCCGTGCCATTAGCTGAAAATCTTTGGGGCGATCGCTGGAGATTTGCCACATTACCTGCGGGTAATATTAAAGATATTATTGAGCGCCCAATTCCTATTGTGGCAGTACCCGAATTTCTTTTACCCTTAAATTTAGGATTGTCTTCAACACTTCCTATACCAGGGGTTGTTATAGACGGAGGTCGTCAGTCTATGAGATTAGCTAAATGGTTAGAAGCAGCGCAACCATACTTTTTAAACTATATTTCTGGGGATCCTGATGGGTTAATTTTAGAGGCAGGATTAGTAGATCGGTGGGTAGTTGCTACTTTTTCAGACCAGGAAGTGTCACTAGCAGCTCAAGTTTATGAAGAGAGAAAACAACATAGTCAGGGGTTACATTTTCTGTTAGTACAACCAGATGATTCTGGCATGACTTATAGTGGATTTTGGCTTTTACCTGTAATCACCAGAAGGACAGCGCTATAATCTATGATTTAGCGCCTGGATGAATGGTGAGTATATAATTATGATTCGATGTTATAATTATATACAAAGATTAATAGTTTATCCAGCATACTTTTCGGGTAAATTTAGTTATAATAATAAATGTAGTCAAGGAATTAAACAGCTTTGCTAGCAATTGAGGCCAAATTAAAAGGCAGTCAAAATCAGTACAAAGTTTTAGATGAAATGATTCTCACAGGTCAATTTATCAGAAACAGTTGTTTGCGTTATTGGATGGATAATAAAGATGTCAAACGCAATGACTTGCAGAAGCTTTGTTCTCTACTAGCAAAAGATAGTAATTTTCCTTGGGTGAAAAAGTTAAACTCTCAAGCAAGACAAGCATCAGCCGACAGGACATGGCAATCAATACAACGATTTTACAAAAATTGTAGATTGAATAAGCCAGGTACAAAAGGCTATCCAAAATTCAAGAAGTTCACTCGTTCAGTAGAATATAAAACAACTGGTTATAAGCTATCCCCAGATAGAAAGAAAATTGAGTTTAAAGATGGTTTTAAAGCAGGCGAATTTGAACTATGGACTAGCCGTGATTTAGTTTGGTATTCAGAACAGCAAATAAATCGTGTAAGGGTTGTTAGACGTGCAGATGGTTATTATTGTCAAATTTTAGTAAATGTAGAGAGAAAAGAAGGTCATAAATTTGAGGGTAATGTAGTAGGAATTGATTTAGGTTTAAATGCTTTTTATACTGATAGTGATGGGAATGCTGTAGAAAATCCTAAGTATTTGAGGAAGTCAGAAAAACGGTTAAAGAAACTACAACGTAGAGTATCACGTCGTCATCACAAAGGTAAACCCCAGTCAAATAACTATCACAAGGCAAGAAAACAATTAGCTAGGCAGCATTTGAAAATTAGTAGACAACGTAAAGACCACGCGGTAAAGACTGCAAGGGCGTTAATCCAGTCTCACGATTTGGTAGTCTACGAAGATTTAAAGATTGCTAACCTAGTTAAGAATCACCATTTAGCTAAGTCAATATCCGATGCAAGTTGGTATCAGTTCATAGAATGGCTTGAATATTATGCTAAGTTCCATGGAATTGCTTGCATAGCAGTACCTCCACATTTCACTAGCCAAAATTGTTCAAATTGTGGGCAGACAGTTAAGAAATCATTATCAGTTAGAACCCACAAATGTCCGCATTGTGGTTATATAGCAGGCCGTGACCATAACGCAGCAAAGAACATTTTGGCAAAAGGATTAGAAATGTTGGGGGCAATAGTAAACAGTACCGAGGGGCACTCGGAATCTGGGGGAAACCCAAAAGCTACGGGAGAGTCTGACCACTGGTTTGACGATAGTAATATTGCTAATCTAAGTCATCTCTGTGAGCGTAGAATCATCAATGATGAGAATCCCGCATCATAATCTTTGATTTGATGCCGGGAGTATGTCAAAGTAGAAAACAATTAATTTATACCAGAAGCAAGAATGAAGAAGTAAGAACGAAAAATCTTGTGTTGTCAGAGTTTTAAGCTTTTGATATTTCAAATATAGTAATGGTGACTGCTATAACCCACGACCAAGGTAGGAAATACAATTAAAGGTTTTCCAATTTTTTATCTGTATAGGTTGTAACCGTAGGCAAGTCTATTAAAACTAATTTTAGGAAAAATTAAGTAATATCATGTCCATTTAATAGCGCACTTGAAAAAAACCGACCCTCTCACTTCAACGGCAAATATCTCTATTCCTCCCGATTCTTGCTCACTTAATTTATAAGTATTCAGGTGAATATGATATAACTACTACAGCCCAGATTTGTACCAAAACTTAATGTCTGAACTCCTGAGTATAAATCAGGTAGATTTTATGGATAGATGATGAGGGATTAGAAAAAAATTATCATTAATTGACTCTAGACTCTGAAGTAATATTCAAAAGTCATAATTCAGAGATATTTTCAAAAGTTCACTAAATCCCACTATTTGACAATACTAATTCGTCCAGCCATTAATTCTTCATAAACCTGTTTAATCTGTTTTTGTTCTGTGGTACTTAAAGAACGAGGTGAAAATAACGCCATTCTTAAAAACTGGCGATCGCTAGCCGAAATTTTACGAGCGACAAAAATATTACTGACAACTAATTCTAGGGAAGTTGTTCTAGCTTTAGCTTGAGATTTGTTCATTTTTCTAAAAAATCAGATCATTGTCCAATATAAAGAGAAATATTCCTAAAATACTGGCTACCTGCAGAACAGAAAATTGAAAAAATATCTGGGTAGGATAATTAGGTAGGAGTATTAAAAAAGGGCACGAGACAAAATTGATAAATTCTTATTTTCCTACAATACGATTAAAGTATAGTTTGTTTTATGAAAATTTGGTTAAGATTACCGAATAATTAATAATTAAATAATTAAATAATTCAGCTTTGTTAGCCTCCCCTTTCAAGGGGAAAAAAATAAATTTTTTCCTTTTAGTTAATCCTCTCCCTAAAAGAGAGAGGTAATTATCCATTAATGAATCCCTTCCTGCCAGAAGATTACCTATAATGTAATTTAAATACTACAAAAATGTAACTCAGTCCCCAAGATTATTAAACCTTTACCAAATCGGGTATTTCGGTTATGCGCTCGCTAATTATTCTCTTATCCTTTAAAACTACTAAACTAAAGCACAAATGTGCTGAACTATGTTTTGAATCTGTTCCGGTGTCTGAAGTTGGTTAAATTTGAAATAATTCTCTAACTTCTGTTAGGGGAAAGGGAGTAAGCATAAATATTGAAGATTTTGAAAAAAGTAATTTTTTTTTATACATTCGGTGATTAAAAATACTTAGATATATAGTATGTCTAATGCTTATGTATTAGTCATAAACACTTACTTGACTCTGTGCCCTGTTCTCTATAGTAGCCTATTGCTAGTTATTTATCTTTAGTCTGTAATGGGTTTAATAACTCACCCCACTATCACCTGCGGTATTAATGCCGTTGGTGGGGTGAGAGTCCCCGTAAACCGCATTATCGGTTACTTTCTTCCATCAGTATTTAAACGGATACAATCCAAAATTATTTCACCAGAAATTCGGTAGAATACCTGAGAAATTAAACATATTAGCTAATCTCAGGATGACCAAAGTAAAAATAGGAATTATTGGCGGCAGTGGTTTGTACAAAATGGAGGCACTCACAGATGTGGAGGAGATACGGGTAGATACCCCCTTCGGGTCTCCCTCTGATGCTTTTATTGTTGGTACTTTGGAAGGAACAAGAGTAGCATTTCTCCCCAGACATGATCGTAATCACGCTTTATTACCATCTGAATTACCATTTCGTGCCAATATTTATGGTATGAAAAGTCTGGGTGTGGAATATTTAATCTCTGCTTCTGCAGTTGGTTCTCTCAAAGAAGAAGTTAAACCACTAGACTTAGTAGTAGTAGACCAGTTCATTGACCGGACAAAAGGTCGGATATCTACTTTTTTCGGTGAAGGAATAGCAGGGCACATTACTTTTGAAAATCCTACTTGTCCTCAACTAGCAAAAATGCTGGCAGATGCTGCGGAAAGTTTGAATTTATCGGATATAAATGTGCATCGTAGTGGCACTTATTTATGTATGGAGGGACCTGCTTTTTCTACCAAAGCAGAATCAAATTTATATCGTAGTTGGGGCGCAACAGTTATTGGGATGACAAATTTACCAGAAGCAAAGTTGGCAAGAGAAGCAGAAATAGCTTATGCAACTTTAGCTCTGTCTACAGATTATGATTGTTGGCATGAAGAACATGAAAGCGTAACTATAGAAATGGTGGTTAATAATGTAAAGAAGAATGGGGAGAATGCTCAAAAAGTTATTCAGGAAACTGTCCGGAGATTGAGTCAAAATCAGTTTGTTTCTGATTCTCATTCAGCGTTGAAAAATGCTATTTTGACTCCTTTGGATAAAGTACCTGCTACAACTAAAGAAAAGTTGGGATTATTATTGCAGAAATATACTTAATAGGGAGGAGTCAGTCCTCAGGAGTCAGTCCTCAGGAGTCAGAATAAATGAGAAAGTGCGACTCGTTGGCTAGTCAAAACCGCCGTAATGTAGTTTTAGCAAGCCTTTTAAGTCAATACATCAAGTGAATGGCTTTCCCTACGGGATAACTTCGTTAACGACTTGAAAAACTCTTATGACCTTGTAGGTGAAATTCCTACCGCCTTGTTGTTGGGCTGACAGCATAGGCCACAGGGTAGAGACTGAACATCAATCCCTGAAGCTGGTCTAAATGCGGGACAATACCAGTTACCAGGAACGACACCGCTAGCAAAGACTGACAAGTGGACGAACACAAAGGCAATCAAACTCTCGTCACGATTAACCATTCCATAGTTACCTTTGGAATGTAGGACAAATGTCAGAGGGTCAAGGATATAGGCATTATTCCCGCTAATATCAACAATCATATCGAACCCTCCGGGAGACTTAGTCCCACTAAATCAGTCGCAATCAAGGCATAAGGGAACGAGGAAACCTCCTTAAAGACACCTAAGTATACAGGTCGATTAACTGAGGAAGCCATTCAAGGTTAGTCTACGCAAATGGTCGTAGGTCTTAAGGAGAGTAGGATTGGGTAAAAAGCTATCAAGCTGACATACCTACTGTTGAATGCAGTGTAAAGCAATGATTAGTAATTAATAAAGCCAAAATACTAAAGAAGAAATTAGGGTCACCTAAACCATTCTCAAGTGTGGTATGGGATACATAGGACATACCCTCTCCAGCATCCATTCACCCAACACTCAAGTGGAAGGACATAAACTGGAAGCAAGTAGAGAAGTATGTATTCAAATTGCAAAAATTGATTTACAAAGCATCCAGTCGTGGCAAACTCCGCAAGATGCGCAAATACCAAAAACTTCTGACAAAAAGTTATAGCAGTGTGCGCTGGCATATTTACACATTATTTTTTGTACACCTTTTCTAGAGTGCACTTTGAGCTGGACATTGTAAATACCTGAGCGCTCATTGCTATACTACGCAAGGTTGCTAGCTGTTAGGCGCGTAACACAAGATAACCAGGGTAAGAAGACTGCCGGGGTAGACGGAATCAAAAACCTGACACCCATACAAAGACTTAATTTGGTTGATGTATTAAGAACACGCCATCTCAAAGCAAGTCCAACCCGCAGAGTCTGGATACCAAAACCAGGAAGAGAAGAGAAACGTCCTTTAGGCATTCCAACAATGTACGACAGAACGTTACAAGCACTGGTGAAGTTAGGTATGGAACCAGAGTGGGAGACACGCTTTGAACCTAACAGCTATGGTTTTAGACCAGGAAGGTCAACCCATGATGCCATAGAAGCCATCTTTAATATCAAATCCGGTTAAACAGCCATAGAATGGTTAAGTTAGGAGTCCTCAGGAGTCAGTCGGACTTCCTCAGGAGGAGAAAGAATTACAAAGATAAACGTAGTTATGGCGATTGAAGATTTTTTTTATGTCCAATTAAACGGATTTGATATCAAAGTAGTGAAACAAGCAAAGGCCGTGACACAAGAATGGTTAAATCAGATAGGATTAGAACTAAAACCTCAAAAAACCAGAATTGCCCATACCTTAGAGGAATATGAAGGAAATAAACCTGGATTTGACTTCTTAGTGGGACTTACACAATTTTTAGAGCTTTAATATAGCCTCAACCCTCTTGATGGCAGGCAAATACGTTCATGTTTTCAGTCAACCAACCTCAAAAACGGTGCATACATCGCTGTACGAAAAGCGTACCATTGCTTCAGTAAAAGTCTTTAAAGGTTTGTTAGCTCATTGCCTTTGTCATCCTCCTGTTAACTTATGCCAAATTATAAAAGTATCAGCACAAAACACCAAGATCAAATGGCGTTCTAGGCTCCATTTATCTCTTACTTGATACTCTTTTAACCCTAACCATCATCAGCGCTTCTCGCTCAAAAACTTCTACCCAATTTCTCTCAGAATAAGTCTTTACTACCCATTCTGCTGTTACTTTTGGCGGTTCAAAGTTGGTCATAAAATAATCAATGTCTGTTGCTTCTTCCACAGAACTAGCATACCGATACGATGGCAAAAATTCTTTCTCCTTCTAGTCGTGACACTGATGCGCGTGAATATAGTTACAAAATTTGACAAAGTTTAATTCCTCACTCAAAACTTTTTTACAGTTTTTACATCTAAATTGACGGCCATTAACAAGTAGAAAAACATCAAAGCTACTCAAGGGAATATCTCTGACTCTATATGGATGAGATTGATGGATTTTATCTGTAGTCTTTTGAGGGGGGAGGACAAGTTGTAGTTTGGACTTGATTTTCTCATTCAATTCTTAAATTCATTTTCAGTAATCAAATGATAATTAGTTGCTTTAAAGCTTTCAAATTTAATGATTTGAGTGATCAAAAACAGAAGGGAGTTAGATGGCATATTATGAAAATTTCATTTTTGTTGCTATTATTCAATATATTTAATAGCATTAACATCTGTGATTAGTCAATATTTAGCAAGGGTTTGAGTATACTTGACTTGAAAATTACTAAGGAAAATGTAATTTTTTTATTCTTAAATTGTCATAACTACTCTAGAATAGCCTTAATTAATTATTAATTATTGAAGCACTGACAATAGATGTAGGGTTTTGTGCGTTACGCTACCTCTAACAAACCCTACCAATAGCGTTAATGAAGAGTGTTTTTTATGCCATAGTCAGCCTCAAATACTAATATAGCAAATAGAACTTTTATTTCCTACAGGACTTACGCAGGTACTCTACATATAGCAAGGGCGAATGGCATTTACCCCTACAGATGGTACTTCAAAGATCAATTTGCGTAAGTCCCGCCCTATTTACTCCTAACTCCTGACTTCTTTTTTGATAAACTATACCTAATTTCTACCAAAAGGCATTTATTAAACATGACTAACTGTCCGACGGATACCACAAGTTCATCAGTAAATCATAATTTAGAAGTAGCCAAACAAGAATATCAATATAACTATAACCACATTCCTCCTGTGGCAATGGTGAATGAATTACCAGAACGAGAAAAACCTTCTAAAGAATGGTTTTTATTATTGGTAAAGAGTATACGTCTTCTATTTGTGAATATCGTAATTACAAACCGAGGAAACCAAGGAAATAAGGGGGTAAGAGACGATGTAATTAAATATATCTTAGAAGTAATCTATAAGCAAATAAAATCAATAAAAATTGGAGAGGATAATAAAATCATACCATTTTTTTTCCAATTATTGTTGAATCAACAATTATTATTAACTCAACAATTGTTGAGTCAAGGAATACCTGACGATTTTCGTGAAATAGATGACCTGTTTGTTTCCATCCTCAGGGAAAATGGTCTGTCAGTACTTAAAGATATTTTGGAGGAAGCTGTAAAAGTATTAAAGGAAGGAAGTCCAGAAGGTCATGCAACCAGTCTTGAAGATTATCAAAAGCTCTTCTCCTATAAAGAGCTATTTCCAGAAACAGGAGGTATACCAAGCATCGCTTATACTTTTGAAGAAGATGAAGTGTTTGCTTATATGCGAGTAGCAGGTTATAACCCCCTAATGATTGAGCAGGTATCAAGTCTTGACGAACGTTTTCCGGTGACGGAGACTCAATATCAGGAAGTTATGGGTAAAGATGATTCATTAGCAATAGCAGGAAAAGAAGGGCGACTCTATCTAGCAGACTATAAAATTTTGGAAGGTGCTCTTAATGGTACTTATCCCAATAAATACCAAAAGTATATTTATGCTCCTCTAGCTTTATTCGCAGTGCCAAAAGGTTCAGACCCAAACCGTAAATTACGTCCTGTAGCTATTCAATGTGGTCAAACCCCAGGAGCAGATAACCCCATTTTTACTCCCAACTCTTCTAAGTATGCTTGGTTATTTGCCAAAACCGTTGTAGAGATAGTAGATGCTAACTTTCACGAAGCAGTGAGTCATTTAGCTAGAACTCATTTATTTGTGGGATCATTTATTCCACCTACCCATCGCCAACTACCCCAAAATCATTGCTTAAGTCTGCTGTTGCGTCCTCACTTTGAAGGTACTTTAGCAATTAACGATGGTGCTCAGGGAATTTTAATTGCTCCCAAGGGTGGAGTTGATAGTTTACTGTCATCTACTATTGATAACGCTCGTGTTTTGGCGGTGTTAGGGTTACAGAGTTATGGTTTTAATGGAGCTATGTTACGGAAGCAACTAGAGCAACGCGGCGTTGACGATCCTAATTTACTTCCTGTTTATCCTTATCGGGATGATGCTCTGTTACTGTGGGATGCTATTCATCAATGGGTTTCAGATTATCTGAATCTTTACTATTCTAGAGATGAAGAGGTTCAGGCAGATCGGCGACTACAAGCTTGGGCAGGTGAAGTTATGGCTTTTGATGGTGCTCGTGTACCTGATTTTGGTGAGGATGGAGGTATTAGGACACTAGAGTATTTGATTAATGCTGCAACGTTAATTATTTTTACTGCTAGTGCTCAACACGCTGCTGTTAATTTTCCACAGAAAGATATAATGTCTTATGCTCCGGCGGTTCCATTAGCTGGTTATTTGCCTAGTTCAATTCTCAAAGGTGAAGTAAGCGAGCAAGATTATTTAGATTTGCTGCCACCTCTAGAGCAGGCACAAGGACAACTGAATCTCACATATTTACTGGGGTCTGTCTATTACACGAAATTGGGTGAGTATCCAAAAAATCATTTTACTGATTCCAAAGTGAAACCTCTACTGGAAAAGTTTCAGGCAAATTTGACTCAGGTTGAAGCTACTATTGAGCAGCGTAATTTGAACCGCCCACAGTATAGGTATTTGCTGCCTTCTCAAATTCCCCAGAGTATTAATATCTAAAAGACATCTCCTCCAAAAGAGGGAGTAGGGAGTAGGGAGCAGGGAGTAGGGAGAAATAATTGATGAGTAAGAGTGGGATAATTGATTTTATGTTTTATTATTGGAGATGTCTAAAGATTATAAGTACCTGTGCAAAATTAATTTAACATTGGTCAGTAGGAAGCTCTTAACAGGGAATAGGGAATAGTAAAATTTCAACGCTTAAAGATTTAAAGGGAGAAGGTTTTTTATCACTAATTATCCCTGTTCCCTACTCCCTAAATTTCTGATTGTGGTTATTCAAAGAGAGATGATATCAAATCCGCTCGGGTTCGGTATAAAAAAAATTTTCATCTTCATCCAAGAGCAAATGTTTCGCGCATTCTCTTCCCTCCTGACTCCTAACTCCTGACTCCTGACTCCTGACTCCTAGATTAACTATCTAATTACACCGATGCTACCGGATTTGATATGATATCGGAGGACTCACTTTGTATCAATAATTGAAGGTTGAACAACAATGCTATCATTTTATTTTCCTTCCAAAAAATTAGGACTCATCAGATGAACGCCATTATGATTAATATTAGTTACTTTTGTGCCATAACTACGAAGATTTTGATTCTTTGTTTTATGACTTGCTCTTTGCAATTTCTCTTGAGTTTCTTTGTCTAATTTAGTGTTTTGATCTATGAATGTACCAGTTAAGTCAGCATCACTTATATCAGCACACCACAATTGTGCAGCACAAAGATTTGCATGACTGAGATTAGTATTATTTAAACCTGCATGAGACAAGTTAGCATTAGTTAGGTTAGCATTACTTAAATCTGCATCACTGAGAATAACTCCACTGAGGTTAGCGTGAGTTAGGTTTGCACCAACGAGGTTAGCTGAGGATAAATCTGCATCTGTGAGATTCGCAGACGAAAGATTAACACCACTGAGGTTAGCTGAGGATAAATCTACTCCACTGAGGTTAGCACCAGACAAATCAACTTGACCAAGTTCAGCATGATTCAAATTTGCATAGGCTAGATTAGCAACTGCCAAATCTGCACCTATTAAATTAGCGTTGCTGAGGTTAACATCTGTAAGATTGGCATTATTTAAACAAGCACCACCCAAGTTAACACCACTGAGGTTAGCATCTATTAGTTTTGCATTCTTGAGATAAATACCACTGAAATCTGCATCTGTTAGCACTGCACCTTGAAAATTGACAGGATTCAAATCAAGTCGCTTTTGTACTGAAGTAATAGCTGTTTCAATTTTACCAAAAAACTCTGGTTGAGGCAGACTCTCAACACGATTATTCAAAATTTGCAGATTTCTACTAATATGACCAAATTTACTTTCTAAGGGTGCTATAGCAGCAGCTCTATCTTGTAACTCCTCAATGGCTGAAACTGCCCAAGGTAAGCGTTTACTGATGATTTCTTTCTGCTGACGTTCTAATAGTTCTAAACGTTGAATGAGTTGTTGTAGTTCAGTTGGTATTGACTCTATAGCTTCTTGTAATTTATGCCTTTGTTGCTGAGTTTGCTGCTCTAAGGTTTCCCTTCCAGCTACTAATTTTTGATTCAGCTGTTCTGTTATTACTTCTAATTTCTTTTCTTGGTCCTCAGTTTGAAGATTCAGTTTTTCTTGCAACTTAGATGTCTGACTATCAATTCTATCCAAATCTTCTAAGAAGGTTTTCTGAATATCTGTAAGCGCCACTGTTTGTTCTTGTTGTTGCAATTTATCTAGCCGCTTTCTATTAGCTACACTTGCAGATAAGGCCAAAGTCAAAGGTGCTGCTGTGTATATTGCCTGTCCAGAAGTAACTGAAGCAATGGTTCCTAAAACTGAACCTGCTAGGCAGACATATTCACTTATATCTAACCAATGTTGCTTACTCATAGTATTTTTTCCTTATTCTCATTTTTATACTACTTTTTTTCTAATTTAGCTAAAGTCTAAAAGACTACTTTCATCCTTCAAACCCTCGTCCCCTGAGAACTATGCTTTAATTTTATATTTTTTGGAAGAGGTGCTTATATTGGTAATTCAATAGCAGAAATCTTGATAAAATACAATAGACATCTCCTCCAAAAGAGGGAACAGGGAACAGGGAACAGGGAACAGGGAACAGGGAACAGGGAACAGGGAGGAAGAATTGATAATTTATGGATAAGAATTAATTTGATTTTTGATTTTTGGAGATGTCTAATAGACATCTCCTCCAAAAGAGGCAGTAGGCAGTAGGCAGTAGGCAGTAGAGAGAAATAATTGATAATTTCTTTATGAGAATTGATTTTTGGAGATATCTAATACCAATTTTATATGAGGTTGCATAGAATTACGAAATTCATTCATTAATCTATATTTATCTATGCCTATCTACAGTCAATTGTGCTTTAAGTATTATTCTATGCAGCTTCATATAAAATTGGTATAATAGTTATATCATGTCCGGATAATTAGTGATGAAAAAATTTTCTCCTCTTCTTCCTTCTTCTTTTTGTTTCCTCCTGACTCCTGACTCCTGACTCCTGACTCCTGACTCCTGACTCTTGACTCTTTAAACAGAAAACAAAAGTGCGCTGGGTTTGTCAAGATAAAAGCCTTGACCATAATCTATTCCTAAACTATTGACTTTGTTGAGAATTGACTCTGTTTCTATATATTCAGCTATTACTTTTAAATTCATTGCCCTGCCAATATGATGAATACCTTCTACTATTGCTTGAGTGACAGTATCTTTTTCCATCTTCTTAATAAACATCCCGTTAATCTTGAGATAATCTACTGGCAAGTTTGTGAGATCAGAAAAAGAAGACATTCCTTTGCCAAAATCATCTAAAGCAAAACTACAACCAACTTGTTTGAGAGACTGAATAAATTTTGCTGCTTTATCTAAATTAGTAATAGCTATGGTCTCAGTAATCTCAAAACAAATTTTTTGGGGAGGCACTTCAAAACAGGCAAATTGATGTTCGATAAATTCTAGAAAATGGCTATCGTTGATGCTAGCACCAGAAAGATTAACAGTAAAAATACAATCTCGGTGTGAATTATCAATTTTATGCAAAGACATGAAATATAGTAGATTTTTTACGACCCAACGGTCAATTACTGGCATTAGATGATAGCGCTCCGCTACTGGTAGGAAAGTAGCTGGTGAAACAATTTTACCTGAAGGATATCTAAATCTAAGTAAAACTTCATAAAGTCTTGCTTGTACACCTTCATGCAATGGGACAATTGCTTGTGAAAACAGACAAAAACCGTTTTCTCTTAAAGCATCTCGTAGTTGTGTAACTAAATTAATTTCTTGCTGTTGTTTCTCTAGACTTTCCATGGATATATAATAAATCCCTATGCGGTTTCTGCCAGAAGTTTTAGCATTGTAGAGAGCTGTATCTGCTGCTTTTAGCAATCTCTCTGGATTAGATGTTTTTGAGCAATTAGTATCTGCAACTCCTAAGCTACTTGTCACCCACTGACTTGTTGCTGAAGCTTGATGAGGAATTTTTAAAGCTTCAATTTCTGTTCTGATATTTTCTGCCACCTTAAGTGCTCCTTCCATGGGGGTATTTGGCAACACAACTACAAACTCTTCTCCACCATATCGGGCGACAAAATCTCCAGGGCGTTTCACTGTCGTTTGAATAGCTTTAGCTACTTGTTGCAAACATTTATCTCCCTGTTGATGGCCGTAGGTATCGTTATAAGGTTTAAAGTAGTCTATATCTAACATAATAATTGAGATGAGACCTTGTTCTCGCGCCAACCTTTTCCATTCTTGTTTAAATTTTTGCTCAAAATGACGACGGTTAAACACTCCTGTTAAATCATCAATATATGCAATTGCTTCTAATTCTTGATTAAGTTTTTCTAAGCGTTGATAAAGTTGAGCTTGTTGAATAGTGATCGCTGTCTGAGCTGCCAAGCGTCTTAATAAATCGGTTTCCGATATTTCCCACTGTCTATTTTCTCGACAATGATGAGCTATTAATAATCCCCAGACATTAATTTCTGAGTTGTCAGTATGATTTTTGTTTTTAGTTTCGTTTGTAATTAGGATAGGTAGCACTATATTTGCTTTCACCTGAAGTTCCCTGAGCATATCAATATGACATTGTTGCATCCCCGATTGATTAATATTATGAATAATACTAAAATATCCTTGTTTGTAACGTTCTAAAATATTGCTGTTGCGAAAACATGGATCGACTATTGTCATTCCTAACAGTGAAAGACAATTTGGTGCTAAAGATTCTTTTTCTACCACACCATGACCATTTGGTAAGAAACGGTAAATTAGTACCCGGTCGCACTGCAAAAACTCTCGCACCGACTCTACTGTCGTTTCTAATATTTCCTCTAAGTTTAAAGATTGATGAATTCTGTCAATCACCAGACTTAATAAATGCTCTTGTTTTCTGATTTTTTTGACTTCTAATTCGGCCAGTTGGCGCTTTGTAATATCTAGAATTGTGCCAAATATGCCGATTGATTCTAAGTTACTATTTGTGATTAAAGTCGTCTTTGTATAAAGATATCTCAGTGTTCCGTCCGGGCGAATTATTTCATATTCACATTCACATTTTTGTGTTTTCTCTAATATTAAAGCCATATTTTCCTCCCACAACTTTCTACTTTCGGGAACGAACATTTGGAGGAATTCTGCATAAGTTAGTGACTTTTGAGTCCCACTCAGACCAAAAATCCGAAATACTTCATCAGACCAAGTTATTTTCTGTGTTTTTAGGTTGAATTCCCAGTTACCTAAATGAGGGATTTTTTGTGCTTCTTGTAGTTTGGCTTGACTTTCTTGGAGGGCAATTAAATTTTTATTTCTTTCAATTGCATAACGAATTACTCGCTCTAATGTATATTCTCGAATTTCTAATTTATTCAAATAATCTGCTGCTCCAATTTTCATCGCCAGTAGGTCTAATTCTCGATCGTCTTGACCTGTGATGAATATAATTGGTGTCTGACAATTAAGTTCTATTGCTGTTTTGAGTAATTCTATCCCGTCTTTTTCTCCTAAACGAGAGTCAAGCAAACAAACGTCATATTCTCCTGTTTCTATTGCAGCTAATCCCTCTTCATAAGTATTTTTCCAATCCAGGGAGATGTTTGATGACTCTACTTTTGACAAGATGTCATCGATGGCAATAAAATCATCTTTATTATCTTCTATTAAGAGAAGATTAATAGTGTATTTTTGCATAAAAATCTGCTTGAATTTATATACTCTGAATTATAGTTATATTCAGGTAGAAAATTGTCCTTATAGCCAACATAAAGCAATTTCTAATACATATAATTTTTCCAGGAAATACTAGGCGGAAAAATTGCTCCAGTTCAATATTTTCGAGCAGAGAGTTCAACAATTTCAAACCAATATCTACTCAAACCTTGAATGACTGCTATTAATCCCTCAAATGTTACTGGCTTGACAATAAATGAACTAATTCCTAATTGATAATAAGTATAGATATCTTCTGCTTTAGAAGTAGTTAAAACTACAATAGGAATTAAACGTAAGTTAGGGTCAGCTTTAATTTATTTGAGAGCTTCTCTGTCATCTTTATTTTGGCATATATAAGTCTAAAAAATTATTCCTGGCTGAGGTGAAGTTGTGATATCTGTATAAGCACCTCGATGATATAAAAAATCTCATAATTCTTCCCCATCCTCAACAATATATAATTTATTAAGTAATTTACTTTCCTCAAAAGCTTCCATTGCCAAGAGACGATCATCCTCATCATCTTCAGCCATGAGAATTGGTACTGGTGTTTTATTCAACTTAGATATGCTCATTTTGCTTATCTAAACTTTGTTCAATGGGCAAAGTAATCACAAAAGTAGTTCCTTGATTAGGGATACTACGAGCAGTAATATTACCATTGTGTGTTTCTATTATTTTACGACATATTGCCAGTCCTATACCAGTGCCTTGATATTGTTGCTTGCTATGCAGGCGTTAGAAAGGTGTAAATATTTTTCCTCAAAACCAATTCCATTGTCGGATACCATAATTTGAACTTGATTAGTTTCCGACTGTAAAATTGCTTCTACCTTGACAATGGGGTGATTTTCTGGTATATTAAATTTAAGTGCATTGCCAATTAAGTTTTGGAACAATTGTCGCATTTGTATCGAGTCGGCCTGAATAGTAAGTAATTCTTCTACTTCCACCTGAGCTTTTGTTTGTTCAATGCGGTTCTCTAAGTCCTCAATAACTTCTTCTACTATTTAAGAAAGGGTTACAGATACATAGGGTTGCCCTTTGGTCGTAATCCGTGAGAAGTCTAATAAATCCCTAATTAGAATTTGCATCCTGTTGGCAGAACTCTGCATTCTTTGTAGATAGTCTAGCCCTTTTTCATCCAACACTTCCCCATATTTAGCTTTGAGGCGATCGCCAAAGGTCTGAATTTTCCGTAGTGGTTCCTGCAAGTCGTGGGAAGCTACATAAGCAAAATCTTCTAGTTCTTGGTTACTGATTTTTAGCTGAGTAATGAGTCTTTGCTGTTGAGCTTCATTTTGCTTGCGGGGAGTAATATTTTGAATTTTAGCAATAAAATACAGAGGTTCGTCTGATGGATCTTTTGCTAGAGAAACACTCAAAATTATCCAGACAATATGACCTTCCTTGCTAATATAGCGCTTCTCCATATTGTATTTGCTTTTTTTTCCTTCTAAGAGTTCCTGCACAAAGGCAAGGTCAACAGCTAGATCGTCAGGATAAGTAATTTTTTGGAAAGTTAACTGGATCAATTCAGCTTCACTGTAACCTATCATTTCGCACAAAGCATGGTTAACCTCGAAAAAATTTCCATCTAGTGATACCAGATCCATACCAATAGGTGCATCGTCAAAAGCTAGACGGAAGCGTTGTTCTCTTTCTTGCAATATTTTTTCCATCTGTTTGCGTTCGGTGATATCTCTAGCAGTAATAGCAATACCATCTGCTAGAGGAACTACCATCTGTTGCAACCAGGAGATATTGGGGGTAAAGATATTTGTGGAAAACTCTTCTTGGAAAACTTTACCTGTTTCCACAACCTGAACGTATTTTTCCCAGAAATTTCCGGTACTGTTGATCGGAATTAGTTCGGACAGTCTTTGTCCCAATACTTCTGATTTAGGCATATAAATGAGTTGTTCTGCGGGGGAGTTTAGCTCTACAAAAATAAAATCGACAATACGTCCAGTTTCATCCCGCAGACTATTAAATATAAATAAACTATCTCAACTTGCTTCCGCAGCAGCACAAAATTTAACTTCGCTTTCTCGTAATTGAGTTTCTATACCCTGGCGTTCTACTATTTGTTTCTGTAGTTCCTGATTTGTTTTTTCTAGTTCTGTTGGACTAGGTAATACTAAAGCTTGAGGTATGAGAATACGGAGTTCAAAAGCTGTAAACAATGAAATTATGGCAGTTATAGTCTTCAAAGTTCCTGAAAACCAATAAGTGGGATGCCATAAAGTCCACACATCTAGAAGATGAGTTGTCCCACAGGAAACTATAAAGGCACTAAATAGCCAGAATATATAAGGAAAAGGTAAATCTTGTCTTTGCTGGATAAAGTAAACCAACATTAGAGGGATAGAGAACTAAGCAATAGCAATCAGAATATCTGAGACTAAATGCAAGCTAACTAAACTAGGGTTCCATAGATAGCAGTGTCCATGAGGAATATATTTAAACATATTTTTTGTCAAAGGCAATAGAGTTGTCGCTAAATAAAGGGAAAAAATCACTCTAACCTAGACAGAGCAATAATTCCAAGCATTTTTGTATCCAATAGCTACAATGCTTACAGAACAAGGTTTTTGGGATTTTTTTAATTTATAAAGCAACAAGTCTAATAGGGAAAAGGAAACAGCGACAAAGAGATAAATTTTATAGCAGAAGAAAGAAGGAAGGAGGAAAAACCTTGTGTTGTATCAGTTTTAAGCTTTTGATATGTCCGCGCTCTTTCCTTCGACTGTTATTAAAGTGCGCCTGAGCACCCTAAAAAGTTCTGTATATTTACAATTTGGCTATTTCGCTGTTTGTCTGATTAATAATGACGACTGACTTGTAGCTTCTAGATTTCTAAGCTGACCCACATCTTAAATTACAGCACAAAAAATATGGAACAGTTAGTAGGCTTTGTCCCTATATCTCTTTTGCATCTAAAATGCAATAAACGCATTAAATATATACATAAAATTCATAAAAATATACATTTTGTAACAAATAATACGAATATTTCATTTAAACTCATTTACATTAGTCAACAACAAATTAATCAGAATTTGACATTAGATGGTGACAATAGATGCAGAATTTTTAAACATTTTGATTTTCTAGTTGTCAGCTCAAAAAAATTAGTAATTGAGTTAATTAAAGCATCTTAAGTGAGTTGCCCAAAAATTTATGAGACTGCCTACAAATGAGGATAATATAGATGACTGGCACAGTAGAGCGTCAAGAAAAACTAAATAAATTTGAGAAGTTTAAAGCAGAAAAAGATGGTCTGGCAGTGAAAACAGAACTAGAAAAATTTGCCAATATTGGCTGGGAAGCAATAGATAAAACTGACCGCGACCACAGACTAAAATGGTTAGGTGTATTCTTCCGACCAGTAACTCCAGGCAAATTTATGTTGCGGATGCGGATGCCAAATGGATTCATCACCAGTCAACAAATGGGAGTCTTGGCAGAAATAGTCCAACGGTACGGCGAAGACGGTAGCGCCGACATCACCACCAGACAAAACTTGCAACTGCGGGGAATTAGGATAGAAGATATTCCAGACATCTTCTATCGATTTGAACAAGTAGGTTTAACCACCGTTCAATCAGGCATGGATAATGTACGCAACATCACAGGTTCCCCAGTGGCCGGAATAGATGCTGATGAACTCTACGATACCCGCGAGTTAGTTCAGCAAGTCCAAGACATGATTACTGGCAACAGCAAAGGCAACCCAGAATTTACCAATTTACCACGGAAATTCAATATAGCGATCGCCGGATGCCGTGATAATTCTGTCCATGCGGAAATAAATGATATTGCTTTTGTTCCTGCCTACAAAAACGATAAATTTGGCTTTAATGTTCTAGTTGGTGGCTTTTTCTCGGCCAAACGTTGTGCAGCAGCTATCCCCCTTGATGCTTGGGTAGAACCAAATCAAGTTGTTGCCATCTGTCGAGCTATTTTAGAAGTATATCGCGATTATGGACTCCGAGGAAATCGCCAAAAATCAAGGTTAATGTGGCTGATAGATGAGTGGGGTCTGGATAAATTCCGCTCAGAAGTTGAGCAACAAATGGGGCAAATTCTAGAGACAGAAGCTCCAAAAGACGAAATTATCTGGGAAAAACGCGACCATATAGGGGTTTACAAACAAAAACAACCAGGGTTAAATTATATTGGGTTGCACATTCCGGTTGGTAGACTGTATGCTGACAATATGTTTGACCTAGCGCGGCTAGCTGAGGTTTATGGCAATGGGGAAATTCGGCTGACTGTGGAACAAAATGTTATTATTCCTAATGTTCCTGAGTCTAGAATAGAACCATTCCTTGGGGAACCACTCCTAGAAAAATTTTCCATTAATCCTCAACCATTAACTCGGGCTGTAGTTTCATGCACAGGGGCACAGTTTTGTAACTTTGCTATGATTGAAACCAAAAATCGTGCCGTGGCAATGGTAAAGGAACTCGAAGCTGAACTGTCAATGCCAAAACCAGTACGCATTCACTGGACTGGTTGCCCCAACTCTTGTGGACAGCCACAGGTTGCAGATATTGGTTTGATGGGTACTAAAGCACGCAAAGATGGCAAAATGGTTGAGGGTGTTGACCTGTACATGGGAGGCACAGTTGGCAAAGATGCTAAACTCGGCAATTGCGTTCAAAAAGGCATTGCCTGTGAAGACCTCAAACCTGTTTTGCGGAATTTGCTAATTGAAAATTTTGGTGCTCAACCAAAGTAAATCGTAAATCTTACAAATAAAGACCGGAGAAGCTTAAATAGCGTTTCTCAAATTTAGTCTCACAGCCAAAATTTATTTATTACATTTAAAGTACAATAACAATTAAGGAGAATCTCAACAATGTCTACTACAGTTAATGCTTCTAACAATTCACCCGAAACTGCAAAATCTCTAGGTCTAAAAATTCTATCTGTAGTTGGGTTAACACTATTTGCTGGTTCTTATGTCAATAGTTGGCAGAGTTCTCTCGCAGAATATGCTCAACAACAAGAACAAGAAGCAGAAGAAACAATAGTTGTTACATCCACTACTGATACTCCTACTATTATAGCCAGCGCACCCACATCAAAACCTACTATTGCTCCATCAACTTCTGTTGTTTCTTCCGCGGTTGATACTACCGAGTCAGTCTCAGCAGTCAATACAGTACCTGTTGCAGAAACTTCATCCATAGAAACTCAAGTAACTATGGCAGCAGTTCCAGAAACTCAAACAGCACCAAAAGTTATTACTGACTCAAATACTCTTGAGAAATTAAACTCAATGCTGTATAACCAGATAGACCAAGCTTGGAAACAATATCCAACTTTTTCTGAAAATTTAGCCTATCGAGTCACAATGAACTCTGCAGGAATGGTTGCCAAGTATGAACATATAAATAAAGCAGCTTCCGAGTACATTGGGGAAACTCCTCTAGCCAAATTGGCTAACTCTAGTATTATTGATGAGAACAAACCAACAGCAGAATATTTAGTGCTACTAACTCCCAATGGTGTACTTCAAGTTAACCAATGGTTAACCAAATAGGTCTTTGGTTTGAGGTAATACATAGTAGGTGTTAGGTAGAAATTTATATATAATTCACTACTAACTAAAAATTGCACTGATAGCGATGAAAGTAAGAAACTTTTTGATGCTAAAGTGCTTAAAAATCTGCAAAATACATAAATTATAATTTCTGCCAACCTACTATGTGATCAGAAAAAAATTTAATTGTTCGCTTTAAACTAACACCTCACTCTGGTACTAATTTAATTCACAAATTTCATAACTGCCTCAGATTATTTTTAGTTACACTTGTCAGCAAAATTAATCTTTGTTTGTGACCTTATATAGCCTTAATAATTGTAATTCAACAAAATATGTTAACAGAACTTTGGTCTTTTCGGGGCCGTTACCGTATCCTCCATTTAACTTGGTTTGCTTTTTTTCTATCATTTGTTGTTTGGTTTAACTTAGCCCCATTAGCAACATCATTAAAAGCAGACTTTGGTTTAGAAACTTCTCAAATTAGAACTATTGCTATCTGTAACGTTGCACTAACAGTACCTGCCCGAATTATCATTGGGATGTTGTTAGATAAATACGGGCCAAGAATTACCTATTCGCTGCTACTAATGTATGCAGCTATTCCCTGTATAGGTTTTGCCCTTGCACAGAATTTCAGCCAGTTAGTTATCAGTCGTTTGGCACTGAGTATTGTTGGTGCTGGTTTCGTTATTGGTATCCGCATGGTCGCTGAATGGTTTCCCCCTAAAGAAATAGGTTTGGCAGAAGGTATTTATGGCGGTTGGGGTAACTTTGGTTCTGCTGCTTCTGCTTTTACCCTTCCTACTGTAGCTGCTGTGTTAACTTTTAGTGGCGGTGAGATATTAAACTGGCGGTTATCGATCGCTCTGACAGGTATTATAGCTGCACTTTATGGTGCGTTTTATTTCTTCAATGTTCAAGATACTCCTCCTGGTAAGGTGTATAAAAAACCTAAGCGTGCCACAGGTTTAGAAGTTACCACCCAGAAAGATTTTCTCTTCCTAATTTTGATGAATCTCCCTTTAACAGGAGTTCTTTGTTTGCTAGCTTGGCGCTTGAGTAAAGTTGGTTTTCTATCTCAAGGTCAACTTTATATTGTCTGGCTATTGCTCTTAGGTTTGTACGCTTTCCAAACTTATAACTGTTGGGCAGCTAATAAAGAGTTGATGGCAGGTGATAAGCGTTATCCTCCTGCTGACCGCTATCAGTTTTCTCAAGTGGCAATTTTAGAACTCACTTATTTTGTTAACTTCGGTTCTGAGTTAGCAGTAGTTTCTATGCTTCCTGCTTTCTTTGAAAATACTTTTGGCCTGGATAAAGCCGTGGCAGGGATGATAGCAGCTAGCTATGCTTTCATGAACTTGGCATCTCGTCCTGGTGGTGGTTTAATTTCAGACAAACTTGGTAGTCGCAAGTTGACAATGACAGTATTGACTGCTGGGATGGGAATTGGTTATCTCACATTTGGTCGTGTAACTGGAGGTTGGTGGCTACCTGCTGCTGTGTTACTTACTATGATGTGTTCTTTCTTTGTGCAAGCTGCTGAAGGTTCTACTTTTGCTATAGTTCCTTTAATTAAGCGCCGAGTTACAGGTCAAATTGCTGGTAATGTTGGTGCTTATGGTAACGTAGGTGCGGTGGTTTATCTGACTACTTTTAGTCTGTTGCCTGAAGGTGCTGTTGGTAATCGAATTTTCTTTGAAGTTCTTGGTGTAATGTCAATAATTGTGGCGTTCCTGTGTGCTTTCTTCTTGAAAGAGCCAGAGGGTTCATTTGCCGAGCACCATAAGGATGAAGAGGATGAAGAGAAAGTGAATCTAGAATCTGTTCCTATGTTTGCTGAAGACTAAGAAATTTTTGAGTAGGGTAAGTTATATCATGTCCGGATAATTAGTGATAAAAAAACTCTCTCCTTCTTCTTCTTTCCTCCTGACTCCTGACTCCTGACTCCTGACTCCTCCGTCGTTGTAAGTTTTGTCCTGCGGAATTATTAAGGAAACAGCATTTAGCAATGTCAAACACCTAAATGGGTAGTACTATAATGTTGATTAACTGAACATTACAGCTAGAGAAAAAATTTAGACAATGCAGGGGAAATATATCTTAAAAATATTGTTGGCGCTCATTCTCCTTGTAAGTTTGACTGTTTTTGCTCCTTTAGCTCAAGCTGGAGAACAGGGATTAGATATCTATTTCTTTTACTCTCAAACTTGTCCCCATTGTGCCAAACAGAAACCTCTAATGGAATATATTGACCGACAAAATGAAGGGATTAAGGTTTACTCATTTGAGGTCAGTCAGAATCCCAAAATCTGGCGAGAATTTCTGGCAAAATATCAGATTGCCTCTGAGGCAGTTCCCAGGACATTTATTGGCGATCAAAATTTTATTGGTTATAGCGAAACTGAGGGTGAGTTGGAATATAATCCCGTCTATCGAGGTTATATCGGCTACCAAAACCAGATTATTCAAGCCATTGAAGCACAATTAGGATACCGAGTTAATGTTCCGGGAAGAGACAAACAGGTTGAACTTCCCTGGTATATTATTTTCTTGCCAATTTTGTATTTATTCAGCTATCCACTGCTGAGAAGAAAATTTAATAATAATGAGCAAAGAAAAAGATATTGGTTTGGGGGATTAATTGCTAGCTTTATTATTAGCCTATTTTTCTTCATCACCTTTATCCCAGATGCTACTATTAAACAATTCGCTCAAGAACTTCCCTTTCCCTTATTTGTATCTACAATTGCCCTAGCTGATGGCTTTAACCCTTGTGCTTTCAGCGTCCTGATTATTCTCTTGTCATTGCTGACTTATACCAAAAGCAGGAGAGATATGGCACTGGTTGGTTCTACTTTTGTGGTTACTTCCGCCGTGATGTATTTCCTGTTGATCATGATTATGATTCTGGTGGGTTCTGTCTTTCTCGACAAATACGGAACCATCTTTATGCTGGTACTGGGAGGAATTATTACTTTAGCTGGAGCGATTAATATTAAAGATTACTTCTTTTTTAAACAAGCATTTTCTCTTTCTCTATCTGAAAAACAGCAGTTATCTATTACCAAAAAGGCTGAGAAAATTGCTCGTAACCTGCAAAACTCCCCCACCAATGGGAAGCTATTTTTAGCAACCTTGGGCGGGACAATTATGTTAGCTATCTTTGTAAACATGGTGGAATTGGGATGTACTGCCATTCTTCCAGCAGTTTACATGACCACTTTGATTCAATACTGCCGAGAAAATGTTTGGCTTTGTTTTTCCTTCTGGACAGGGATTTATGCTTCAATTTATATCATTCCTCTCCTAGCAATTTTATTGAACTTTATTTATTCCTTCAAATCCTCAAGGCTAAGTCAAAGACAAGGAAGAATACTCAAGCTAATCGGGGGGACATTCATGGTTTTTTTTCGGATTGATGATGATTTTCAAGCCAGAGCTTTTAATTTTAGGCTAAATTCGCTAGTGCATCAACGAAGTCAGAAGTCCCCAAGTAGGGGCGTTACGAAGTATGCGAAGCAAACGGCCGTTCGCCCGTACAGAAGTTATTTTTGTAACGGGGATGCGTGAGCAACTCTTCAAAAATATTGCGCCTTAAAAGGCGGGGTTTTAGACCCATGTTATTTTGATAATGGTAGAGTGGCTCGAGTTGTGATTAATTTTTCTACTATAGGGTTTGAGTCATTTATTCATCAAACCTGCCCTTTTAAGAAATCTTTAAAACGTATCTAATTTAACAGATAATTTTTCAGAATCTATCCAATAATAAACAAAAATTAAATTCACAATCATAAAACTTAAATATTGATATTAAGTACTATATCATATTAATTATATTATAATAAAGTAAAAAATTAATTAGGGAAAATTTAGCAGGAAAAAAATTTTTGCTAGAATAAAAAGCTAAATTATTGAGCATCTAAGTTTAATGATATTCGCGTTAACTAGCTATCAGCTTTTAGCTAGCTTCCGGCAGAGGAACTACGTTAACAGCGCTTCAGCTTTTATAGCTCTGGGTACAAATCCCCCGCTTCCGATCGGCGGGATGGCTCTCGGAGGAGTTGATAGCGGTTTTCACAAAGGTAGACAATAAAACTTCTGCCCCCTGCCCTCAGGATAGCTGCCTTTAAGCCAAAATCTCTGTATTCTATGTTCATGAAAACTGCTATAAATCTCCTTTGCGTTCCGGAATGCTTCGCAAACGAGGGTGTCTCAAAAAAAAAATCTGCGGCTGATTGCTGACCGCTGACCGCTTCTTTAATTTCACTTGTTCGTCTGCAAATAAAATTATTCTTAAAGTAAACTATGGAACCTACCAAAACTCTTTGCCCTTATTGTGGAGTTGGCTGTGGCTTAGATGTATTACCGCCAGCAATTCCTGGAAAAGCAACAAATCGAGATAGCAAAGGTAATCCAATTTGGCGAGTACGGGGTGATAGCTCTCATCCCTCTAGTCAAGGCAAAGTTTGTGTAAAAGGTGCCACTGTTGCTGAAGCATTGGATAAAAGTCGCCTCAAATATCCAATGATGCGCGATACCCTAGATGAGCCTTTCCGTCGTGTTACTTGGGATCAAGCTTTTAATCGGATTGTTAATCGGATTCAAACTGTACGCTTGACTCAAGGACCGGATGCAATTTGTATGTACGGGTCTGGTCAGTTTCAAACAGAAGATTATTATGTAGCTCAGAAATTTCTCAAAGGATGTCTGGGGACTAATAACTTTGATGCTAACTCTCGTCTCTGTATGTCTTCGGCAGTATCGGGGTATGTTCAAAGTTTTGGTTCCGACGGCCCCCCCTGTTGCTACGACGATTTAGAAAAAACAGACTGTGCATTTTTAATCGGTACTAATGCAGCTGAATGTCACCCCATTGTATTTAATCGTCTGCGGGTTCACCACAAGAAAAATAAGAAAGTGAAAATGATTGTGGTAGACCCCCGTCGTACTCAAACAGCGGAAGCAGCAGATTTACATTTGGCCATTCGACCAGGTACGGATATCGATCTACTCAACGGTATTGCTAATCTACTCATGCGTTGGGGAGCGATCGATGCTACATTCATTGATGAATGTACCACTGGTTTTCCTGAATACACTGATGTGATTCGTCATTCCCCACCCGATCTAGTTGCACGCCACTGCGATATCCGTTTGGATGATTTGGAAAAGGCAGCTCGTTATTGGAGTGAGTCAAAGCAAGTTTTATCTTTGTGGTCAATGGGAATGAATCAGTCGTCTGAGGGGACTGCCAAGGTCCGGACTCTGATTAATCTGCATTTGATGACAGGTAATATTGGTAAACCGGGTGCAGGACCCTTTTCACTGACTGGTCAACCTAATGCTATGGGTGGTAGGGAAGCTGGTGGACTGGCTCATATTTTGCCTGGTTATCGGGTGGTGAAAAATTCCCAGCATCGGGCTGATTTGGAAAAGTTATGGGGATTGACTCCTGGGCAAATTTCTGCTGTTCCTGGTCGCACTGCTTGGGAGATGATTACGGCTTTGGAACGCCAAGAATTAGGTTGTTTGTGGATTGCAGCGACTAATCCGGCAGTGAGTATGCCAGATTTAGAGCGGACTAAGGCTGCTTTGTTGCGATCGCCTTTTACTGTTTATCAGGATGCTTATTATCCTACTGAAACAGCGGAATATGCTCATCTTTTGTTACCTGCTGCTCAGTGGGGAGAAAAAACAGGAACGATGACAAACTCGGAGCGAGTGGTGACTTTGTGTTCTGCATTCCGCGATCCCCTGGGAGAAGCAAAAGCAGATTGGGAAATTTTTGCAGAGGTAGGTCGCCGTTTAGGATTTACAAATCAGTTTGATTTTGCTGACTCGGAAGCAGTGAGAGCTGAGTTTCTTGAGTTGACACGCAGTCGTCCCTGTGACCAGACGGATATTACCTACGAGCGGTTACGGGAAAAGGGTCCGATTCAATGGCCTTGTCCCGATAGTAGTGGAGTATCTCAGGAACGTCTGTATACTAATTTCCGATTTAATACTCCTGATGGCAGGGCAAAGTTTGCTGCATTTTACTCTCAAGGTTTAGCAGAACCACCAAATTTTGATTATCCTTTTGTGTTGACAACAGGGCGCTTATATGCTCATTGGCATACTCAAACACGCACAGGACGCATTGATAAAATTAGAAAAATGCACCCGATGCCGTTTATAGAAATTCATCCAAAGGATGCTGAGAAGTTAGAGATTGAAGAAAATGACTGGGTAGAAGTGCGATCGCGACGAGGTGCAGCAAGATTTCCAGCAAAAGTGACTAAAGCTATTACTCCCGGGACTGTATTTGTGCCGATGCACTGGGGCGCACTATGGGCAAATCAAGCAGAGGCAAATGCTTTGACTCATCCTCAAGTTTGTCCTGAGTCTGGGCAACCAGAGTTAAAAGCTTGTGCCGTGCAGTTGAGGCCAATTAAATTTGAAACTTCTGCTATGGAAGACTTAATGGAATCAGAGTATTCTGTAGAAAGATCGTCAGCGCTCTCTTTGAGGGGATGATCTGGCGCTATGCGCAAGTCAGGAGTCAGGAATCAGGAGTAAGGAGGAAAGAGGATTTAGGTGTAGGTTGGGTTGAAGAATGTTAGCGTAGCTTATTTTCTGTTTGAATTAGTTGCGCCTGAGCTTGTTTTAGGTCTTTCAAAGCTTGTGTGAATTCAGCACTACGTTTCTCTAGTTTTTGATCAGCTAACTTTAATTCTCTAGTATACTCTCCTACCGATTGTATAAGCTGATTTAGGGCTATCAACAGTATTAAAATAATTGGACATGCGTTCAACAGAAATAGACAAATACTCTGTGATATACTAGATCTATGTCTAACTTATTAAACTATTAAAAAAGGTGGCAAATCAATTGAAATGCAATCAATTAAGACTAAATTAAAAGTTAATAATAAGCAAAAAACACTACTTGCCAAACACGCGGGTGTAGCCCGTCATGCCTATAACTGGGGATTAGCGGCTTGCATTGCTGAATACCAATCAACCAAGAAACGACTGAGTGCTATCACTTTACATAAACGTTTGGTGAGGGAAGTCAAAAGTCAAAATCCCTGGTATTATGAAGTATCAAAGTGTGCCCCTCAACAAGCATTAAGAAACTTAGAAAGGGCATTTAAAAACTTTTTTACTATTCCCAAACGTGGATTTCCTAAGTTTAAGAAAAAAGGAAAAAAAGATAGTTTTTATCTAGAAGGAAGCATTAAAATCTTGAAAGGAAACTACATCAAATTACCCAGAATAGGAATAGTAAAAACTTATGAAATCTTACCCTCTGTGTCAATTAAAAATGTCACAATATCTAAACGAGCAAATAATTGGTATATCAGCTTTAAATATAATTATCAACCAATTCCTACCGCCAAAGAACGAGACATTATCGGCGTAGATGTAGGAATAAATGCTCTAGCAACTTGTAGTGATGGAACCAAATTTGCCAACGTCAAAGCCTATAAGCAAGGCAAAAAACGACTAACTCTTGATCAACGTCGTGTCAACAAAAAAGAGCTAGGTTTCCTGCGGAATGCTACGCAAACGAAAAACAGAGCCAAAGCCATCAAAAAATTAGCCAAACTGCACAAGAAAATATCTGATATCAGAGCAGATGCACTACATAAACTAACAACATGGGCGAGCTTTGAACCACAGCACCATAGTCATAGAAGATTTGAATGTAAGTGGAATGCTCAAAAAGCGGTGCGACCCCGCGACGACGTCAGCTCGCTTGCGGAACGCGCACCAAGACATCATAAATTGGCAAGTGCCATAGCAGATTGTGGTTTTTATGAGTTTAAGCGTCAGCTAATATACAATTGCGAGTGGTATGGCAGTGAATTAGTGATAGCTGATAGATTTTATCCAAGTTCTCAAATTTGTTCTCACTGTGGGCATCAACAGAAAATGCCATTAAATGTGAGAACTTATGATTGTAGTAACTGTGGATTTCAATCTGACAGAGACTTTAACGCTGCTGTCAACCTAGAAAACTATGTGAATAAGTAGCTTGAGTTCCAAGGGATTTTAAGCCTGTGGAGAAGATAAGTGACAGACGATAGTCAGTGGTCTTCAGTGTTTGCGCAGCATTCCGTAGGAAAACAGGAAGCTAGCTCCAAAGCTCATGCAATCATGCTTTGGGTAAGTTTGGGTAAGTTTAGTAGAACGGATATAGCTAATAACCCTACTTCATCAGTAGTGGTTACTTTAGCTTGCAGGCAAAAATCAGATTCTGCTGTCACCCTTTGGGCGGTCTCAGTTAATGTTTTGAGTGGACGGGTGATCGCTCGACATTATTCACTTAAAGATTTTAAGAAAGTTACCTGAGTAGCATAACCTTTGACTGATATATATTTCAATCCCACCAGATAGCATAATTTGGTGGGATTTTAAGTTTTAAATTTGGCGTTGGTGGGTGGAGAATGCTGTAAAATCTAAAGTGTCACAAGTTGGGGTCTAGACAAAATATGCGCAAAATAGGACATAATGTTAACTTTTGTTAATATTTCCATATATATACTTGAATCTCACCATGTATACACTCTTGATTGCAAAACTAAAAGCGCATCAAATTGAATTGATTCAAGGAAATAATACTTACAAACAAAACACTTTAGTTGTTATTACTAAAATAGTCTGTACCCTTCGTACGAAAGAAGTTGCAGGGTTTTTGAACTCGACCAAATTCTTGAGATTTTTACTTTTATTTACATCGTGTCCTATTTTCTACATATCTTGTCTATACCCGTATTATGTCCCTATTGAAGAGCGAAATATTCAACAGTTGAAAGATTTATGTAATGGGTTTGGCTTCACTAAGGAACAACTACGGGAATATGGTTCGCTGAAGCAACGAGAAACTTATATTAAGGCTTTGAAGTCTGTAAAAAACTTGTTAGGGGGTCAGCTAGAATAAGAGAAGGTAATATTTTCTCTGCAATTCTGATGTGGAACGCAGGAAAAGTAAAAATAACTCTTGAAAATCCTTTTTTCTCCTCTTCTATTATACACAAACGATGCTACCGGACATGATATGACTATAATTTTGTAATACTTTTTGCAAAATTTCCGGGTTTACTATACGATTTTTTTGAAAGGAAAAAGGGAACAGAGAACATAAAATCTAAATGCGTCTTAGTTTACTCTACTCCCAATCAAAACTTATATAAATTTACTAGACATCTCCAGAAATTAAATATTCCTATTCGAGCAACCTTTGTAGAGAGGTTATGTACAGTCCGTTTCATTAGCGTGAAAATAACCTCTGCTATTCCTTCCTACTCCATTACTCAAGGTTTCTACATTCTTTTTTACGCTGATGTCTACTGTTCGATCGCAGAACCATAAATTTGCCATAGCTGAATAAGATTATTTTTTGAAACACTTACAAGTTGTTTGTTATCTGGACTAAAAACAATTGCACCATCACCTTTGATACTTCTCAAAAATTTTCCCGTACCAAGATCCCACAGATTAATATTACCATCCTCACTGCTACTAGCCAGTATTTTTCCATCTGGACTAATTGCGATCGCCTTAATTGCCTGAGAATGTTTTTCTAGAGTATAACGTATTTTCCAGGTTTCCACATCCCAAACTAAAATCTTACTTTCTCCCTTCATCGCATGAGCAATAGTTTGCCCATCTTCACTGAAAGCGATCGCTTCTATGCCACGATTATTATTTGTATTGGGTATAGAAAGATTTCTCAACAGTTGCCCTTGCTCTACATTCCACAGTCGAATAAATCTCGGCCCTCCACTAGCTGCCATGCGCAGGCCACCAGCGCCAAAAGCAATAGGTTGAGTACCATTCATCCTGTGCAGTAGTTGCCCTGTATAAATATCCCAAGATTTCATTCCGCGATCAGCGCTGCATCCTATTACTGCTCTGCCATCAGCGGTGAAACCAACAGCAGTTACTACCCCTGAATGCAAAAAACTGACGAGCATTTCTCCTGTAGGAATATCCCATAATTTCACTGTACCATCTCCACTTCCACTAGCTAGAGTTTTTCCATCTGGACTAATTGCTACTGAGCGGACATTAGCTTGATGACTGGATAAAGTATCTAGCAATTTGCCTGTTTGTAAGTTCCACAGTAGGACATCTTGACCGCGACTACTGGCTAATATTTCTCCATCAAAACTAATGGTTACAGATAAAGCAGAATCTGGTTGTTGATTAGATAGAGAGCGAACTAACCTTGGTGCTAGAACTAGATCGTTACTAATATCTGGCTGAGTTTCTGTATTTTCTGTTTCTGTGGTTGCTTGGGGTGAAGTTTCGGGTTGTTGTGTTTCTGTATTGTCTTCTGTTTCTGGTGGCAGTATTCTTGGTGGAAGTGTATTTTCTGTTTCTGTGGTTGCTTGGGGTGAAGTTTCGGGTTGTTGTGTTTCTGTATTGTCTTCTGTTTCTGGTGGCAGTATTCTTGGTGGAAGTGTATTTTCTGTTTCTGTGGTTGCTTGGGGTGAAGTTTCGGGTTGTTGTGTTTCTGTATTGTCTTCTGTTTCTGTTGTTTCTAGTGGAAGTGTTCTTGGTGACAGTGTATTTTCTGTTTCTCTGGTTGTTTGAGGTGAAATTTCTTCCGTGTCATTAGTCGCAAAGGTGACAGTTTCTTGATTTTCTGTAGCAGTATTTTCAGGCACAACTACATTTCCGCTAATTTGTCGATCGCTATCATAACCTTGATCTACTAAAAATTGACGCAAATTATCAAAATATACTTCGCGATCGCTGTTTTGATATACCTTTTCTATTAATTTCCAACCATCTTCTTTTTGACCTAACAAATATTTATTTGCTAGATAAGCTGCCAAAACTCCTTTGACATTTTGATTTTGACTAGAACGCTGATAAAATTCTAGCCAAAGTTCTGAAGCGCTAGTATTTATTTGTACTGGATATTGCCTGGTAACATCTACCATTTCTCCTTGACGATACTGCCAAATACGAATGGGAAATCTAGCATCATTTATATTAGAAAATACGTTGGTAAATCTACCATCAACACTTTTAAATTCTGGAATATTATCTCGATCTAAATCTGTGAGTCTATAATTGACATTTCCCCAGAAATGACGCAACATAGAATATTTATTTTGTGTTTGTTCGTAGAGATAAATCAATGAATAAGTACCACTATCAAATACAACATCGCTATTATTTATAGTCATTAAATCTACTAATACTTCTGATTCTCCATTTCCATCTAAGTCTAGTAACTGTACTTTCACAAATTCACCTGCTAATACTTCCATTTCAGTGTCAGATTCTGAGTCACCTGCTAAAGATTTAACTGGTATTGGTTCATTTAAAATAATTTCTCCATCTCTGATAATTTTCAGATTTAAGTTACTTACTAAATCTGTATTATTTGCTTGTTCGTAAATAATTTCTGCTTGTAAATTACCGTTGCCAAACCTTTCTACGATTCCTGGTGGTTCTGTATTTTCTGTAGAAGATTCTGGAGTAGTTTCTGAGTTAGTATTTGCCGTAGATTCTGGAGTAGTTTCTGGTGCAGTTGCGGTAGTTGTTGATTGAGTATCTATATCAATTTTTGCAATGTATTCTGAGGGAACTTTAGAAACTAAACTATTATTATTTGTTTCAAAATTTGCAATAGATTGACAGAGAAAAGTAGCCACCTCTGAGCGAGTAGCATCTCGATTAGGATTTAGTTTCCTCACATTTGGATAATTTACAACAATACCTTTTGCTGTTGCTGCGGCAATAGATTTTTTCGCCTCTTCAGGAATTGCTTCTGCATCTTCAAAGGTTGTGTTTAAATTTCCTTCCACAGATGCACTTGCTCGATAATTTAATCCTTGACTTAAAGCTGTTAATACCTGCCATCTTGTAATCTTGAGAGTAGGATTAAAAGTTTTGCCTATATATCCGGAGAGAAAACCCATTTCATAAGATTTTTGAATTGCATTATAAGCCCAATAATTTTGAGGAATATCTACAAACTTAATCGGGTCGCGGATTAATTTTGCATCTGGAAAAGCCCTAGTAATCATTGCAGCAAATTCCGCTCTAGTTACAGGTGCATTAGGGCGAAATGTTTGATTTTCATAGTCGCCAGATATTATTTTTCGGTCTAATAAATCTTCAATACAAGCTTGAGCAAAATGATTTTGTATATCTTTTAAGGTTGTTTGACCAAGTGCTGGTTTGATAATTTTATGGTCAAATAATTTGGGATTGATTATGGTACTTAATGTTACAACTAAAGCAACTACAGGATGCCATTTATAATTTTTTATCATTAATTTTCCTCTACCAATTTTGAGTTCTAAAAAATAGCTCAACTTTTGTCATCTGAACTACTCAAGACTACCTTGAGAAGAAAGCTTTGATTACAGACTGACAATTTCTTATTCTAGCCAGTTTATTCTATCTCTGACCAAAGAAAATTATATTTGTTTCCATTTTCATTAGACATCTCCAGAAAAGAGGGAATAGGCAATAGGCAATGGGCAATAGGGAGAAGTAATTAATAATTTATGGATAAGAATTGATTTTATTTTTGATTTTTACCAGAGGTCTATTAGACATTTGTCAATCAAAAAATGGGTGCTTGGTAGAATGTTTCATTCGGGATTACGAGAAAAGGCTTATTTCAACAATTAATAATTACCTTTTCTTAAAATTGTAGGATTGATTAAAAAGATTTTTTATCCTTGTAGGGCGACAACCAATATCCCAGCGAAGGAGAGATTTTAAAACTTAATTATTCGATAATTTATGGAGAGTTCTATTTATTAGACATCTCCTCCAAAAGAGGGAGTAAAGAGTAGGTAGGGATGTTGGATGCAACGTTCGTAGGTCGTAGGTTCAACAATGAATAATGAATAATGAATAATGAATAATTACCTCTTCTTTTCAAGGAGAGGATTGACTAATAATGAAAATTTTTCTTTATTATCCCCTTAAAAGGGGAGGCACATACCCACAATTTTTCGGTAAAGAATTGATAATTTCTGTGCGATAGTTGATTTTATTTTTTATTATCACCAGATGTCTATTGAAGAAGTAATACCAATTTGAGAATTATTTGCTACAAATAATATCATGTTTAGTTGAATACTTATAAATAACTTAGCGAGGAGTCAGGAGTCAGTCCTCAGAAGTCAGTAGGGAAGAAAAAAGGAAGGAACAAAATTCATTAATTGATAATTGATAATTGATAATTGATAATTACCTCTGGTTAAAACCGTTACGGAATTGAATATAAGGAATATTTTCTTTTCTCTTGGTCGATTGGATATGGCGAGGAAACCTCACCATCCCATCCTACGGAATGCTCCGCAAACAGCAATTAGTAATGAATAATTACTTCTCAGGTTTAGTCCGGTGACTTTAACAGTAACTTTTATTCTGTCTCAATTTCTCAATTATTTTTACCTTCCCCAAAATTAATAGCTGATAGCTAATAGCTGACCGCTGAATGCTTACGAATTATTTAATTATTAATTATTTGGTAAAGATAATTTCAGTATTTATTCGGTACTGTCAGTTCTTAAATTTTATTTATAACTGACCCGTCCGAATATGATATAACTAGGCTACTTCTTAGGAGTCAAGATTCGGAATGAATAGCTTTGATACCATTTTTTAGGTCGTAACTTATCTTTTTAGTCAAAGGAAAATTTCCTGTAGATTTTTTTGAGCGCCCTGATTATTCTAAACATTCTTTTTTCACCCTTGGTATAAGAGGCAAGAAGAGAAAGATGATAAATCTATTTATTTATCGGTCTATCTTTCGTTACTTAATTCTATCTGGTTTATTTGTTTGCCACATTTGGTCTATAGTAATAAACTTGTAATTTTTTTCTAGTAAAATTGGAATTATTTCCGCAACTATTTTTGCCACATCTTGACCGCCATAATATCCATCATGCAAAACAATAATAGAACCATTAGAGGTTTGTTGAACTACTCGATTAACTACCACTGAAATTCCTGGTCTAACCCAATCTTCAGGTACTACACTCCACATAATATTTCGATATCCCCATTCCTGTAATAATTTTAAAGTTTGAGGTAGAAATACACCATTAGGAGGACGAACATCACAAACTAATTTTGCTTCTAATCCACAAGCATTATAAATAGAAAGCTCAGTTTTTTTTAAACTAGATTTAAGTTGAATAGGAGTTAGTTTAGGAAATGATATATGTTCGTAGCCATGTAAACCAATCCAATGACCTTTTTCATATGCAGCTTTAGCTATTTCTGGATAACGATCTATACATATACCTAACCAAAAAAAGTTAGCTTTAATCTGATATTTATCTAGAACTTCTAATAATTGAAGTGTATATTCTGGATGTGGTCCATCATCAAAAGTAAGAGTAATTTCTGATTTTTGTGTATTTCCTTGCCATAAACAATTAGGGAAAGCTGATTTTAATATTGGATGTAAAATAGGAAATAAAGGTGCTAGTGCCATAATGAAGTCAGAAGTTAGAAGTCAGGAGTTGTTTTTGTAACCAGTATTTGAGCAAGCTTCCAAAAATATTTCGCCTTAAAAGGTGGGGTTGCGTGACCCAATTATTTTGATAAGGAACAAGAATTAAATAAGATCCATAAATGTGCTTACAATTCCATGTTAACAGGTCATCTAAACCATAGACTATAGCTAGGGCAATATGTAACGCATCATTAGCAGCTTTAGGGGGGAGGTTGCTTAGAGTCAGAAATTGTTTGGCTAAGTTTTCTACTGTTAAATTTAATCCAAGTAAGGGAAAATCTTGCAAAATCTCCAGTCTCTTAGTAGCTATTTCAGTATCTCCTTAAGCTACTTCATCTAAAACTACCTGAGAGATGTACAGCGTAAAATGACCCCGGTATTTTTCCCACCAATCCATAGTAATTTGTCTATTAGCCATCAGGATTAAGTTATTACTCTATCTGACAGTTAGATAGCCAATTATACTGGTTTCGATATATACAGTTTCGGTCACAAATTTATATTACTTCGACAACATTTGCTTTTATTGCGGATGTCGCAATAAGAATTTTTACTTAATTTGATCGCATTTGCTTTTGTTGCGGATGGCGCAATAGGAGTTTTTGCTCAAGATTTGCTTTTGTTGCGGATGGCGCAATAGGAGTTTTTGCTCAAGATTTGCTTTTGTTGCGGATGGCGCAATAGGAGTTTTTGCTCAAGATTTGCTTTTGTTGCGTATGTCGCAATAGGAGTTTTTGCTCAAGATTTGCTTTTGTTGCGTATGGCGCAATAGGAGTTTTTGCTCAAGATTTGCTTTTGTTGCGTATGTCACAATAGGAGTTTTTGCTCAAGATTTGCTTTTGTTGCGTATGTCACAATAGGAGTTTTTGCTCAAGATTTGCTTTTGTTGCGTATGTTGCAATAGGAGTTTTTACTCAACATTATGTGCGGAATGTGGGCTGTAACTATTGGACAATAGATAAAACATTAATAATGGCGAAACACAGCGATCGCTACTCAGTAGAACAATAACTATTGGACAATAGATAAATCATCAATAATCTCGAAATAGAGCGATCGCTACTCAGCAGAGCAATAACTATTGGGCAATAGATAAAACATCAATAATCTCGAAATAGAGCGATCGCTACTCAGCAGAACAATAACTATTGGACAATAGATAGAACATCAATAATCTCGAAATAGAGCGATCGCTACTCATTGGTAGTCATTGATAGATTTTTCCCATCCTCAAAGACTTGCTCGAACTGCGGTCATGTTCAAGATATGCCCTTGGAGCTGAGAACTTATGATTGCCCAGAGTGTGGGTTGTCAATAGATAGAGATTTAAACGCTAGTATTAATTTGAGAGATGCGGTCGGCTTGACCGTGAATGCCTGTGGATGAGTAGCCGCCGACGGCCTCACAAGAAGCAGGAAGTAAACAGTAAAATGTCATTTTATGACGTTTTATGTCGGTTTTATGAAGCAGTCCCGAAGTTGATTTAACTTTTTCTGGACTTCAATCAGAAGTATGTGGCTGAAAATTTATGTTAAATCTTTTAGATTATAGAAAAATTCGGTCTTAATAATTAAAATTTATTGCATATATTGCAAGTTGCTATTGTCGGTTTTGAAAATTTATGCCATATTGCTTATGTAATTATATTTAGAACCTAAGATAAAAATTTTACATTAAGGTAGAATTTTAAGTTCAAAAATCAAGTAAACTAAGGAAAAATACAGATGGCAGGTGGAGATTTTGCGAATACTGATTTTGCGGCAGCAGCACCCTTTACTTATAATCACGATACAGGGGGAGGTGCATATAACGACAGGACTGTAGGTGATTTTAATGACATTACCGAACAGCTAGAGGGTGGTCAATTTGCCTTTGGTGAGATTGTCACCTACCTTGTCCAAATTGAAATGGAAGGGACAACTGTAGATACAGTCCAAACCGCCGAGTTCGATTTCAAATTCTTGGCCAATAGTACAGGGCAGGCTGGTGCAGCTCATGCTGATATTGTCAATGTCGCTGTCAACTACGGTGATGTCGAAAACGGTGATGATGGTACAGGAATTAACCCAGGTATTGGCTTCTTTGGCTTGGATAGCGGTATTAGCGATGATGGTGGTAGTACAGCAACATTGATTAGTGAGTCCCTGACAGGTCCTCTTTTCCAGTAAGGTAGTGAGTTGCTGGGAACTGTTCAGGTAGATGACCTAGAAGCAGGTGAGAAGGTTGTGCTACGGATTGATGTCTTGCTTGCTGGAGACCCTGGTAGTAGTCCAACTGGTAATCTCCAAGGTCAATTGGAAGCTGGCCGTGTTGTTTTTGCTGATGGACAAGCTGTTGATGACACTATTAATACTGGTCAACAAACTATTCCCTTCCTGAAAATAGGTGAGATTGAAGGTGCTGGCGATCCATTACTGGATATCCAGAAAACGGTTACTACCCAAGGTGGTAGTTTTGATTCTAGCGTTGAAGAGTTGACTGTAACCTCTGGTGATACGGTGCGCTATTACTATGAAGTTAGTAATGACGGTACTGCCGAACTGTTTGATTTAGATTGGACTGATGATGCTGGAACACCAGGCGATACAACTGATGATTTTACTTTAACCGATGCTTCCATCCTGAAAGTCATTGATTTTGATGGCAACGAGTTTACCTCTGGGTTTGACAGTCTTTATGGAAACCTTGATGGTGAGGGAGACGCAAATGATTTGGCACCAGGTACAACCGTAATTTTCTATGAAGAAGTTCAACTGTCTACTCAAGGTACAGTTATTAATACAGCAGATGCCATTGGTAATAATGGTGCCTCTGGTGGAAACTTTGAAGAACTTACCGACTCAGATACTGCCACAGTTAATGTGGAGGGAACTCCAGCAATTGGAGTTAGCAAAACAGCAGATGTAACCATTGTGAATGCTGTGGATCAGGTAGTTACCTATACCTACACAGTCAGCAATGATGGTGATGTACCGTTGACTGGAATTACCCTGAGCGATGACAACTTCACCCCTGCTGATACAGGTGACGACTTTAACCCTACTCTCACTGATGATGGTAATGGTGATGAAATTTTAGATGTGGGTGAAAGTTGGACTTACACAGCGACTTACACCGTTACCCAAGCAGATATTGATGATGGTTCCGATTTGGTGAACGTTGCTACTGCTGACAGCAATGAAACTGAAGAAAAGACAGATGATGAAACCGTTGATGTAGTCCAAAACCCTAATTTAGCAGTTGTCAAGACTGGTGATATTACTGAGGTACAGGTAGCTGGAACTGATATTACTTACACATATACAGTAACTAACACAGGCAACCAGACCTTGACTAACGTTACGGTTGTTGACGATAACTTTACCGTACGAACTAAACTGTAGAAAATCGTGACAGCTTAGTATCTTGATATTGGATTAACCAATACTGGCTGTACGGCACAGCTCACTATTCCCTCGGCAGTAAATGCCCCTGGGAATTTCTTTCTAATTATTTGAAGACTGCCATTAACATCGGCATTAATGACTATACCAGTTCCACTCCTGAATAAACCACGTTTAACTCGCTTGCCTACATAGTTTTCATGGCATATTGGTTTTTCTAAGTCAATAGCAGATGTTTTACTGGTGTAACTTTCTTCTGTTTCAATTACCTTAATTCCTGCTAACACACACTTATAAGTTATCTGTTTGACTAGCTTAGAATGTGGTATTTGAGTAAAATTTTGGTTATTTTTTTTGCCGATGTTTGCACCTTGTTTCCAATTATCATTTTTGCCTATGACTACAGTACCAATATTATTTGTGGTTAAATACTCAACCACTAATTTACTGGTGTTATGCAGATAATTGGAAACAAAACGATTTCGGTGATAGGTTAACGCTTCAATCTTACGGCTAGTTTTTTTCTGGCCCTTGAGAACACTTTGATATTTAGCTTTTCGCTTGTTGTAAAGCTGATTGACGCTTTTTAGTGGCTTCCCATTAACAAGCAGAGATTTTACACCAGGCTTGTTTGTAGCTAGAGCAACTAATCTATCAATCCCTAAATCTATTCCTGCTACATATGTAGACTCTATCCGTTGTTGTTGAGTTTTTTCATACACAACTTCAATTACATAGCAGCCAGTTGCAGGTACTATCCTCACTTCAACTACAGACTCAACCACTACAGGTATTTTGATATCACTCATCGATAAGTGACAAATACCGTCCTTTAGTGGTGCTTTATATACAGAATCTTTTGAGTAGATAACTACATTTCGGCCTTTGGTTTTGTCCTTATACTTTGGTATTTTAGGTTTACCTAAAAACTTCCCTGGATGTTTTGACCATTCTTTGATTGCCTGAAAATAACCACGCCAAGTTGCAACTAAGCATTTTATTATTTGTTTTGATACTTTAGTTGGTAATGCTCTGTAGGCATCGCTATTTTTGGTGGCGTGATATAGCTTGGTTAAATCTAGACTTTTTGAGCACTTGAAAAAATGCTGACGACAATAATAGTTCGCCAGGTTGTACAAGTTTTTTGATTTAAAGGCTAACTCATCACACACCCGCCAAAAGTTATGTGTTCGGTTAATAATATGTCTGTCAACAAGTCGCATTCACCCACTATAATTAATCTTAAGTTATTACCTGTTTAATATTACAACACTTTTCTACAAATAGCAACTACGCTTTTACAATTTTCATTCAACAGTTAATCACCCTAAGTAGCACAACTCTAGCTCCAGGAGAAACAACAACTGGCACTTACACCTATACAGTGACTCAAGCGGATATTGACAGTGCAGCAGATTTAGTCAACGTAGCTATTGCTGATAGTGACCAAACCGATCCTAAAACCGATGATGAAAAAGTTGATGTCTTGGAAGATGCAGATTTCTTACTGGTAAAAGAAGCTAATGTTAGTGAAGTGGATGAAGTGGGAGAAGTTATTACTTACACATATACGGCAACTAATAGTGGCAACCAAACTTTAACTGGATTTACTCTCAGCGATGATAACTTCACCCCTGACGATCTTACTGATGATTTTTTCCCAACTCTTACTAATAATGGTAATGGGGATACTAACTTAGATGTAGGTGAAACCTGGACATACATCGCAACCTACACTGTCACTCAAGCAGATTTCGATAGTGGCTTAGATTTAGTTAACGTCGCAACTGCTGATACCGACCAAACCGAACCTAAGACTGATGATGAAATCGTTGATGTAGTCCAAAATCCTAGCATTACCCTTGAGAAAGTAACCACCGATGGAGTTGTTACAGGGGATAATATTGGGGTTTCCGCAGGAGAGTCGATCTCTTGGATTTACACAGTAACTAATGATGGTAACTTGAACCTTTCCAATATTAATCTTATCGACGATCCACAAGGTGTGATTACAAATCTAATTTACAACGGTGATGGTGATGCTATTCTCGCTCCCAATGAAACCTGGATTTACGAATTAATCGGAACTGCTATTACTGGCAGTTATCAAAACCTCGGCACAGTCACAGGTGACCACTCCAATGGTCAAGGTCAAGTTGAAGCTAGTGACCCTAGTTCCTACACTGGAATTGAAGGTCCAGGAGTTCGCACACCAGGATTCTGGGTGAACTGGACTGAAGTTTGGGATGGCAACCCGGAAAATGACAGTCGCTTTGCAGAACGTTCTGGTTTCCCATCAGGAGACCTTTTGTTAGCGCCTTATTCAGCATCTGAGCAAGCACCACAGGTACTCGATCCAGTAAGTGGAACCTATCAGACAGGACTTCTTGTGGGTGACTACAACCGGAATGGGATTACCGATGACGGTGAAAGCACTATATTCTACACTCTCAACGAAGCCAAATCTATTCTTGCTGCCAAGCAAAAAGAGCAGAAAAACGACAAGCGGTACACTCTCGATCGCTCCTTAGTTGCTTCTTGGTTGAATTTCACTGCTTTTAACCCAGCACCAACAGATGACATCGATAATGGTCTTGCCTGGATTCAGGAGCATACACCAGATGAAAATTTTGATGGTATTGGTGACGGAGACCTCATCCTAGAGGCATCAACTTATGCTGTTCCAGCTAATTCTGACTTCTGGAATCAACCTAGTCCGATTGTGCCTAATGGCGGTGAATTAATTCACACTGCTCTAGACGATTACAACAATAATGGTCTTTTCTAAATCTATTCAGATTTTCTAGATTGAGGCGATCGATTCTGGGTAACGACTTCTAATATTAGAGGAAGTCGTTACTTTTGTTATTTGACACTCCATGGACTAAAGTCGTGTGGATTTTTCAGAGGAGCTTTCTATCGGGTTAAAACCACGATTTCCACATTGCTCGTTTACGAAGTATGCCGCTCCGGCACCAACATATCTTGCTGCAGTTTAGAGGCAAACAGCAGTAAATGGGATAGAGGCAATAATTGAAAATACTTCAAGATACCCCATCTCTCCATCTCCCCATCCCCCCCATCTCCACCTCTACAAAGGTGTTCCAAATACTTGCGTCCAATAATTATTGAAATTAACGCTACCAGTATCATTTTCTAAGAAATAGTAACCAACACCAATTTCCTGCAAATTTGGATCGAGAATGTTGGCGCGGTGTCCTGGACTATTCATCCATCCTTCTACTACTGCCTCCGGTGTCAAATACCCTACCGCAATATTTTCTGCCCAAGCTGAAAAGTCGTAACCTGTAGCTTCAATACGATCGCCTGCTGAAGAACCATCTAACCCTGTATGGTCGAAAAAGTCTTGCAGTGCCATATTCTCTGTGTGAGTTTGCGCTGCCTGACCTAACAATGGGTCTGTACTCAGGGGAGACAAACCCAACTGGGTGCGCTCTTGGTTGGTCAGTTCGACAACTCTATTAATGAATCTATTAATGAAATTTTGATTATCTGTTCAGTATTCAGACCTTCTTCAAATAAAAAATTGGCGCTACTGAGACTCCCTGCAGAGACATTCTAGCGCTATAGTTTCTCCAGTGAGGCGATCGACTATCGCAGTATTTTGCTGACAATCACTACTATTTTCTAGACTGATATTATCAAAGTTTAAACCATCGGGTAGTTGAATTATATCGATACCATTTTCAAAGTCAGCTATTTCATCCACACCTGCACCATTTTCTAAGACAAATACATCGCTACCTGCTCCACCATTAAGAGTATCTTGTCCCAAACCACCACTGAGAGTATCATTATCGCGATCGCCAAATAAAATATCATTGCCCCCATCCCCAAAGAGGCGGTCGTTATTTTTGCCTCCAAATAAACTATCCCCACCATTGCCCCCTCTAACAACATCAGCTTCGCGATCGCCACGGACTAAGTCGTTACCATTGCCACCTTCTACTGTATCATTGTCTTTCCCACCCATTAAAGTATCGTTGCCTCCCCCCCCAATAAGGCTATCTTCACCCCGGTTTCCCATGATGAATTCCGAGTCTGAAGACCCCGTAACTATATCGTTGCCACTAAGAGCAGCTAACCCATCGGTAAAATTAGCGAGTTCTCCAGGGGAAAGAGCGATCGCTTCTGTATTATCATTTCCCTTATGGGTTTAATATCCCACCGTCTACACGGTGCTCAAAATTGTTTGGGGGAGCGTAGACGCGGAGCGGCTTGTCGAAGACTATCCCCATGCAATTTTCCCTCCTGACTCCTGACTCCTGACTCCTGACTCCTTCTTCAACGGTGGCGAGTAAGTTATTGCCATTGGGCGTGAGTTCAGTTTCCATTTGTTACCTATTTTATTAGTTTTTTTTATTTAGACAGGACTTACGCAGAACCGTTATATCTAATAGGGGAGAATGCCATTCACCCCCTACAGATAGGCATTTACCCCCTACGGATAGCGTATTGTCTAATAATTTGCGTAAGTCCTGTTAGAATTAAATTCTGGTCAAAACTGATTTAATTTAACAATTAGTAATTGTCGCAAATTCAAATTAAATTCATACATCTACCTGTAAAAACACATATTTAGATATCTTGAAGAAAAGAGTCAGAAGACAGTAGTAAAAATTACCCTTCATCTCCCATTTTTCAGATAGACAGGACTTACGCAAAATACGAAATTATACACCATTTGTAGGGGCGAACAGCGGTTCACCCTATATGTGGTGGTTATGCGTAAATCCTGATAGATAAACCACAAAGCCAAAACTACAATTAACAGTACAGACATTCCGGAAAACATTCTTGCTTTGGTCTACTTTGACCGAAGTGAGTAAAAGACCATCAAAAAGTGGTGTTGGTGCATAGTAATGGTAGAGATAGTGTGAGGAGTTTGGGGACCCACCCCTAACCACTCCTGGGAGGGGAATGTGGGGAGTTTTGGAAGAAATTAAAAAATATATCTCTTCACCATTAGACATCTCCTCCAAAAGAGGAAATAGGGAATAGGGAATAGGTATGGAGGGGGAAAGAACTGATAATTTCTGTACGATAATTGATTTGATTTTTGATTTTTACCAGATGTCTATTACGCGAGCAGGACAACCCAAAAAGTTAACAAAACTTTGCAATCTGATAGTGGAACCTCTAACCCACAAGCTTGTAAAATCCAGGTGAACTATTAGAGAGGAATAGATTAAAATGAAAAAATATGTCTGTAATGCTTGTGGATATATATATGACCCAGAAGAAGGAGACGAAGATTCAGGAATAGCAGCAGGAACAGCTTTTGAAGACATTCCTGATGATTGGGTTTGCCCAGTTTGCGAGGTTGGTAAAGATGATTTTGAACCAGTAGAGGAGTAACTAATAAACCTCTCCGGAAAAGAGGGAGTAGGAAGTAGGGAGGTTGCATGCAACGTCCGTACAGAGTAGAGGGAAAGAATTGATGATTTATCTGCGATAATTGATTTTATTTTTTATTATTGGAGATGTCTAATATGTATAAAATGTTGGGGTTGGTGATTTGAGCTATGATATCGTGTCCGGATAAGAGCGCCATAGAACTCAGTTCCGCTTACACGTTAACGTGCGTTGTGCGCCAGCAAACAAAAAACTTTCTCCTTCTACTCCTCTTTCTTCCCTCCTAACTCCTGACTCCTAAGTAATCAAGATTAATATCATACACTAATTCAGCAACACCTAAAATGTCTTTCCCACCTCTGAAAATTGTAGTTATAGGTGGGGGAGCAGCAGGTTTTTTTGGAGCGATCACCTGTAGCACCCCCCACACTAATGTCACCATCTTAGAAGCAGGGCGACAAACTCTGGCTAAAGTGCGTATATCTGGCGGTGGTCGTTGCAATGTTACTCATGCCTGTTTCGACCCAGGAATTTTTGTTCAAAATTACCCCAGGGGAAGTAAAGCGCTTCGGGGTGCATTTAGTCAATTTCAGGCTCGTGATACTGTGGAATGGTTTACTGCGAGGGGCGTACAGTTAAAAACAGAAGCAGATGGACGGATGTTTCCCACTACTAATGATTCTGCTACAATTGTTGAGTGTTTAACTAGGGTCGCATTAGACCGAGGTGTAAGTATTCGCACGGGTGCAGCAGTGGTTTCTGTAACACGAAAGTCAACAGTGGGAGATAATAATTTATTTGAAATCAGATTAAAATCGGGAGAAATTGTGGAATGCGATCGCCTACTCTTAGCAACTGGCAGTAGTCCTCTTGGTTATCGTTGGGCAAAAGGATTGGGTCATCAGGTTGCAGCACCTGTACCTTCTCTATTTACTTTCAAGATTTCTGACCCACGCTTCCAAGAGTTGGCAGGTATTTCGGTTGAGAATGTCTGTTTACAACTGCCGACAGCTAAATTAAAACAGATAGGACCTATACTTGTGACTCACTGGGGTTTAAGTGGTCCGGCAGTTTTGAAATTATCCGCCTGGGGTGCAAGATTTCTCTATGAAAATGACTATAAAGCTGATTTATTGATTAATTGGTTATCTAAGCTTAACCCAGAAGATATACGAACAGAGTTATTAGCACTCAAAACTCAGGAAAAGAAAGCGATCGTTAATAGTTGTCCATTTTCTCTACCGCGTCGTTTGTGGGAAGGTTTAATTATTGCTGCGGATATTGACCCGCAAAAACGTTGGGGGGAGTTATCAAAGAAAGCTATTAACAAGTTGATTCTAGAATTGACTCAAGGTAAATATCAAGTTCAGGGTAAAGGGGTTTTTAAGGAAGAGTTTGTTACTTGTGGTGGGGTGAGTTTGAAAGAAATTAATTTTAAAACTATGGAAAGTCGTTGTTGTCAGGGGTTATATTTTGCTGGTGAAATATTGGATATTGATGGAGTTACAGGAGGTTTTAATTTTCAAAGTGCATGGACAACTGGATGGTTGGCAGGACAAAGTATGAAGGTTAGGGGAGTGGGGGAGTAGGGGAGCGGGGGGAGTGTGGGGAGTGTGGGGAGTGTGGGGAGTGTGGGGAGTGTGGGGAGTGTGGGGAGTGTGGGGAGTGTGGGGAGTGTGGGGAGGGTGGGAAGTGTGGGGAGGGTGGGGAGTGGTAGAGGACACGACGTAAGTTCAGTGAGGAGTTAAGGGGGGAAGG